>USCT01000001.1 GCA_900553185.1 uncultured Bacteroides sp.
GGAAACGTTTTGTGTTCCATTCTGATTTCAATCAAAACAAAGGCTTGGCTTTACTCTTTTGGACAGGCTGTTTGTCCAAAGGAAATTTGTGGCAATGTAAAAGGAAAGGAGATCTATATTCCCAAGGATTTGCAGGGCATGGATCTTCATAATCCGGATTCCAAGTGGAGCTATCACCGGCTTTGCTGTACGGATAATCTGGCGGTTTTCTGGGAAAAAGGTTTTGGAAACGATCTGTCGAATCCGCCGCAACTGGACGGACACGACATGCACGTGGATCTGGATAATCTGACCGACAAGCTGGAGACGTTTTATACCTTCTTCCGCGATTCGCTTCAGTTTATCAAACCCGGCTCACTGGCTGATAAATACCGGATGATGGTCATGATTAACTATTCGCTGGAAGGAACTGCGTATGGAGGTGATTACGACCAGCAGATAGGAGCATTATGGGTGGCTCCGAACCGTATTCAGGATGAGCGGCTGAACTGTGTGGCACATGAACTGGGACACAGTTTCCAGTCACAAATTACCTGTGACGGACAAGGAGAGGCCTGGGGCGGATCCGGTTTTTTCGAGATGGCTTCCCAATGGATGTTGTGGCAGGTAAATCCGGACTGGATCTCGGACGAGAAATATCACTGGGAGGCATTTACGAAACTGACGCACAAGGCTTACCTGCATCTGGAGAATATTTATCATTCGCCTTATATTCTGGAATACTGGGGCATGAAGCATGGACGTCCGATTATCGGTGAGCTGTTTCGTCAGGGAAAGAGGGGAGAAGATCCCGTGATGACTTATCAGCGTGTGACGGGATTGTCGCAGGCTGCCTTTTGTGATGAGATGTTTGATGCATGCCGCCATTTGGTCAATATGGATTTTGACCGTGTGTGGAAGAATACACGTGCTTATGCCAATCAGTATCAAACGGCTATGCTTTCTCAGGAAGGTGGATGGTATCAGGTGGCCCCGGAGAACTGTCCGGAGAATTACGGATTCAATGCCATTCCGCTGGTTGTTCCTGAGTCCGGAACAAAGATCGAAGTACAGTTTGAAGGATTGAAAGGCAGTCAGGAAGGATATGTTTCTGTCAATCCGGAAAAGGCCGGCTGGAGGTATGGCTTCGTGGCTGTGAAAAAAGACGGTAAGAGTATATACGGCGAGATGAAGGCCGACAGGAAGGGAAAGCTTGCATTCAATGTTCCCGAAAATGAAAAACTGGCGTATTTATGGCTGGTTGTGATGGGAGCTCCTGAAGAGCACTGGATGAATCCAAGGCCGAATAGCGGTGAAAAAGATGCACAATGGCCTTACCGCATCAGACTGAAAGGAACCGATTTAAAGAACTAATTTTATTGGGATATGTTTGCAAAAGAAACGTATGTCGCCCGCAGGCGGCAATTGAAGGAGCGTGTGGGCTCGGGCCTGCTGCTCTTTTTAGGGAACGACGAGTGTGGAATGAATTATGAGGACAATACGTACGATTACCGGCAGGATTCTTCATTTCTGTATTTCTGGGGGCTATCGTATGCCGGACTGGCTGCCGTGATCGACATCGATGAAGGACGTGAAATCATTTTTGGTGATGAACTGACCATTGACCATATTGTATGGATGGGTACACAGCCTACTTTGCATGAAAAAGCACAGCGGGTAGGGGTCACGGAAACATTGCCGCTTGCTGCACTGAAAACGTACGTGCAGAAGGCGGTGGCACAAAAACGGATGGTACATTACCTGCCTACTTATCGTGCCGAACATCGGTTGAAGCTGATGGATTTGCTGGATATAAAGCCGGGAGCGGAAATACCTTCCGTACCGTTTATCAAGGGAATCGTCAGTTTGCGAAATTACAAGACGGAAGAAGAAATTGCGGAGATTGAACGGGCTTGTAACGTGACAGCAGACATGCATCTGGAAGTGATGCGCATGTTGCGTATCGGCATGAAAGAATATGAAGCGGCGGCTGCTCTGGAGGCAGTGGCACAGGCACAGGGGTGTCGCCTTTCTTTCCCGACCATTGCTACGGTGTGCGGACAGACGCTTCACAATCATTATTACGGGCATACCGTGAAGGAAGGGGATATGCTGTTAGTGGATGCGGGGGCAGAAACGGAAATGGGTTATGCCGGAGACATGTCGTCTACCGTCTGTGCCGGGAAGAAATTCACCAGCCGCCAGAAAGATATTTACGACATTCAGGTGGCTGCACATCAGGCTGCGGTGAATGCCTTGAAGCCGGGAGTCTATTTCCGGGATGTGTACGATTTGTCTTGTCGGGTAATCTGTGAGGGCCTGAAAGGACTGGGCTTGATGAAAGGAAATCCGGCGGATGCCGTGGAGCAGGGAGCGCACGCTATGTTTTTCCCTTGTGGATTGGGACACATGATGGGACTGGATGTGCACGATATGGAGAATCTGGGTGAAGTATGGGTAGGTTATGACGGACAACCGAAGAGTACACAGTTCGGGCGGAAGTCGCTACGTCTGGCCCGGAAGCTGGAACCTGGATTCGTTCTGACCATAGAACCGGGTATTTATTTCATTCCGGAACTGATGGATTACTGGAAATCGGAGAATCGTTTTATCGACTTTATCAATTATGAAAAGCTGGAAAGTTACCGGAATTTTACCGGCCTGCGTAACGAAGAAGATTATCTGATTACGGAAACAGGCGCACGGCGTCTCGGGAAAAAGATACCTTTAACTACCGATGAAGTGGAGGAACTCCGATGAAAGATGAACAGAAATCCATTGTCTATGCTTGTCTGGCAGTGCTCAGTTGGTCGACTGTAGCCACAGCCTTTAAGATTGCGCTCAGCTATCTGTCTCATTTCGAGATGTTGTGGGTGGCTTGTCTGACCTCGTGGATCATTTTTGCGATACTTCTGACTTTCCAGCGGAAATGGACACTTGTCTTTCAGTTGTCTGCGAGGCAATGGGCTTATTTTGCGGCCATGGGCCTGCTGAATCCGGTGGCTTATTACCTGGTTCTTTTTACGGCATACGAACTGTTGCCGGCTCAGGTGGCTCAGCCCATTAATTATGCGTGGCCCATTGTACTGCTGGTTCTGCTGGCACTTTTTGCCGGTCAGCCCATACCGGCCAGAAAGTATATTGGCATGTTTGTTTCGCTGGCCGGAGTGGCGTTGATTTCGTTCGGATCAGGAAACTCTGGCGATATGCAGGTATCTGTAGAAGGATTGTTGCTGGCGGCACTGAGTGCGTTGCTTTGGGCTACTTACTGGATGATTAATAACAGAAACAGGAACCAAGTGGACGGAAGTGTTGCATTGTTTGTTACTTTCCTGTTTGGCTCTGTATATTTGTCAGCCGGAGCATGTATCACAGGGATGGACATCCATTCTGTACCGGGTATCCTGTCGGGAATGTATGTAGGCGGATTCGAAATGGGTATTCCGTTTATCTTTTTCGGGCTGGCCATGCGCAAGACTACCAATCCGGCATTGGTCAATCAGCTGTGTTACCTGTCGCCTTTCTTGTCGCTGTTCTTTATATCGGTAGTTTTGGGTGAGAAAATCGTACTGACAACGTATGTAGGCCTGTGCCTGATTGTCCTGGGTATTGTATTCAACCAGTATTTTGTAAAAGAAAAATCGTCCAATCCGATGAAAAAATCGTCCAACTAGTTCTTTGACAATTTGTTACAAATCTTATGATAGATGATAATCGTATGCTTTCGGACGTCTTTTGTACGAGGTATGGATATTTTTCTTTTACTTTGTTCACGGTTAGGAATTAACGGAAAAACTGATTATTATGAAAAATATTGTTACTTTTTTGTTTCTTCTCTGCTTTTGCTCAGTGGGAAAAGGATGGGGGAAAAACTATACGCTTTTTTCTCCCGACAAAAGGCTGAAGATTGAAATATCGGCCGATGAAGCCGGATTATATTATTCCATTTATCATAAAGACTCTCTTATTTTAAATCGTAATCGTATAGGGTTAGGAAATCAACCTGGTTTGGTTGATCACGTAAAGGTTGTTTCAAACAGGGTAAAAAGGCTGGAGCAGCAGGTCCAGTCTCCTTTTTATCGCTTCAAGTCGTTTCGGGCTGTGTGCAACGAAATGGACTTGAAGCTGAAAGGAGACTTCGGCGTACAGTTCAGAGCGTATGATGAAGGAATAGCTTATCGTTTTTATTCAAAGGCCCGTAAGGAACTGGTCATAACAGACGAACTGGCTGAGTTTAATTTTGCGGGTGATTATACGGCTTATCTGCCTTATACGACCAATGAACAGAAGCCGATGGCCATGGCTTTTCAGAATACATACGATGTGAAACCTCTGTCGGAGGCCAGACGGCAACTGGCTTTCCTGCCGGTTACGGTAGATTGCGGAAATGTAAAGGTCACTTTGCTGGAATCGGACCTGGAGGCTTATCCGGGAATGTTCGTAACGCCTTCCGGTGATCATGGTTTAAAAGGTGTGTTTGCTCCTTATCCGAAGAAGATGGAATTTTATCCGTACCGGAAACAGTCGTATGTGGCCGAGACAGAAAACTATATTGCCAAGGTGCAGGGAAAACGTACTTATCCGTGGCGTGTATTGGCCATTACGGAAAACGATACGCAGATGCCGGTCAATAACCTGGTGTATGCCCTGGCTTCTCCTAACCGTATCGGTGATTGCAGCTGGGTAAAACCGGGAAAGGTGGCCTGGGACTGGTGGAACGACTGGAACCTGAAGGGAGTTCCTTTTGAGTCGGGCATTAACATGGATACCTATAAATACTACATTGATTTCGCTTCGCGCTGGGGACTGGAATATGTCGTACTGGATGAAGGATGGTACGATCCGAAGAGCGGCAATATGCTGGAGGTGATTCCGGCATTGAATCTGCCGGAACTGATTGCGTATGGCAAAAGTAAAGGGGTGGATCTGGTACTCTGGACAGTATTCAATGTACTGGATGCACAGCTGGATGAGGCTTGTCGGAAATATGCGGAAATGGGAATCAAGGGTTTCAAGGTGGATTTTCTGGACCGCGACGACCAGACAGCTGTGGAAATGGCTTATCGGATTGCCGGGAAAGCTGCCCAATATAAATTGATGCTGGATTTTCACGGAATCTATAAACCTACGGGGATGAACCGTACATATCCGAATGTGGTCAATTTCGAAAGCGTGTTCGGCATGGAGGAAATGAAGTGGAGTGAGGTGGATCGTAATATGCCGCTTTATGATGTGACCTTCCCTTATATCCGTATGATGGCCGGATACGTAGACTATACACCGGGAGCCATGCGTAATGCGACTCGTCGGGATTTTAAGCCGATGTACTATACACCCATGAGCATGGGAACGCGTTGTCATCAGCTGGCGGCTTATATCGTACACGATTCTCCGTTTACCATGCTTTGTGACGCACCGACCAATTACATCGGTGAGGAGCCGTGTGTGGAGTTTATCAGTTCGGTTCCGACAGAAGTGGATTCAACTTTTCTGCTGGCCGGTGAACTGGGTAAATACATTGTTACGGTCCGCAGGAAAGATATGAACTGGTACGTCGGTGGAATGACCAACTGGGACGAACGGGACGTTGTCCTTGATTTTTCTTTTCTGGGTAAGGGAGAAACGTATCGTTGTACCTTGTTTCAGGATGGGGTCAATGCTTCCAAACAGGCTGAAGACTATGTACGGAAAGAAATGGCGGTGACCGCAGATACACGGATGAACCTGCATCTGGCTTCGGGCGGCGGCTTTGCCATGAAACTGGAACGTACTTTTTTGAGTGATACGTGTCCTACGGCAGTTCCTGCCGGAAAAGGAATTCCGGAGTTTTATCAGAAATACCTGGATGCAGACGGCTTGTATATCGTTTCGTCGGGACAGGTGCGTGATTCAGCCTTGCTGAAAACGTATGAGGTAGTTTCACTCATGCTGGCCAAACGGCCGGATGTGAAACGGCAGATGGCGAAGAGTGGTTGCCACGTGATGGTGATTGGTGAACATGAGGAAGTGTGCGATTTGCCGGAATATGCACATATATGTAATTCACCGGAGAATATTGCTTTCTGGAACCGTCGGGCCAGAGGTTTCGGTGGTGCCCCGGAAGACAGCCTGTCGGCCAGTTTCGGAGAAGAGAATGTACTGGCTTTGCCGGGTGACCGTTATGAAGGCGAAAGCATTCTGGTTCATGAATTCGCACATTTGATCCATACGGTGGGTATTGTGGGCATTGAACCGGATTTCAATGAACGTCTGGAGGCTTGCCGCCAGAATGCTATCCGGAAAGGATTGTGGAAAGATACGTATTGCATCAGCAATAAAGAGGAATATTTTGCGGAGTGCGTGCAGTCTTTCTTTAATTGTAACCGTTATTCGGAACAGCCGAACGGTGTACACAATTCGATGAATCGCCGGACCAAACTGAAGGCATACGATCCGGATATGTATCGCTTGCTGAAAGAATATTTTTATGAAATAGATATACCCTTGTATAATCAGGTGCATCCTTAAACTGATAGCTTATGAGAAAGATTATTTTAAGTGGTTTACTGATGGGAGCGGCACTGGCTGTTTCCGGACAGGTGTCCTGGAACTCACCGGGAGCTGGAAATCCTTTTATTCCGGGGTATTTTGCCGATCCTACGGTAAAGAAGTTCGGAGACACGTATTATGTATATGCTACAACCGATGGAAGCGGTGCCGGGTTTGGCCCGTCACAGGTTTGGTGCAGCAAGGATTTTGAGAACTGGACCATCATGCCGATGAACTGGCCGGACAGTCACTGGATCTGGGCACCGGACGTGATGCGGCATACAGACGGTACGTACCGGATGTTTTACTGTCAGCCTTGCAATGTTTACGAGGGAATGGCCGACACTCCGCGAGGACCATGGAAGAATGTACTGGGTGAGAGTGAGGCTGTACTGGTACCCGATCGTTTTGTAAAGAATGCCATTACGCTGGACGGACAGACTTTTGTGGATGATGACGGATCCGTTTACCTGTACTGGGGTACATGGGGTATTTACAAGGGATTCGGTTGTGGATCCGGAAAGATGACACCGGATATGAAAGGATTTGCTGAAACCCGTCTGATTCCGAATACGGAAGTTACGGATTTCTTCGAAGCTCCTTTTGTGATGAAAAAGGATAGTATCTATTATTTTACTTATTCTTCAGGATCCTGTCATGACAGTACTTATCATGTACAGTATGCTACCAGTACGGTGGGACCGCTCGGTCCGTACACTTATCGGGGAACTATCCTGAAATCATCAGCCGATGGTACGGTACATGGACCGGGACATCATAGCATTCTGAAAGAAGGGAATGATTATTACATTGTATATCATCGGCATGATAATCCACATTCTACCCGTGGTTTCCACCGCCAGTTATGTATTGATAAACTGACATTCAATGCTGATGGTACCATAGCACCGGTAGAAGGTAGTCATTCGGGAATAGGAGCATTTGCCAAAAGCGTATTGAAGTCGAAGGATTTGGCTTATCAGAAGCCGGTCACTGTATCTTCGTACTACGATGATAATTTCCGTCCGGAATATGCGGTGGATAACAATAACGGTACATTGTGGCGCCCGCGTACCATGGGACAGGAATGGATTCAGATTGACTTGCAGCGGATGGAAAAGATACGTTCTGTATGGACTCAGTTTGAATATGGTACTTCATATTACCAGTATGTGATAGAGACATCGGTTGATGGAAAAAACTGGAATGTTTTTGCGGACAAACGTTCCAATTACCTGGCCGGAAGTCCGATGGTGGATTTTGGAGAAACAGAAGCCCGCTACGTACGGCTGACAACCACCGGCACGCAGAAAAACGGTTTTGCGGGCGCTTTGTGGAACATTAAGGTGTTTGGAGCATACGAAACGGCTTCTCCTCAGTTGTGGATGGGATTGTCCGGGTTTGACTGGGATGGTATTTCATGGCGGAATGACGGAGGAATGTTGGGAGGACAGTTCGTATTGAAACAAGGTCAGGTATCCAGACAGCGGATTGATGGACAGGAAGGTGTGGTACTGGCACCGGGAACGATCCTGGAATTCCGTTCACCGGTATTGGACCGGAAACAGGAACATACGGCAACCGTATGGGTATACCGCAACGGGAACTGGACTTCCGAATCGGCAGACCGCTATCTGACGGAAGGTGGTGTCCGGATTCAGACCACGAATGAGCCGCTGGTCTTGACCAATTTCCGTTATTATAACTGGAAACAGGAAGAGGCGGAAAAGGCTTATGATGCAACTACCGGACTGGTGCGGATGCCTGCTTCCGACCGTCATAAACAAGGTTTGCTGGTTTCTTTGACGGCAGATGATTATCAGGCAGGTGATACGGTAGCTTATATCCCGAATAAAGGCGTTGAAGGATATTTCGAATTGCAGGAACGTCCGATGCTGGTAAAGGAAATAGCCGGTAAAAGGGCATTTCATTTCGAGGGAAATCAGTATTTCCGTTCCAGCTTTATGCTGCCGGCTACGATGCGTGACAATGCTCCATATACACTGGAAGCATGGGTACTGAATGATTCCATAGCCGAGAATGAGTGTGTGGCTGATTTTACCAGCAGTCACGATGAACTGGAGAAGATTATGCTGGTGAATGGTACGGAGCCCCGTTGTGGCGTCTTGAATCATTATGGCTGGTATGAAGATGTGGGCTATTCGGAGATACGTTCATTGACCAATCAGTGGCAACATATATATGTTACTTTTGACGGACGGATGGAACGAGTTTACATCAACGGTAAACTGATTAGTGAAAGAGATATTCAGATTCTTGTCAAACCGATTCAGTTTGTAACGTTGGGGCGGAATGCAGAAAATAACTGGCCGTTTACCGGATACCTGCATTCACTGAAGTTGTGGGACGAATATCTCCCTTATGTAGACAATAAATAAAATAGAAACCAATAATTTGACGACCATGAAAAAGTTAGTTGTGTCAGCATTGCTTCTTTCATTCATTGGAGGAGGAGTTTATGCACAGAAGAAAGCCCAGACACATGGGTATCCCATTGATCCGGTACCTTTTACTTCGGTAAAGGTAGATGATTCTTTTTGGGGACAACGTTTGAAGGCGAGCCGGGAAGTAACGATTCCATTGGCCTTCAGTAAATGTGAGGAAACAGGACGTTACCGGAATTTTGAACTGGCGGCTCATCCCAGTGATACGACGAAAGTAACAGGTTACTCATTTGATGATACGGATGTATATAAGACCATCGAAGGAGCCAGCTACCTGTTGCAGACGTATCCGGACAAGAAACTGAAGAAATACATTGACAGTGTATTGGTCATTGTTGCAGGGGCTCAGGAACCCGACGGTTACTTGTATACGGCCCGTACCATGAATCCGAAACATCCGCATGAATGGGCAGGCAGCAGACGCTGGGAAAAAGTAGAGGAGCTGAGTCATGAATTTTATAACCTGGGACACATGATAGAAGGGGCAATCGCTCATTATCAGGCCACCGGACAACGTAATTTCCTGGATATTGCCATTCGTTATGCCGATTGTGTTTGCCGTGAAATCGGTGACAAACCAGGACAGCTGGTACGTGTACCGGGACATCAGATTGCAGAAATGGCATTGGCTAAGCTGTATCTGGTGACTGGTGACAAAAAATATCTGGATGAGGCTAAGTTCTTCCTTGATAAACGAGGATATACTTCACGTCGGGATGAATACAGTCAGGCACATAAACCGGTAATCGAGCAGGATGAGGCTGTAGGTCATGCCGTACGTGCCGCTTACATGTATTCCGGTATGGCCGATGTAGCTGCCTTGACAGGTGATACGGCTTATATTCATGCCATCGATCGTATCTGGGATAATATTGTGTCAAAGAAGCTTTATATTACAGGTGGTATCGGAGCTACCAACAACGGCGAAGCTTTTGGTGCCAATTACGAATTGCCCAACATGTCGGCTTATTGCGAAACTTGTGCGGCTATCGGTAATGTGTATGTGAATTACCGCTTGTTCCTGTTACATGGAGATTCCAAGTATTACGATGTCTTGGAACGTACCTTGTATAACGGATTAATCTCTGGTGTTTCTTTGGATGGAGGCAGTTTCTTTTATCCGAATCCGTTGGAGTCTATGGGACAGCACCAGCGTCAGCCGTGGTTCGGATGTGCTTGTTGCCCGTCTAACATTTGCCGTTTCATTCCTTCCTTGCCGGGTTATGTATATGCGGTGAAGGATAGAAATGTATATGTGAATCTGTTTATGGGAAACCAGGCAGAATTAAAAGTCGCAGGTAAAAAAGTCGTTCTGAAACAAACAACCAGTTATCCGTGGAACGGAGATATAACCGTGCAGGTAGATAAGAACTCAGCCGGACAGTTCGCATTGAAAATCCGTATTCCGGGATGGGTACGGAATGAAGTCGTACCGAGTGACCTGTATACATTCTGCGACAATGTTCGCCCGAAATACAGTGTGAAGGTTAATGGTGAGGAAGTAAAATCGGAACTGGAGCAGGGATATTTTACAATTGACCGGAAATGGAAGAAGGGTGATCAGGTAGAGGTACATTTTGATATGGATGTACGTACCGTACGTGCCAATAATAAGGTAGAAGCCGACCGGGGACGTATCGCTATTGAAAGAGGTCCGATTGTTTATTGTGCAGAATGGCCGGACAATGACTTTAATGTATTGAATACTCTTGTAAATCGTACTCCGAAGTTCAAAGTAGTCAGCAAGTCTGATCTGTTGTACGGAATTGATCAGATCAAGACACAGGCGCAGACACTGGAATATGATGATCAGGGACGTCTGACAGTAAAAGATCATACATTGACTTTGATCCCGTATTATGCATGGTGCCATCGCGGATCGGGTAATATGGCTGTATGGTTGCCGAATGAAGTGAATGCGACTCGCCCGGCGTCTGTACCTACACTGGCGTCAAAGAGTAAAATTGAAGCTTCTCATAAGGCTAGTTCTCTGTCTTCCATCACTGATGGACTGGTTCCGAAAGATGAGAATGACCGTACCATCCCGTATTATCACTGGTGGCCGAAAGAGGGAACTACCGAATGGATTTCATACGAATTTCCTGAATCCATGACTGTATCAAGTGCTACGGTTTACTGGTATGATGACGGTCCATGGGGTGGATGTCGTGTTCCGAAGTCATGGAAAGTATATTATAAGGATGCGGCTGGTAACTGGGTTGATGTAGAAAATCCGGACCAGTACGGCGTAAAGAAAGGGGCTCCCAACACGGTTCGTTTTGATCCGGTCAAGACATCGGCTTTGAAACTGGAAGTGGTATTGCCTGAAAAGAACGCTTCCGGAATTTATGAATGGGAAGTTGAATAAAACTGACAATGAGAATAAATAATTGTTTATGGCTGTTAGGGTCTGTCCTGATGATGGAAGGGACGGCGATGGCACAGGGCACGGTTGAAGATTATAACCGTGCCTATGCCTTGCGCTCTGAATATAGCGCACAGCAGATTTATTATAGTGGGGTAGTACCTACTTGGGTTGCTGAGAGTGATAATTTCTGGTATGTGCGTCATACTCCGGAAGGTAACGAATACGTCCGAGTGGATGCCGCAAAGCAAAAGCGTGTACCTTTGTTCAACCAACAGAAAATGGCAGAAGCTTTGAGCCGTCAGACCGGGAAAACGGTTGAGGCCATGAAATTGCCGTTGCAACGGTGTCGGGTTACGTCTGGTATGGATACATTGCGTTTTGTTGCCGAGGGAATAAACTGGTGTTATGATATTCGTCGGAACCGGTTGAATCAGGAGGGGAAGGTACTTCCTCCACCTCCTGTCCGTCACTGGATGGAAGTGGACGATGAGAAAGAGGGAGAACCGGTCGTTTCTCCGGATGGAAAGTATGTGGCATACATCAAGAACGATAACGTATATGTACGCGAACAGGCTACGGGTAAGGAAAAACAGTTGAGCCTGGATGGTACGTTGAGTAACTATTATTCAGTAAACATCCAGTGGTCACCCGATTCCCGGAAAGTGGCGGCGTGTCGTATTCGTCCGGTTGAGAAACGTTATGTTTATTATGTAGAGTCTTCACCAACCGATCAGCTTCAGCCCAAACTTCACAAACAGGAATATGCAAAGCCGGGTGATGAATTGAGATTCAAGGTCCCTTGTATATTCGAGGTAGAAACAGGTAAAATTCTGATTCCATCGACCGAGCTTTTCAGTCATCAGTATGAATTGAGTGGGCCGGTTTGGAACAGTGACAGCCAGGGTATTACATTTGAATACAACGAACGGGGACACAAAGTTTATCGGGTACTGGAGATGTCGGCAACGGATGGAACCGTTCGCCCGTTGATCGAAGAGAAGGAAGAGAAATATGTCAATTATCCGCGTATTTACCGCAATTATCTGAAAGACGGAAAACGTATCATCTGGTCGAGTGAGCGGGACAATTACAATCATCTGTATATGTATGACCGTGTTACCGGAAAACCGACTCATCAGATAACGAAAGGGAAATGGTATGTACGTGAAGTCCAGTATGTCGACGAAGAGAATGAACAGATTTATTTTTCTGCCAACGGTATGAATACAGAGGAAGATCCTTACCTGATTCATTATTATCGTATCGGTTTCGATGGAAAGGGGCTGACGGCCTTGACTCCGAAAGAAGGTATGCATAAGGCCTGGTATTCTGAAGATCATCGTTACCTGGTAGATGTTTATTCGAAAGTCGATCAGGCACCGGTAGCCGTGCTGCGTGATGCACGTGATGGACGGGTATTGATGCCGCTGGAAAAAGCGGACATTTCCCGATTGCTGGCTAACGGCTGGAAAGCACCGGAGGTGTTTACGGCAAAAGGGCGTGACGGGAAAACGGATATGTGGGGTATCATTTACCGTCCGTCGAATTTTGATCCGGCAAAGAAATATCCGGTTATCGAATACATTTATTCCGGACCGGGCGACCAGTATGTACCGAAAACCTTTTCATCTTATAACTGGTGGATGACTTCCTTGGCCGAACTTGGTTTCATCGTGGTACAGGTAGACGGTATGACTACTTCTTTCCGTTCCAAGGAATTCGAAGAAGTGTGCTATAAGAACCTGAAGGATGCCGGTTTGCCTGATCACATTGCATGGATTAAGGCAGCTGCACAGAAATATCCCTATATGGATATTGACCGTGTCGGTATTTTCGGTTGCTCGGCTGGTGGACAGGAATCTACTACGGCCGTATTGTTGCATCCGGAATTTTATAAAGCCGCGTATTCCGCATGTGGATGTCACGATAACCGGATGGACAAAATCTGGTGGAACGAACTTTGGATGGGATATCCGGTTGACGAGTCCTACAAAGCCTGTTCGAATGTCGAGAATGCCCATTTGTTACAACGCCCGTTGATGCTGGTAGTAGGCGAATTGGATGACAACGTAGATCCGGCTTCTACCATGCAGGTGGTAAATGCTCTGATAAAGGCCAACAAGGATTTCGAACTGGTAGTTATTCCGGGTGCTCATCATACGATGGGAGAAGACTTCGGCGAGCATAAACGGTATGATTTCTTTGTACGTCATCTGTTGGGAGTAAATCCTCCCGCATGGGACAAGATTGAGCTGCCTAAATAATAAGTAACACAAATCTGCAGAATGGGGAGGGTTTGTTTTCAGCCCAGTACAAAATTCCAGTATGTATTGGAATCGTCTGTACCGCTGAAACGAAATCCTTCCCATTCGAATTTTTTTAGTTCTTCTGGGTCTTCTATCCGGTTCTTCAGGATATATCGGGTCATTTCTCCCCGGCACATCTTGGCATACACCACAACGGTTGCCAGTTTCCCGTTTTTCCAAGTATGGAATTCTGGGGTGATGACTTGTACTTCGCGGTTTACTTTTTCCCAATCGAACAAATCCTTCATTTCTCCGCTGGCCAGGTTTATCAGGATACCTCCTTGCTTCCGGATGACTTCGATGAAGTAATCGGTCAACCGAGGTTTCCAATAGTCGAAGAAAGAGATTCCTCCCAGCTCCGGAAGTTTTACATCGCCTTCCAACCGATAATTTTTGATGGCATCCAGTGGGCGTAACAGACCGTACAGGAAAGAAGTGATGAGCAGGTGCTTCTGGGCGTATCGGAAATCGTCTTCGGTAAAATCCTTGGGATTAATGCGTTTGAATACCATACCGGTGTAGGAGAGCAGGGCAGGAAGTACTGGAGTTTCGTCTGAACAGAAATCCTGGTAGCGCAGGTAGTTGGTAGCAGCCAGTTTGGAATTGATGCGTAACAATTTCTCCAGTTCCTGGGTAGAGAACTGGGAAAGATTCAGGGCATGTTGTTTGGCTTCCGCTTCGAAATGGGGTATAGTGGTGAAAGGTACCCGTACGTTGGAACGGGCAGTCATGGTCTTGGCACAGGAAATGAAAGTAAGCATATTCTTTTTGAGGGTAAAGATAGTAGATTTTGGGGATTCATCGAAAGTCTTTTTTATCTTTGTCGGAAAAATGATAAAAACGGATATTTATTATGAGAACTATTAGATTTTTTAGTCTGTTGGGACTGATGTTGGTATTTGTGTTGGGAGTAAAGGCTCAGAATGTGGAGAAGCTGAAAGTAGGTGATGCAATGCCCGCTTTTACGTTACAATCGGAAGTATATGGAGAAGTGACACCTGCCGATTTGAAAGGAAAGGTTGTCCTGGTCTCGTTGTTCGCTACCTGGTGCGGACCCTGTCAATTGGAACTGGGACAGGTACAGAAGGTGTTGTGGCCGAAGTACAAGGACAATGCGGATTTCAAGCTTTTGGTGATTGGTAGGGAACATACGGATGCCGATCTGAAGAAATATAACGAACGGAAGAAGTTCGCTTTCCCGTTGTATCCAGACCCAAAGCGTGAAGTGTTCTCACTGTTTGCCGATCAAAGCATTCCACGTGTCTATTTGTTTGGCAAGGACGGCAAGCTGGTACATGCTTCCATTGGTTATACTGCAGAGGAATTCCAGCATCTCATGGAATGCATCGAGAAAGAGCTGGCCAAATAATTTTGTTTTGTAGGGATTGAGATAAACGAATCCTTTGTAGAGAGGTTCATGGATAATTGTGGAGCGATTATTCGTGGACCTTTTTTATTTGTCAGCATTATAATCAGGCGGCTACAGGTTATAAATTTGCGGTAACGGGACAAGAATATTCCTTTTGCGTATAAAATCTGTAAATCACGCCGGTGTTTGTAGATTTTATCGGAATGGATCTGAATTCAGAAATATTCGAAACTTGTTATTGGGTGAAAGATTTATTGCATGAAAAAGGGGGAAAGTCTTGTGTGATTCCCCCCTCTTTTTCATGCGGTTCGAGTGCGGTTTTAAAAACGGATTACTTGTATTCCTGCCAGCTCTTGATCTGAAGATCTTCCAGTTTCGTCTCGCAGAAGGCTTCGATGAAGGCTTTTGCGAGACGTGCGTTCGTCATCAACGGGATGTTATGATCGATGGCGCCACGACGGATGCGGTAGCCGTTGGTCAGTTCTCGTTTGCTGTGGTTTTTCGGAATATTCACAATCAGGTCGAACTGGTGGTTGGCGATCATTCTCATTACGTTGTTTTCTGCATTCGGACGTTCATCCGGCCAGAATACCGGTGTAGTAGGAATGCCGTGTGAGTTCAGGAAGGTAGCGGTACCGGCAGTCGCGTAGATGTGATAACCTTTCTGGCTTAACATCTGGCTGGCATCCAATAAGTCTACTTTTGATTTGGTGGCACCTGAGGAAAGCAATATACCTTTTTTCGGAATCTGGTAACCTGTTGCGATCAGGGCATTCAGCAGTGCTTCGTTGAAATCATCTCCCAAGCAGCCTACTTCTCCGGTAGATGACATGTCTACTCCCAATACGGGGTCGGCATTCTGCAGACGGGCGAATGAGAATTGCGAAGCCTTTACACCGATGCGATCAATATCAAAGGCCGATTTGTCCGGTTGGGTATACGGGGCGTCAAGCATGATGCGGGTAGCTGTTTCGATAAAGTTGCGTTTCAGCACCTTCGAAACAAACGGGAAGCTTCGTGAAGCGCGCAGGTTACATTCGATAACTTTTACTTCATTCCTGCGTGCCAGGAACTGGATGTTGAACGGACCGGAGATGTTCAATTCCTGAGCGATACGGCGGCTGATTTTCTTGATCTGACGGGCTGTAGAGAAATAAATCTGCTGAGCCGGGAAAACCAAGGTGGCGTCGCCGGAGTGTACACCGGCATATTCGATGTGTTCCGAGATAGCGTATTCCACTATTTCACCCTGACTGGCTACTGCATCGAATTCTATTTCTTTTGTTTCCTGCATGAATTGCGAGATGACTACCGGATATTCCTTCGATACTTCGCTGGCCATTTGCAGGAAGCGTACAAGTTCTTCTTCATCGTAGCATACGTTCATGGCTGCACCGGAGAGTACGTATGACGGGCGAACCAGTACCGGATATCCTACCTTGGCGATGAAACTCTTTACATCGTCCAGGCTGGTAAGTTCCTGCCAGGCCGGCTGGTCGATACCCAGTTGGTCGAGCATGGCTGAGAACTTGTTGCGGTTTTCGGCACGGTCGATAGATACCGGTGAAGTTCCCAGAATAGGAACGGACTGGCGGTGAAGCTTCATGGCCAGGTTGTTCGGAATCTGTCCGCCTACGGAAACGATAACACCGCGCGGCTGTTCCAGATCGATGACATCCAATACACGTTCGAACGAGAGTTCATCGAAGTAGAGACGGTCGCACATGTCGTAGTCGGTCGATACGGTTTCCGGATTATAGTTGATCATGATGGATTTGTAACCCAGTTTGCGTGCGGTCTGGATGGCATTCACCGAGCACCAGTCAAATTCTACCGATGAACCGATGCGGTAAGCGCCGGAACCCAGTACCACGACTGATTTTTCATTCTTATAATAGTTGACGTCGTATCCTTCAGTGCCGTAAGTAAGATACAGGTAGTTGGTCAGTTCCGGATGTTCGGAAGCTACTGTATTGATCCGTTTTACGGCCGGCAGGATGTTCAGTTTCTTACGGTAGGCGCGTACCTGCAGGTTCTCTTTTTCCATGTTTCCGCTCTTAGGCTTCAGAACGAAACGGGCAATCTGGAAATCGGAGAATCCCAGGCGTTTGGCTTCGCGCAGTACATCGGCCGGAAGTGATTCCAGTGAGTCGTAGCTCTGTAGTTTGGCCTTGTAATCGACAATGTTCTTCAGACGTTCGATGAACCACGGGTCGATCTTGGTCAGTTCGAAAATACGTTCGATGGTATAGCCTTCTTCCAGTGCCTGGGCGATGGCGAAGATACGGAGGTCTGTCGGGTTAGCCAATTCATCGTCCAGGTTATCGAAACGGGTGTGATCGTTTCCTACGAATCCGTGCATGCCCTGTCCGATCATGCGCAGACCTTTCTGGATGATTTCTTCGAACGAACGTCCGATAGACATGATTTCGCCTACGGATTTCATGCTGGAGCCGATACGGCGAGATACACCTACAAACTTGGTCAGGTCCCAGCGTGGAATTTTACAAATAAGGTAATCCAGTGATGGAGCTACGTAAGCTGAATTCGGAGTTCCCATTTCACCGATCTGGTCGAGGGTGTAGCCCAAGGCTATTTTGGCGGCTACGAAGGCCAGCGGATAGCCGGTTGCTTTCGAAGCCAGGGCTGAAGAGCGGCTGAGGCGGGCGTTTACCTCGATGATGCGGTAATCGTCCGTATCGGCATTGAATGCATACTGGATGTTACATTCACCCACGATACCCAGGTGGCGGATACATTGGCGGGAGAGGGATTGCAAGGTAGTTACCTGTTCTTCCGACAGGGAGCAGGTAGGAGCTACTACGATGGATTCGCCGGTATGTATGCCCAGTGGATCGAAGTTTTCCATGCTGGCCACGGTAAAGCAGTGGTCGTTTGCATCGCGGATAACTTCGAACTCGATTTCTTTCCAGCCTTTCAATGATTCTTCTACCAGAATTTGTGGTGAAAAGGTAAAGGCACTTTCGGCCAGTTCGATGAAAGCTTCTTCATTGGGACAGATACCGCTACCCAGTCCTCCCAGGGCGTATGCCGAGCGGATCATGACCGGATATCCGATGCGGCGGGCCGCTTCGAGCGCTTCTCTCATGTTTTCTACGGCCTGGCTGATCGGAGTTTTCAGCGAAGCTTCGTTCATTTTCTTTACAAAAAGGTCACGGTCTTCGGTATCCATGATGGCTTCTACCGAGGTACCCAGTACTTCTACGCCATATTCCTGAAGTATGCCTTTCCGATATAGTTCCGTACCGCAATTCAGGGCAGTCTGTCCGCCGAAAGCCAGTAAAATACCGTCCGGGCGTTCTTTTTTGATGATTTCGGTTACGAAATATGGATTGACCGGCAGAAAATATACCTGATCGGCAATGCCTTCCGAAGTCTGGATGGTTGCGATATTAGGATTGATCAATACGGAGCGGATACCTTCTTCGCGCAATGCTTTCAATGCCTGTGAGCCGGAATAGTCGAATTCACCGGCCTGACCGATTTTTAAGGCACCCGAACCGAGCACCAGTACTTTTTTTAAGGATTTTTTCATACTATAGATTTATTAGATGTTATTAAGCAAAGGGATGCACAGTGTCTCAAAAACACTCAGTTGCATCGTTCTATGCAAAGAAACGATTTATTTTGAAGAAAACAAAGTAATTGTTTATCTTTGCTGCAATTTATAAACGAACGAAACATAACAGACCCATGAAAAAAGAAAAGATTATATTGACCGGTGACCGTCCTACCGGAAAACTTCATATCGGACATTATGTAGGCTCCTTGCGCCGTCGCGTAGAACTCCAGAATTCAGGCCTTTACGATAAGATCTTTATTTTCGAAGCCGACGGACAGGCCTTGACCGACAATATTGATAATCCGGAAAAGGTACGCCAGAACGTGATAGAAGTGGCGTTGGATTATTTATCAGTAGGACTGGATCCGAGCAAATCGACCATCTTTATTCAGTCTCAGATACCGGAGTTGTGCGAATTGACCTTTTATTACATGGATATGGTAACAGTATCGCGTTTGCAACGTAATCCTACCGTGAAAACTGAAATCCAGATGCGTAATTTCGAGACAAGTATTCCGGTGGGTTTCTTTACTTATCCTATCAGCCAGGCTGCCGATATTACGGCTTTCAAGGCTACCACTGTACCGGTGGGCGAAGATCAGGAGCCCATGATTGAACAGGCCCGTGAAATTGTCCGTCGTTTCAATCACATCTATGGTGAAACACTGGTAGAACCGGAAATTCTTTTGCCGGACAATGCGGCTTGTTTGCGATTGCCGGGAACTGACGGTAAAGCGAAGATGAGTAAATCGCTGGGTAACTGCATTTATTTGGCAGATACGGCAGATGAGGTAGAGAAAAAAGTGAAAAGTATGTATACCGATCCTACTCACATCAAGGTAAGCGATCCGGGACGTCTGGAAGGGAATACGGTATTTACATACCTGGACGCTTTTTGTCGTCCGGAACATTTTGGCCGTTATTTGCCGGATTACGCTTCGCTGGATGAGCTGAAAGCGCATTATACCCGCGGCGGACTGGGTGATATGAAGGTTAAGAAATTCCTGGCCGCTATCATGCAGGAAGAGCTGGAGCCTATCCGTAACCGCCGTAAAGAATTTGAAAAAGATATTCCGGCGGTATATGCCATGCTGAAGCAGGGATGTGAAGTGGCACGTGAGGCTGCGGCACAGACGCTTGACGAGGTACGCAAGGCCATGAAGATTAATTATTTCGATGATGATGCCTTGATTGCCGAACAGGCCAAACGCTTCGGAAACGAGTAAAGAGCATTTTTGAAAAAATATCCGGACTCTCCCGATATTGAGAATCCGGACACAGAGGGCTGGTGTTGTAGAAAAATCTTTTTACAGCACCAGCCCTATTGTCAGTAGCATTCCGAATATCAGGATGTTACGGGAGGTCTCTCCCAATATCCGGTTTAAGGCTTTTCCCTGATGAATACGAGCCATTTTCATGGTTGTCAGGATGTGTGGCAGCAGATATATCTGAGGCAGAATGGCTGCCAGCGGTTTACCAAGCGTGATGAAATAAAAGCAGCACCAGCAGGAAACCAGCCCCAGCAGAAAATACAGGATAAGTCCGGATTTGGCTCCCAGACGGACTACCAGCGTTTTCTTTCCGCTTTTCCGATCCTGGTCTCGGTCGCGGAAGTTGTTGACCATCAGCAGGGTGTCGATGGTGAGTCCGCAAGCCAGTGACGCCATGGTAACAGCCGTATTCCAGCCGTGTCCCATGACATAATACGTACAACCTACCGGTACGAAACCAAAAAAGACCAGTACCAGTATGTCTCCCCAGCCGTGATAAGCCAGGGGGTAAGGACCGGCAGTATAGAGGAAAGCGAAGAGGATGCAGGCCAGTCCAACCGGAATCATTTCCCAACCTCCGTAGGTTAGCAGGCACAGTCCACAGCAGGCGGCCAGCAGGGTGGTGATCAGGATTCCTTTTTTCATGGCCGATACGGTAATCCAACCTTGGGCGCAGGCCCGTTCGGGGCCCAGGCGGTCTTCGCGGTCGGTTCCTTTCAGAAAATCATACAGGTCATTGATGAAATTGGCGTCTATCTGCATCAGGTATGCAAAGAGAAAACAGAGGATGGCCGGAACAGCCTGCAGATGTCCGTAAATATAGGCTAATGCGCATCCCAGCATCACCGGAACGGAAGCAGCCGTCAGAGTTTTAGGTCTGGCAGCCAGCAACCAGGCTTTCATCGAGTTAGGTATAGGATTTTGTTTCATTGGTTAAAATCTTTGTTATTGTGGTTGCAAAGGTAGTGTTTTTTTGATTGACTGAGTTTAGATGGATGGTAGAAGAAAAAATCTTATATCGGTTTATTGAGCGGTAAATTCGTCGGAACAATGTATTTTTGTATTGCTTAATAAACGGATCATACATGATGAAGCAGAAATTCTGGAAGATATTTCCCTGGATAATGGTGGCAGCCTGGCTGTTCAGCTCGTGTGCTACGGCCTCTTTCTCCAAATACAAGGGAGTAGGGCGTATCAAACGGTATGATATTTACAATGAACAGCTTCCGGAATCGTTCGACGGATTCCGGATAGCTTTTGCTACCGATTTTCACTATGAAAGCCGGTTTACGGCCAAGAGGTTGCCGAATGCTGTGAGAGCCCTTCAGTCGCTCGATGCTGATGTCCTGATACTGGGTGGTGACTATCAGGGTAGAAACGGAGGCGATGTGGAACAGTTGTTCAAGGCATTGAAGCAAGTGAAAACTCCTTATGGAACGTATGCGGTGATGGGAAATCATGAGCGGGGACAGGCAGATACCTTGGCACGGAAAGCCATGAAGGTTTGTGGGGTGAAGTTACTGGAACACAGGGTAGATACGCTTTGGAAGGAAAACCAGTTTATCGAGATTTGTGGAATCCGGAATCCTTTTGACTTAAAGACGAATGGTGTATCGCCTACTTTGGCCTTGAAACCGGAAGATTTTGTGGTGATGGTGACACATACTCCCGATTATGTGGAAGATGTGGATATTTCGCATACAGATCTGGCCCTGGCCGGGCATACGCACGGCGGACAAGTCAGTTTGTTTAAACGATGGACACCGGCCGGACATTTTTCCAAGTATGGGAATCGTTTTCTTACCGGACTGAAATGCAATAGCCAGGGAATTCCGGTCATTATCAGTAACGGACTGGGCACTTCCCGGAGAGATGTCCGCTTGTTTACGCCCAGCGAGGTTGTACTGATTATCCTTCATGGCTCTCCGGAAGTACCATAACGGTTATTTCCGGTAGAGGTGAAGTTCTTTTATCAGGCGGTCTACTTCCGGATGGAGGAAATAGCGCATATCTTTTCCTTCCTGGATAGCTGTACGGATAAAGGTAGAGCTGATTTCCAGAAGAGGTGTCTGTACGGCTTTGACGCGTGGTGGAAGCGTCAGTGCGCCGATGTCGTAACCGGGACGCGGATAAATCAGTACATAATGTTTCTGAAGAATTTCTTCAGGAGACTTCCAGCGGTCGAAAGCGGCCCAGTTATCGGCTCCGATAATCAGGTAAAAATCACGGTCGGGATACTCTTTGGCCAGCTTATTCAGGGTATGGATGGTATACGAGGGGCGGGGCAGGTGGAATTCGAAATCGGAGGCCTTGAAACGGGGGTAACCTTCTACCGCAGCCTGGACCATTTGCAGGCGGAGCTGGTCGTCCAACAGGTGTTGATGGACTTTAAACGGGTTTAAAGGGGAAACCAGAAACCATACTTCGTCTACTTCGCCGTATTCACACAAGTAATTGGCCAATGCCAGATGTCCGAGGTGAATCGGATTGAAGGACCCTCCGAAGATTCCGGTCTTTATACGATTTTCTTCCATTTGTAGAAGTTGATGATCTGCCAGACAGCTACAAGCAGCATACCTGCCGCAATGATATATTCCTTTTTGTAAACGGCCACTACACCGACGGCTGCAGCCGTCAGGCCGATAACGATACACAGAATCAAAAGGATGCGGATAACTTTTTTCGGGTTTTTAGCCATGAGAACATATATGTTTAGCGGTTCAGGAAATCGGTAATTGTCTTTAATGCTTCGGCTTCAGCTTTTTCCAGGTTGTCGTTGACTATGATCACATCGAATCGGGGTGCATAGCTTAATTCGAATTCGGCCTTCGCAATGCGGCTTTCGATCACTTCCGGGGTGTCAGTACCCCGCCCGTTAAGGCGTTTGCGCAGCTCCTCGATAGAAGGTGGCTGAATGAAGACAGACAAAGCCCGTTCGCCGTAATATTGCTTGATGTTGCATCCGCCTACTACGTCTACATCGAAAATTACGTTCTGTCCGGCTTCCAGCTGTTTTTCTACTTGTGCTTTCAGCGTGCCGTAGAACCGGTCTTTGTATACTTCCTCGTATTCCAGAAATTCGTTGTTGGCAATACGCTGTTTAAATTCTTCCGGTGTCAGGAAGAAATATTCTACTCCGTTTTTTTCGGTCCCTCTTGGTGCACGGCTGGTAGCCGAAATGGAGAAAGCCAGGTTCAGGTTCTGGGTCAGCAGGTAGTTGATGATGGTTGATTTTCCCGAACCGGAGGGAGCTGAAAAAATAATCAGTTTTCCTGTCATGTGTATGGATAATTGAGATTGTTTTTACATTACGTTGAGTACCTGTTCTTTGATTTGTTCCAGTTCGTCTTTCATTTGTACGACGATATTCTGCATTTCCGCATGGTTCGATTTGCTTCCGGTCGTATTGATTTCCCGTCCCATTTCCTGGGCGATGAATCCGAGTTTCTTTCCCTGTCCGTGACCGCCTACCAGGGTTTCGCGGAAATAGCGAAGATGGTTCGACAATCGTTGCTTTTCTTCGTTGATGTCCAGCTTTTCGATGTAGTAAATCAATTCTTGTTCCAGACGGTTCTTATCATAATCTACACTGATTGTTTTTTCCAGGGCGTCGGTAATGCGTTCCCGTATTTTGGTCACACGTTCTTTTTCGTATGGTTCAATGCTGTGAAGCAGGCGTTCGATGTTGTCTATCTTTTCGGTGAATTTCTTTTCGAGTGCCTGTCCTTCCTGCTTCCGGAAGTCTACCAGGTGCTGTAAGGCTTCCATGACGGCCTTACGTACTACTTCCCATTCTTCGTCCGAAAGTTCCTGTATATCTACGCGCGTCAGTACATCAGGCATGCGTAACAGGGTGGCAAACCAGTCCTGAGGTACCGGTATATGATATGTCTCGGCGATGTCTTTTATCTGGTTGTAGTAATTTTCTACCAGTGCGGCATTGATGGGAGTCGCTGTTTCGGCTGTATCTTTTTCTACCCATAGACTGAAATCCACTTTACCACGTTCCAGTGTCTGGGTAATCAGGTTACGTATTTCCATCTCTTTTTCCCGGTACAAAGGTGCTATGCGTGTAGACAAATCCATAGCTTTGCTATTCAAGGATTTGATCTCTATATTAATTTTTTTATCTCCGAACATGACTGTCGCTTTGCCATATCCGGTCATCGACTGTATCATAACTAAATGTATTTTTTTGCAAAAGTAAAGAAAATATGGAAATGGAGTACAAATAAAAGTGTATATTTGCAGACTATCTCTATATAACTCTATATAAGAATAATTATGTCTTGCATTTTACATATCGAAACATCTACGGAAGTATGTTCTGTTTCTGCGAGTCAGGATGGGGCTTCCATTTTTTCAAAAGAGGATTTCAACGGGCCTTCACATGCTACGGTTTTGGGGGTGTATGTAGACGAAGCGTTGTCGTTCATTGATAATCATGCTATCCCGTTGGATGCTGTGGCAGTAAGTTGTGGCCCGGGTTCTTATACAGGTTTGCGTATCGGTGTATCTATGGCAAAAGGTATCTGTTACGGGCGGAATGTCCCGTTGATCGGGATACCTACGCTGGAGGTGATGTGTGTACCGGTGCTGTTGCATCAGGATCTTCCGGAAGATGCGTTGCTTTGTCCGATGATTGACGCACGTCGCATGGAAGTATATGCTGCCGTTTATGACCGTGCCTTGCGGGTAAAGCGTGAGACGGCTGCCGATATTATCGATGAAACATCGTATGCCGAATTCCTGAATGAACATCCGGTATACTTTTTCGGTAACGGGGCTGCCAAATGCCGGGAGAAACTGACTCATCCGAATGCGCATTTTATTGATAACATTTATCCGCTGGCAAAATGGATGTTTCCGCTGGCCGAGAAAGCGATGGCACTTTCGGACTTCAAGGATGTAGCATATTTCGAGCCTTTCTACCTGAAGGAGTTTGTGGCTTCGAAACCTAAAAAATTATTGTAAACGAGAAGGAGAAAAGATAAATCTAAAATAACAAGCATGGAGTATAATACCCAACAACGGAAATTGCCGCTTCCCGAATACGGACGCAGTGTACAGAATATGGTGGATCACGCATTGACTATTGAAGACCGTGAAGAGCGCCAGCGCTGTGCCAATACCATTGTAAATATCATGGGAGGTATGTTCCCGCATTTGCGCGATGTGGAAGATTTCAATCATAAGTTATGGGACCATCTGGCTATCATGTCCGATTTTAAACTGGATATTGATTATCCGGTAGAAGTTGTCAAGAAAGAAAGTCTGGAGGTAAAGCCGGATCGGATTCCTTATTCACAAAACAACATTCATTATCGTCATTACGGACGCTTTATTCAGGATTTGATTCAGGTAGCGGTGGACTATCCGGAAGGCAACGAACGGAAACAGCTGATTTCCATGATTGCCAATCACATGAAAAAAGATTACCTCAACTGGAACAAGGACGGAGTAGAGGATCAGAAAATTCTGGATGATCTGTGCGAACTGTCGGGAGGTAAAATCCGGGTATCGCCGGAAGATATTCGTCTGATTGAACCGCGTACTTTCATTCCGCGCCGTCGGCAGATGAATAACAACAATCAGCAACGCAGAAAATATTAACCGGAAATTCTTGTGAGTATGGCTTCATTTGTAATAGAAGGCGGACATAAGCTGCACGGTGAAATTACACCGCAGGGAGCAAAGAATGAAGTGCTGGAGGTACTTTGTGCTACACTGTTGACCTCGGAAGAGGTGACTATCAGTAACATCCCGGACATCTTGGATGTGAACAACCTGATTCAGTTGCTTCGGGATATGGGCGTAAAGGTTTCGAAAACGGATTTTGAAACCTATACGTTTCAGGCTGATTTCGTAAACTTGTCTTATCTGGAAAGCGATGACTTCTTGCAGCGTTGTTCCAAACTGCGCGGTTCCGTTATGCTGGTGGGACCGTTGATTGCACGGTTCGGACAGGCCATGATTTCCAAGCCGGGCGGAGACAAGATTGGTCGCCGTCGGCTGGATACGCATTTTCTGGGCATTCAGAAGCTGGGAGCCAACTTTGATTATGACGCCGACAGAAAAGTCTATCGGATTGCTGCCGAACGGTTGAAGGGAGCCGATATGCTGCTCGATGAGGCTTCCGTGACGGGTACAGCCAATATCATCATGGCGGCTGTACTGGCCGAAGGTACGACTACCATTTACAATGCTGCTTGTGAGCCATACATTCAGCAGTTGTGCCGGATGTTGAACCGTATGGGAGCCAGAATCTCCGGCATTGCTTCCAATCTGCTTACCATCGAAGGGGTAAAAAGCCTGAGCGGATGTAAGCATCACGTACTTCCCGATATGATTGAGGTAGGAAGCTTTATCGGTATGGCGGCCATGACGGCCAGTGAACTGACTATTAAAAATGTGTCTTATCGGAATTTGGGAATTATCCCCGATAGTTTCCGGCGTCTGGGCATTCATCTGGAACAGCGCGGAGACGACATCTACATTCCTGCTCAGGAACATTATCAGATTGATTCCTTCATTGACGGTTCCATCATGACCATTGCTGATGCCCCCTGGCCGGGATTGACGCCCGACCTGCTGAGTGTTATGCTGGTGGTTGCCACGCAGGCTAAAGGCAGTGTACTGATTCATCAGAAGATGTTTGAAAGTCGTCTGTTTTTTGTGGACAAATTGATTGATATGGGTGCGCAGATTATTTTATGTGACCCCCATCGTGCCGTTGTGATAGGTCATGACCGTAACTTCTGTTTGCGCGGAGGAACCATGTCGTCGCCGGATATCCGTGCCGGCATTGCGCTGTTGATTGCCGCATTGGGGGCTACAGGTGTCAGCCGGATTCATAACATAGAGCAGATAGACCGTGGCTATCAGAATATAGAACAGCGCCTGACCGCGTTGGGCGCACGTATTACACGGGTTGAATAGTCGGTGGATTTTATGATAAGAAAAGAAGAAGTTTTTAAGATAGGAGTTCTCAATAAGCCTCATGGCATAAAGGGAGAAATAAGTTTTACCTTTACGGACGATGTGTTCGACCGGGTAGATTGTGATTACCTGGTCTTGTTGCTGGACGGTATTCTGGTACCTTTCTTTATCGAGGAATACCGTTTCCGCTCGGACGACGTGGTTCTGATCAAGTTTGAGGGAATCGATACGGCCGAACGGGCACGCATGTTTTCGAACGTAGAAGTTTATTTCCCGAAACGTTATGTGGAAGAAGAAGAAGGAGTGTCGTCGTGGAATTTCTTTGTCGGATTCCGGGTTACGGATGTCCGTCACGGAGATTTGGGCGAGATTACTCACGTAGACGATACAACGATGAACGTCTTGTTTGTGATTGAACAGAACGGGCAGGAAATACTTTTGCCGGCGCATGAGGAGTTTATCAGGGATCTGGATAAGAAAAAGAAACTACTGACGGTGGAAATACCGGACGGATTACTGGAACAATAAGAATGAAATAAGAACACGTTTATGAAGCGGAGAGGACGTAAGGCTTTCTGGCATAACATTAAGTTCAAGTATAAGCTGATTATCCTGAACGAGAACACCTTGGAAGAGGTGGCGGGTATTCATGTGTCTAAATTGAATGGAATATCCGTGTTGCTGCTTGCCTGTACGGTTATCTTTCTGATTGCCGCGTGTATCATTGCGTTTACTCCGTTGCGTAATTATTTGCCGGGGTATATGAACAGCGAAGTGCGTAGTCAGGTGGTAGAAAACGCCCTTCGTGCAGACTCGTTGCAACAGGCACTCGAGCGTCAGCAGTTGTATATAATGAACATTCAGGATATTTTTAGCGGAAAGGTGAAAGCCGATACGGTGCAGTCCATTGATTCGCTGACGGATGTCCGGGTGGATGAGCTGATGGAACGTTCGGAAGAAGAGAAGAAGTTCCGGAAACAATACGAGGCGAAGGAACGTTATAATCTACGTACGGTGAATGAGAGTCATGATGCGGCCGGTCTGATCTTTTATCGGCCGGTACGGGGAGTCATGACGACCGGTTTCCAGCCTGGACGGAAACATTTTGGAGCGGATCTGGTAGCGGCTCCCAACGAGAATATACTTGCAGCACTGGATGGAACGGTAATACTGGCGGCTTATACGGCCGAATCTGGGTATGTCATCCAGATACAGCATACCCGTAATTTCATCACGGTATATAAGCATTGCGGCTCTTTGTTGAAAGAAGAAGGAGATGAGGTGAAGGGTGGAGAAGTCATTGCGTTGGTTGGAAACAGGGGCAATGAGCATTCCAAGGAAGAACAGCCGCATCTGCATTTTGAATTGTGGCATCAGGGAGCTCCCATTAATCCGGAAAAATATATTGTATTCTAATAATTATGAAGAAACAGATTGCAATTTTAGGTTCGACGGGTTCTATCGGCACACAGGCGTTGAAAGTTATTGCCGAACATCCCGATCTGTATGAAGTGTACGCATTGACAGCTAACAATAAAGTGGAACTGCTGGCTGAACAGGCACGAAAGTTCCGGCCGGAAGCTGTTGTCATAGCCAATCCGGATAAATATTCACAGCTTAAGGAAGCACTTTCGGATTTGCCGGTTAAGGTTTATGCCGGCGCCGATGCCTTGGCGCAGATAGTGGAGTCCGGTCCGATTGACATTGTGCTGACAGCCATGGTAGGTTATGCCGGCTTGAAGCCTACAATCAATGCCATCAAGGCCGGAAAGATCATCGCGCTGGCTAATAAGGAAACAATGGTCGTGGCAGGTGAACTGGTCAATTCACTGGCCGCCAAGTACCGGGCCCCTATTTTACCGGTCGATTCGGAACATTCGGCTATTTTTCAGTGCCTGGAGGTGAATAACCCGATACATAAGATTATTCTTACCGCTTCGGGAGGACCTTTCCGCACGTTTTCGATGGAACAGCTGCAGACGGTTACCAAGGAACAGGCGCTGAAGCATCCCAACTGGAGTATGGGAGCCAAGATAACGGTCGATTCTGCTTCCATGATGAATAAGGGATTTGAAGTAATCGAGGCCAAATGGCTGTTCGGCGTCCGTCCGGAACAGATAGAGGTGGTGGTTCATCCGCAGTCTGTCATTCATTCCATGGTGGAATACGTGGACGGGGCTGTCAAGGCTCAGTTGGGAGTACCCGATATGCGTTTGCCTATTCAGTACGCTTTTTCGTATCCGAAGCGGGAAACGTTGTCTGGCGAACGGCTGGATTTCGTGAAATGTCATACACTCACTTTTGAGGCTCCCGATACAACTCGTTTCCGTAACCTGGCGTTGGCATACGAGGCTCTCCATCAGGGAGGAAATATGCCGTGCATTGTCAATGCGGCGAACGAAGTGGTTGTGGCCGCTTTCCTGAAGGATCAGATTTCGTTCCTGGGTATGAGCGATGTCATCGAAAAGACCATGGGAAGGGTTACCTTTATTCAGACTCCTACTTACGAGGATTATGTGGAGACCGATGCCCTGGCACGGCGTGTAGCAGCCGAAATGGTCATTAACGGAGCTGTCAACCGAATAAAAAATTAATTATTAACACAGAAGTAAAAGAAGTAAATTGTAGATGGAAACATTTTTGATTCGTGCCCTTCAATTGATTCTCAGCCTTTCGTTGCTGGTCATCATTCATGAAGGAGGACACTTTTTCTTTGCACGTCTGTTTAAGATACGTGTGGAGAAATTCTATATCTTTTTCGATCCCTGGTTTTCGCTGTTCAAGTACAAACCGAAAAACAGTGATACGGAATATGGAGTAGGGTGGTTGCCGTTAGGCGGTTACTGCAAGATTTCGGGAATGATTGACGAATCGATGGATACGGAACAGATGAAACAGCCGGCACAGCCGTGGGAGTTCCGTTCCAAACCGGCCTGGCAGCGTCTGTTGGTGATGATTGGCGGAGTACTGATGAATTTTCTGTTGGCTCTGTTCATTTATTCCATGATCCTTTTTACGTGGGGAGATTCGTACATTGCCCTGAAGGACATGACCTATGGTATGAAATTCAACGAAACGGCCAAGCAGATTGGATTTCGTGACGGTGATATTCTGAAGGCAGCCGATGGAGAGCCGTTGGAACGGTTTAATGTGGATATGCTCCGTAGCATTGTAGATGCACGTGAGGTGACGGTGATTCGTGACGGACAGGAGAAGAAAATCCTGATGCCGGAAATCAGTCTGCTGGACATCGCGAAGGAAGATCCTCCATTCGTGGATATACTTTACCCGAATGTCGTAGATTCAGTATGGGCAGACGGCGGATTTGCCAAGGCCGGTGTGATGGCAGGCGATACGCTACTGGCTGTAAACGGAGTGGCTCTGGATTCGTGGAATGATTTTGTGAATCAGTTGTCTACGCTACAGGCAAAGGCCGAACTGGAGAAACAGACAAGCGCGACTTTCAGCCTGGTTTATGCCCGTGCGGGAATGCGTGATACGGTACAGGTACAGACCAACTCTAATTTTAAGGTAGGAGCGGAAATGCATCTGGATTACAAGCCTACCGTTCTGACCTACAATTTCTTCTCTTCGTTCCCGGCCGGTGTAACCCTTGGTATCAATACCTTGAAGGGCTATGTGAACGACATGAAGTATGTCTTTACGAAGGAGGGAGCCAAGAGTGTGGGAGGATTCGGAACCATCGGAAGTATTTTCCCGAAAGTATGGGACTGGCCACGTTTCTGGTCGATGACGGCTTTTCTGTCTATCATTCTGGCTTTCATGAATATTTTGCCTATTCCGGCATTGGACGGTGGACACGTATTGTTCCTGCTCTATGAGATCATAGCTCGCCGGAAACCGAGCGACAAATTCCTGGAGTATGCACAGATGGTAGGTATGTTTCTGCTTTTTGCTCTGTTGATTTGGGCAAACTTTAACGATGTACTGAGATTCCTGTTCTAAGCACAAGCTTTTATTTGGATACTTTCCGGAAGGCGGTTAATAACTTTTTCTTGAAGTTTTGCTTATCTTTGTAACATTATTTATTACAAAAAAGCATGTACATGAGAAAAATGTTGTTAACCGCCTTGCTTGTTGGCGCAATTTGCTGGCAAGCTTCGCCTGTGCAGTCGCAAGAGAGATTGCCTGAATACTTGCAGGCAGAGAAATTTACGGGTGCAAAGCTGAAGAACATGCTGTTTTCTACCACGGTAGATCCGCATTGGTTTCAGCAGGGCACCCGTTTCTGGTTTGAGTATAAGACAAGTGAAGGAAAGTTCTGGTATGTCGTTGATCCCGCTGCCCGCAGCAAGACACCGCTTTTCGACCGGGATGAACTGGCTGCCCAGTTGAGTGAAATCGTACAGGACCCGTTTGAAGCACGTCATTTACCCGTGGCAAACCTTAAAGTAAAGGAAGACGGGCGTACGTTTACGTTCGAAGTGACTTCCAGTCGCGATGCGAAACCGGAGAAAGACGAAAAAGGTAAAAAATCGGAAAAGAAGAAAGAAGTATTCTACTTTTCTTATGACTATCCGAGCCGGAAACTGACTCACCTGAAAGACGGTAAGGAGGAACCTAAACCTTTGAGATGGGCTTCTGTATCGCCCGACGGAAAGAGTGTGGTCTATGCCAAGGACTGCAACCTGTACCGTATGAGTATTGAGGATTACCGGAAGGCACAGAAAGACGAGAAGGACAGTACCATCGTCGAGACACAGCTGACTACTGACGGTATGCCCGATTTCGGCTATGGAATACCGTACAGTATGCTGAATACGGATACGCTATGCAACGGCAAGCGCCGGGGTGTATGGGGATGCTGGTCGCCCGACTCTAAATATTTTGTGACTGTTGTTTCAGACAATCGGGCAGTCAAGCCGCTTTGGGTCATCAATTCCATCGCAGAACCGCGTCCTACCCTGGAAACCTATAAATATCAGATGCCGGGAGAAATGGAAGCTCCCGAAGATCATCTTTACTTGTTTGATATGACTGCCAATACACGGAAGGAAATCCGTACGGCTGCCTGGAAAAACCAGTCGCTGGATTTATCCTATCGTCCCAGGGAGCAGAAACAGCGCGATCAGGAACTGGTTCCTAACATCTGGCAGGGAGACAACAACCGTTTCTTCGTCATCCGCAGCAGCCGTGACCTGCACCGTATCGATGTCTGTACGTATACCGTCGGTCAGGATTCCATTGTGCCGATTGTCAGGGAACGGATGAATACCTATCAGGAAACCCGTCCGATTCAGGTATTCGATGGCGGAAAGGAATTTATTCAGTGGAGTGAGCGTGACGGTTGGGCTCACCTGTACCTGTACGATGACAAAGGAAACCTGAAGAACCGCATTACGAAAGGTCCCTGGCACGTAGAGGAGGTATTGAAGGTAGATCAGGCTACCCGTACGATTTACTTTACGGCTAATGGCCGTGAGAAAGGAGAAAATCCATATTACGAGCATTTATACAAGGTAAATGCCGATGGTAGCGGACTGAAACTGCTCACTTCGGGCAATTTCTTCCATCAGGTAGAGGTTGATGATGAGGCTCGTTTCATTGTAGATAACTATTCACGGGTGAACACGGTTCCCTGTACCGATGTGATAGACCGTAACGGAAACAAGGTGATGACCCTGCAGGAGAGTGATTTCTCTCAATTGAAAGCTGCGGGCTATCAGTTTCCGGAACTCTTTACCGTAAAGGCGGCCGATGGAGTGACCGACTTGTATGGCGTGATGTACAAGCCTTTCAATTTCGATTCTACCAAGGTTTATCCGATTATTGACTATGTATATCCGGGTCCGCAGGTGGAAGCGGTGTATTATCCGTTCACCCGTATGAGCGTACGTACCGACCGTCTGGCCCAGGCTGGTTTCATCGTGATTTCCGTAGGACAACGGGGTGGACATCCGAGCCGTTCGAAGTGGTATCACAACTACGGTTACGGCAACATGCGTGATTATCCGTTGGCCGACCACAAGGCGGCTGTAGAGCAGCTGGCTGCCCGTTATCCGTTTATTGATATCAACCGGGTGGGAATTCACGGACATTCCGGCGGTGGCTTCATGTCGACAGCAGCTATCTGTCAGTATCCGGATTTCTACAAGGCAGCCGTATCGTGTGCCGGAAACCATGACAACCGGATTTATAACCGCTGGTGGAGTGAGACGCATCACGGGGTGAAAGAGGAAATCACCGAGAAAGGTGATACCATCTTCGCGTACAAGATTGCCACGAATCCGGAAATCGTGAAACAGTTGAAGGGACACCTGATGCTGGTACACGGAGATATTGACAACAACGTGCATCCGGGCAATACCATCCGGGTAGTGAATGCCCTGATTCAGGCCAACAAGCGTTTCGAGATGTTACTCTTGCCGGGCCAGCGTCATGCTTTTGGCAATATGGATGAGTATTTCTACTGGCGCATGGTGGATTTCTTCTCGAAATACCTGAAAGGTAAGCAGGAGGATTCGGTGGATATTCCGCAACGGTAGATTGATTTTCCGTTCGGGATCTGTTCGCCCGAAAACGCAAGATAAGTTTTTGAGCTACTTGGTCTACAAGTAGTTCCCAGGGAAAGAATACAAATCGTCCCGCCTTGCTCCTAATTATGGGAGCGGGGCGGGACGATTCTTTTTCGGTTTGTTTCAACCTATATGATTCGTTCCCATAAGGCAAAGTCCGGAATTCCCGTAGACTTGGAAAACAAATCCCCACTAAATTTCTACTGAGCCGGTTTCAGCCGAAAAACGAACTCATGTTTCCATGTAGACGAACGGATGTTTTATTGAAAATAAACGGACAAATGGAATCGAACGAACGTTCGTTTCTCCGACGGGCGGAACGGACATAAAAAAAGCGTTGTTCATCTGAACACCGCCGAACTCCTAAAGAACCCCCAATTAAGGGTTCTTGCGTCTAAAACATCTAGTTGTTGTGTTTGTTATCCTTCTTCCTTAAAAGCAATTTACCTAAAACCTATTTCAAACCTTAAATCCTGAAAAACTTCTTAATCTTTACCTTAATTATTCCTAATACCTATTTTTGTACCTATTAATTAACCTAATACCTAAACTAAAATTGCTTTTTACCTTAAATCTAATACCTAAATAATTAAGTCTAATACCTTAAAATCTAATACCTTTAGTTATCTCTAGTCTGTTGTTTATTTATCAGTGGTTTCACAACCACATTGCAAAGGTATTTCTTTTTCCATTATCTGCAATACGTGGATGAAAGTTTCTTCAGAAAAGCCTTGTTTTCTTGATTTATGTCATGCAACATAAAAAACGGGCTTTTGTGGAGGCCTATTTCAGGGGGATAATGCGCTGGTTACTGCTTCCTCGAAAGGAGAGGTGCGGTGAATAAAGATTCTGTATAAACCGTCCGTCTACCAGTACATTGATGTATTCGAGCAACGGTTTCCGCAAGGGATCGCCGCATAACTCTTCGTATGTGTATCCGGTGTAGCACCAGATGTTCTGGTGTGTCTCTTCGCTGATGCGTCTGAGTATGCGGCCGAACTCCTGGGGGTTGTAGAACGGATCTCCGCCTGAGAACGTGATTCCATCGAGCAGCGGATTGCTGTTTATTTCACGGATGATAGAGGTCAGCACCTCGTCTGTCAGCGGTTTTCCGGCCTGCGGATTCCAGGATTCCGGATTGTGACAACCCTTGCAGCGATGGGAGCATCCGGCCAGATAGATGGAGTAACGGATGCCTTCACCGTCGACAATGGTTTCGGGATAGGTATATAAATAATGTAACATACCCTGGATGTTTTCAGTTATCCGTGTTTTACACGGTCGTGCTCTTCGGCCCGCTTGGCAGAATTCCAGCTGTTCAGGTCGCCTGTCAGGTAGCCGGTGATGCGTCGCATGCGCAGGATGTTTTCGCTGTTACAGATGGGGCACTTGTCGTAGATGACACCCTTGTACCCGCAATTGTGGCAGGTATCTACCGGATGGTTGAGGGAGCCGTAGCCGATACCTTCGTCGTGCATCACCTTGACAATTTTGGCAATGGCCTTGATGTTTTTCTTGGCTTCTCCGTCCAACTCTACATACGTGATGTGTCCGCCGCGGGTCAGGGCATGGAAAGGAGCCTCGCACTTGATTTTTTCGACAATGGTAATCGGTTCCTTGACATCCACATGGAAGGAATTGACGTAATAGTCGCGGTCGTTTACGCCCGGGATGATGCCGTATTTCCGTTTGTCCATCTTGGTAAAGCGTCCGGAAAGTCCTTCGGCCGGTGTTGCCAGGATGGAGTAGTTCAGGTGATATTTGGCCTTGTATTCATCGGCCACCTTGTTCATTTCCAGAACGGCGTCGTACAGGGTTTGCCAGGCTTTCCGGTTATGTCCGTGTCCCTGACCGTAAAGGGCGACCATGGCATTGTGTCCGCCGATGAATCCGATTCCCAGGGTCCCCTGTTTCAATACATCGCCTACCTCGTCGTTCGGGTTGAGCTTGCCTCCTCCTTTCCATACATCATTTCCCATCATGAACGGGAACTGACGGGCCAGTGCCGTACGCTGGTACTGATAGCGTGCGTACAATTGTTCGGCTATAAAGGCGGCCATGCGGTGTACGGCTTCCAGGAACAGCGAACGTGCGGTGCTTTCCACATCGACGGTCTGGTCCTGAGCTGCCATTTTTTCGGCTTTCTGACGGGCATCGATGGCCAGTCGTGGCATGTTCATGGTAGTGAACGAGAGGTTTCCTCTTCCCAGCGAAGTCTTTTCTCCGTTCAGGTTCTCGAATACACGGGTACGGCATCCCATGGTAGCCAGTTCGTAGCGGTAACGCTTGGGGTCGTCCGCCTTCCAGCTTTCGTGCCGGTTGAACGGGGTATCCAGGAACATGAAATTCGGGAAAAGCGCTTTGGCCGTGGTCTGGCATGCTTTCAGAAACAGGTCGAAGTTAGGGGTCTCAAACGTTATTTTACCTTCCATGGCCGCTTCGAAATTTTCCATGGCCCGTTTGTAGTCGGCTTCCGAATAAGATACTCCGTCCTTGATCTTAAAGATCTGGATGGGAAATACAGGCACTTCACCTCGTGTACCCAAGCCTTCGATGGTGGCTTTCAGCAGTTCTTCCATCACCATGCGTCCCTCGGCCGAGGTATCGGTTCCGTAGTTGATGGAGCTGAATACCACCTGATTACCTCCGCGTGAGTGCATGGTGTTCAGGTTGTGGATAAATCCTTCCATGGCCTGATGGGTGTCTTTCCGGGTTTGCTGGTAAGCTTTTTCCAGAATGTGGTCCAGTTCTTCGTGTGTAAGGGCGTATTGATCGTTCTGCAGGCTTTCCAGCAGGGAAGAGATGGCCTGTGCGTCCGGCTTTATGCCGGTCAGCTTCTGCCGCACCAGTTCGAGCGCCTCTTTCTCGTTCAGCGAGGCGCCTTTCATTTCCAGGTAGAAGGAAAGGGTAGAGGCTACAGCCTTCTGATAGGTTTTCAGAACCCCTTTTGCCATGAAGAAGTCGAAAGCCGGAATGGCCTGCCCACCGTGCTGTTCGTTCTGGTTGGTCTGGAAAATAATGGTAGCCAGGGTAGCGTAGCTTTGGATGGACTGCGGGGTACGGATGCTTCCGTTCTTGGTGTGGAAGCCCCGTTCGAACAGGTCGTCCAGGTCGTATTGGATGCACGTTGTTGTTTTGGTCGGGTAGTAATCCAGGTCATGGATGTGGATGTCTCCCAGCTGGTGCGCTTCCGCATACGGTTTCGGGAGCAGGTATTTATAGGTATAATCTTTTGTTACTTCCGAGGCGAAAGTCATCATTTGTCCTGCTGGAGTATGGCTGGACATGTTGGCGTTGCTCAGGTTGACGTCGTTCTTGTCGATGGCGACAATTCCGTCCATGATATGTTTGATCTGCGTCTTCCGGTCGCGTTCCGTATTTCTCCATTGCCGGTAGATGATGTATTTCTTGGCTACTTCCGGTTGTACCCTCATCAGTTCCGTTTCTACCAGGTCCTGGATGTCTTCTACTCCGATGGTAGGCTGCTGGAAATGGTTGATGACCCGTCGGGTGATTTCATCAATCAGTTCTTCCTGGTTGTTCAGTCCTGTAGCGGTAAAGGCTTTACCGATGGCGTTCGAAATTTTGTGGGCCGAAAAGTTTTCCCGCTTTCCGTCACGTTTGATGATGCAGATGTCTTTTACGTTCATGAGGTTGTTTGTTTAGTCTTTGCCTGGCCGGTTACAGAGTCGGGCGTACTGGAATCTGTAACTGCCAGGAAAAGTTGGGATGAAATAAAAAGTATAAAAATGCTTCTGCTTTTCGTGGCAGGTCTTCTGACTGATCTCTCCCCTCGGTCGTACCTTCCCGCCGATACGAAACCGGCAGTGGTTGCCTTAGACATCGTCCGGGGTTCGTCAAGAATCACAGCAGCGGGTACTGTTGCCGAATCTCGCGGCATTCCCTTTTGAAACTTGTGCGTTACCTTGAAAAGCGAAACAAAGATAGGAAAAAGAATGAATTAAAAAAATAGCATGTTCCAGTTTGTTGTCTAAATTGGAAGACTCTGAAAATAAAAATCCCGTTTATACGCCATCTGAGTGGTATAAACGGGAACTGTTATTTATATTGATTTTTTGTTTTGGAAAAGTGGATAATTCTTTTTATAGTGATCCCTCGGGGTTGTCAATCGGTAAATTTACAGGCTTCAACCCCATTTGTTCCGCTTTTCTGAGCATGTAGCTGAAGGCTGCGTCGTGTTCGTTCGGGATGATACCGTCCAGAATCGCGTCCTTGATGGAGGCTTTCAGCCGGCCTATTTCCTGGCAGGGTTGCAAATTGAATACCTGCATGATTTCGGTACCGTCTACCGGTGGCTGGAAGTTGCGGATGCGGTCTTTCTCTTCCAGGTCCTTCAGCTTCTGGCGTACCAGCTTGAAGTTGTCCAGAAAGCGCTGCTTGCGGGCTTCGTTTTTCGAGGTGATGTCCGCCTCGCAAAGCATCATCAGGTCGTCGATATCGTCTCCCGCTTCGAACAGCAGGCGGCGTACGGCCGAATCGGTTACCTCTTCATCGGCGATGACGATGGGGCGCATGTGGAGTCCTACCAGTTTCTGTACGTACTTCATTTTTTCGTTCATCGGCAGTTTCATCTTTCTGAAAATGTCCGGAACCATTTTCTCACCGATATAATTATGGTTGTGGAATGTCCATCCGATGCGCGGTTCCCAGCGTTTGGTGCGGGGCTTTCCGATGTCGTGCAGCAGGGTTGCCCACCGGAGCCAGAGGTTGTCCGTTACTTTGGCAATGTTGTCGACTACTTCCAGCGTGTGGTAGAAATTGTCTTTGTGTCCTCGTCCGTTCCGTACTTCTACCCCCTGCAGGGCTACCAGTTCCGGAAAGATGAGTGCCAGCAGTCCGCAACGGTCCAGGTCAACGAATCCCTTTGACGGGATGGGCGACAAGAGTATCTTGTTCAGTTCGTCGGCAATCCGTTCGCGTGAAATGATTTTGATGCGTTCCCGGTTCCGTTCCAGTGCTTCGAATGTGCTGTCTTCGATGTAAAAGTTCAATTGTGTGGCGAAGCGGATGCAGCGCATCATGCGGAGCGGGTCGTCGCTGAACGTGATGTCGGGATCAAGTGGTGTCCGGATGATACGTTCTTTCAGGTCCTCCAGCCCTCCAAAGGGATCGACCAGTTCTCCGAAGCGCTGGCTGTTCAGGCAGACGGCCAGGGCATTGATGGTGAAGTCGCGGCGGTTCTGGTCGTCTTCCAGTGTGCCGTCTTCTACTACCGGTTTACGGCTGTCATGGCTGTATGATTCTTTGCGGGCACCTACAAATTCCACTTCGATGTCGTGGTATTTCACCTGGGCGGTCCCGAAATTCTTGAAAACTGCTACATGTGCTCCACGTCCCAGTTTCTTTCCCAATGCCTGTGCTATTTCTATGCCGCTTCCTACCACTACCACATCGATGTCTTTCGAAGGGCGGTTCAGGAATATGTCGCGTACATAGCCTCCTACGGCGTAACATTCCAAACCTAGTTCATCGGCTGTTGCGGAAATTATCTGGAAAATTTTGTCAGTAAAGTGCTCTTTTAAATTCATAATCTGTCGTATTGTTCTGAAATAGGGAGGCAAAGGTACGAAAAAAAGTGTATTCCATGGTTGTGAAAGGCTGGAAGATATGGAAGATTTCAGAACAATCTTATCCAGGTTTCCGGAATAAGTTGTATTTTTGCCTCATTGACAAAAAGATAGAAGAAAGACATGAAGAATACAGGATGGATTGTACTGTCGCTGGCAGGTTTGCTTACTGCCTGTAGCGGCGATAAGCAGAAAGCTGCCGGATTGCTGGAACGCGCCAACGCTTCGTTTGCGGCTGGCGATTATAATTTGGCTAAGTTGCAGATTGACAGTATACGTACCCTCTATCCGAAGGCGTTCGATGCCCGTAAAGAGGGAATCCGGCTTATGCAACAAGTTGATCTGGAAGAACAGAAAAAGAGCCTGGTATATCTGGACAGTATGATGGCTGTGAAGCAGGCCGCCCTGGATAGCCTGAAACCGCGCTTCGTGCTCGAAAAGGATACGGCTTACCAGGAAACCGGCAATTATTTTTATCCTACTCAGGTAGTGGAAAAGAATATCGGACGTTCGTTCCTGCGGGCTCAGGTGAATGAATTGGGCGAAATGTCGTTGACTTCCATTTATTGCGCGGGTGGAAACCTTCATCACACGGCTGTTCGGGTAAGTGTAGGCGATACGTATGCCGAAACTCCCGTGTCAAACGACAGTTACGAAACGACCGATCTGGGCCGTGCCATCGAGAAGGCCGATTATAAAGTGGAAAATGACGGGGGAGTCGTCAATTTCATTTTGTCTAATCAGGACAAGAAGAACATTCAGTTGACATTTATCGGCGACAGAACCTATCGTACCGTTATGCAGCCGAATGATGTGAAGGCGGTTGTGGAGCTGGTGGAACTTGCCAAGGTGCTGTCCGGAATGGAGGAAATAAAGAAGGAACAGAACGAAGCAAAGCTGAAGATTCGTTTTGTAGAGCGTAAGATGCAGGAAAATCAGGAGACAGAAGAAAAATAATGTCTGTTTGGGAGGGTGATTCTTTTCTTGGATCATCCGATATGACAACGAGGGTGTGTCAAAATGATGCATCCTCTTTTTTGTCATATAATCATTGGTTTCTCATTTTTCATAGAGTTTGATTTCAGTTTTTCTGTATTTTTCCTTATATCCATTCCTCCCGGTGGTATAATGGACTGTAGATGGCTTATGCCACCCTTATATTTTGATAATTTTTGTCTGTTATCTTCTCCTTCTTGATTTTTGCACACATTTTCTTTATGTTAAAAGCAATGGCAAAGAAGGCAAAGTCCATTGTGACCTTGTCTTGTCCAAAATGCCTGAACCTTTTATATCCCATGTCGTATTTGATTTGTCCAAAGACAGCTTCAGGTTCTATGCATCTTTGACCTCTATGTTTTATACCTTTCTCTGAGGTAAGCCTTTCACGCGCTTTCTGCTTGTATTCTTTCAATCTGTGGTTCACTTCTATGGTACGTTTCTGCGCCTTCGACCTGAAACACATACATCTGAGAGGACATCCTTCACATCTCACGGCCCTGTAACGCACGCTCTCGGTAATGTACCCGCTTTCCGTTCTGGAATGTCGTACACCGATACGTTCCATGTGTTGTCCCATGGGACATACATAATAATCCTTCTCTTCGTTGTAATGGAAACTCTCCTGTCGGAACGGGTCTGCCACATACCGTGGTCTCTGCTCCTTGTGGAAAAAGTTATACTTCACATAGGCTTCTATTCCGTTCTCTTCCATAAAGCGGTAGTTCTCTTCCGAGCCATAGCCGGAATCGGCAATCTCTTCCGAAGGGAAATGCCCGTAACGGTCCATGAATGAGGTCTCGAACGGAATCATGGTCAGTGTGTCCGTAGGATTGGGGAAGAGTGCAAAATCCACAAGGAACTGATTCTCTGTCCCGATCTGCAGGTTATATCCGGGTTTGGTCTGTCCGTTCCTCATATGATCCTCCTTCATCCGCATGAAGGTGGCGTCAGGGTCAGTCTTGGAATAGGAGTTGCGTCCGCCAAGGATCCTCATGTGTCTGTCATACTCTGCGAGCTTGTCACGGTGGGACTCCAACTGCCTGATCTGCCTGGCCTTCTGTCTCTGTGCTTTTTTATCCTCCCTGCCGGATGCGGTCGGAGTCTCCTCAAGAGAGCATTTCAGCTCTGATATCATGTCTGTCAGTATGGAAGGCGTGAATTCGACGCTGTCATCGATGCAGGCATTGTCCTGTGCTATGGCATCATCAACCTGTTGCAGGAGGATGCGTATCTTCTCAAGAAGTCGTGCGCGGTTGCGCTCCACATTCTTGCGCCATACGAATGTGTATCTGTTGGCCTTGGATTCAATCTTTGTACCGTCAACATATTCAACATCAAGACTTATGAATCCTTTGGATGCAAGGATGAGGACAATTTGTGTGAATATTCCGTTTATCTCATCCTTCACACGGTTACGAAAACGGTTTATAGTCCGGTAGTCCGGCTTCTCATAACCGGCAAGCCAGATGAAATGGATGTCACGAATTAGGGACTTTTCTATCTTGCGGCAGGAATAGATATTGTTCAGGTAGGCATATAGGACAGCCTTGAGCATCATCCTCGGATGATAGGGGGAACGGCCCGACTCTTTATACAACTTGTGGAAGGAACTTAGGTCAAGACTATCAACCATGGCATTTAATATGCGTACAGGATCCTCTGCTGGAATATTTTCATCTATTCTTTGAGGAAAAAGGACGGTCTGGTTGGGATTGTAAGGACGAAAATGTATCTTTGCCATATTACTTTGCTTATGCTTAAAGATACAAAATCTTTAGGTAATAACAAAGCCTCGGCTTGGGAAAGTCGGGGCTTTGTCGTAAAAAAAAGAGAGGGTGCATCATTTTGACACACCCTCGTCCTTTTTTTTGTATGCTCCTTATTTTATTTCCGTAAAATGGAGGGCGTATGTACCTGTTTGTTTCAGTCGATGGCGCGGAACGCATCTTTATAAAGTCCGCAGATCGGGCACGTCCAGTCTTCGGGAATTTCCTCGAACGGAGTTCCCGGTGCGATACCGGTTTCAGGAGAGCCTTTTTCCGGATCGTAAATGTAATCGCATGCCGTACATTCGTAGCGTTTCATGACGCAGCGTTCGGCCACTTTTTCCCAGTCGACGAGATTCCAGAAGGCATCGATGAATGCGGCCCGCCGGTTACGGTAATCGATGTAGTAAGCATGTTCCCATACATCAATGACCAGTATCGGTTTCAGGTCTTGTGTAAGTGGATTGCCTGCATTGGCTGTACTGACAATGGATAGTTTGTGTTGCTTGTCGGCTACCAGCCATACCCATCCCGAACCGAATAATCCCAGCGCGGCCTTGGTGAAGGCTTCCTTGAAGGCTTCGACCGATCCGAAATCTTTTTCCAGCAATTCTGCCAGTTTGGGAGATACGGGAGTCTGTTTGGGAGTCAGGGTCTGAAAGAAGAATGTATGGTTCCAGGTCTGTGCGGCGTTGTTGAAAACAGGACCGTCGGCTTTTCGGATGATTTGTTCCAGGCTCATTTTTTCGTAAGGGGTTCCCGGAATCAGTTTGTTCAGGTTGTCTACATAGGTCTGCAGGTGTTTTCCGTAATGAAAATCCAGGGTTTCTTTGCTCATGTAAGGAGCAAGTGCTTCCGCAGTGTAGGGAAGTGATGGCATTGGGTGAATCATAGTGATTATTATTAAAATGGTTATTTTTTCGTTTCTTTCTAATCGGTGAATGCCTTTTTGAAAAAAATTGACTTTCTTACAAAAATAATATATTTTCTTTAAAATCTTTTCTTTTTCCTGAAATTTTAGTCGCTTAAATAAATTCCCAAAATGGCGCATGTAAGTTTTAAATAGAAAGTAAATGTATATGCTTTTGTTTTAAATTGATATTTCGGGTAATTTTTTATATGAAAAAGAAAGCTTTTATTCGTAATCTATTTCAAAAAGATATAATTTTGCATCAAACAAAAACAAAATAACAACGATACGACTTAAAGGTTTTCAAAAAGAAAGTTTTTGGGATAACGGAAAATACAACAAACGAGCGCTACAATACAATAACAAGGCGCTACAATACAAAAAGAAGTGTGAACGAATCCGGATAAGACACGCTATGCAATGTTTAACTAAAACGATAAAGGCAAATGGATAGAAAAGTAAAAGCAGGTGCATGGCTGTTGGCATTGGCCGCAGCGGTACCGACGGGACTACAGGCTCAGGATGAGGTAGAGGCATCAGTAGGTGTCGACTTGGTATCGGGATACATCTGGCGTGGACAGGATCTGGGAAATGTAAGTATCCAACCCGCTGCTTCGATATCCTATCAGGGATTCTCCTTATCAGGATGGGGTTCTGTAGGGTTTGAAAAGGAAGATACGAAAGAATTCGATCTGACACTTGGCTATGCGTATAAGGGATTTAGTATTTCGGTGACCGATTATTGGTTCAATACGGGTCCAGGCTATTTCCATTATGGAAGTACAAATACGAGCCATGTGTTCGAGGCACAAGTAGGATATGATTTCGGTCTTCTGGCGTTGAACTGGTATACGAATTTCGCCGGAAACGATGGCGTAAACAAGGATGGCGACCGTGCTTATTCGTCCTATCTCGCAATGGCTGTACCTTTCCGTTTGGGAGGTTTGGACTGGACGGCTGAAATCGGAGCGACTCCCTGGGCTACCAGTTTTTATAATGGTGGAGCATCTGGATTTGAGATATGCGACGTCAGTATAGGAGTAGCGAAGGAAATCGGTATTACTGATTCGTTCTCGTTGCCGCTGTTTGCCAAGTTTACCTGGAATCCGGCTACGGAAGGAGCTTATTTTGTAGGTGGTATAAGTTTCTGATATGCAAAAGACATAAAATAGAGATAAACGAGAGTACATGAACAAATACAAATACAAGGTATGAAAAAGATTGAAGCAATTATCCGGAGAACCAAATTCGAAGACGTGAAGGAAGCTTTGCTGGAAGCCGATATCGAGTGGTTCTCTTATTACGAGGTAAGAGGTGTGGGTAAGACCCGCGAAGGACGTATTTATCGTGGAGTGGTGTATGATACCAGTTCCATCGAACGTATCCTGATTTCCATCGTAGTACGCGACAAGAATGTAGAAAAGACCGTACAGGCCGTTATGGGAGCAGCCCGTACCGGAGAAATCGGCGACGGACGTATTTTCGTAATTCCGGTGGAAGACTCTATTCGAATCCGTACCGGTGAACGGGGGGATATCGCTCTTTACAATGCCGAACAGGAGAAATAAGAATTTTATAAGCTACTATACAAAACATTTACAACTAAAACGAATTGATATGGATACAACTATGATACTAGATTCAGGGAACACGGCTTGGATAATTGTAGCCACCCTGCTCGTCCTATTGATGACTATTCCGGGCATTGCCTTGTTTTATGGTGGATTGGTCAGACAGAAAAATGTTTTGAGCATTATCATGCAGAGTCTGCTGATAGTAGGAGCGGTCAGTATACTCTGGATAGCATTCGGTTACAGTTTTGTCTTTGGCAGCAGTCTGATGAATACAGACAGTATCTGGAGACATTTCATCGGAGGTTTCGATAAACTTTTTCTACAGGGAATTACTACATCGACCCTGACTACAGGTAACATACCGGAACTGGTGTTTGTTCTTTTCCAGTGTATGTTTGCCATCATTACGCCGGCCCTGATTCTTGGAGCTTTTGCCGAGCGTATCAAGTTTGCTGGTTTCCTGGTGTTTACAGTACTCTGGAGCATTCTGGTTTACATGCCGATGGCACACTGGGTATGGGGAGGAGGATTTCTCCAGCAGATGGGAGCTATCGATTTTGCCGGTGGAACAGTGGTGCACATCAATGCCGGTATCGCAGCTTTGGTTATGGCTGTCCTGATAGGGAGACGGCGCGATTATAAGATCGGACATCCTATGGCTCCGCATAACATTACTTTCGTTTTCATGGGAACTGCCTTTCTGTGGCTGGGATGGTTCGGCTTCAATGCCGGAAGTGGCCTCTGTGCCGACGGTATTGCCGCCAACGCTTTTCTGGTGACACACCTGGCTACTTGTGTGGCTGCACTTACCTGGATGGCTATCGACTGGATTTATAACAAGAAACCGACTACGGTAGGTGCCTGTACCGGTGCTGTATCAGGGTTGGTAGCTATTACACCGGCAGCTGGAAGTACCGATATCCTGGGAGCCTTTTTCATCGGACTGATAACCCCGATTGTTTGTTTTTACATGGTGGCTGTTATCAAACCTAAATTCAAATACGATGATACCCTCGATGCTTTCGGTGTACATGGAGTAGGCGGTATCATTGGTTCTATCCTGACGGGTGTCTTTGCCACTCAGTTCATCACTGGTGAAGGAGGAGTGAAGGGAGCTCTTTACGGTGATTGGCATCAGTTGGGTGTACAGCTTGTAGCTACCTTGATTTCCATTGTATTCAGTGCGGTTATGACTTATCTGCTGTTTAAGGTAACCGACAGACTGGTTGGTATCCGGGTAGATAAACGGGTGGAAGAAGAAGGATTGGATATCTATGAACATGGAGAATCCGCTTATAACCGATAATTGATACCGGAAAGGCTCAACGGTCTTTCCGGAGCAATAAAAGATAAATAACAAATATGAATAACAACTAACGAAAAAGAAAAGTAAGATGACAAGTTTAAGATTCAGTGTTGTTGAAAAGGCGTTTCAGGCCAAGCCGAAGCCTGTAGCTGTTCCGGACTGCCGTCCGAGTGAATATTTTGGTAAGTACGTGTTCAACCGTGAGAAAATGTTCAAGTATCTGCCCAGTACGGTGTATGCCCGTCTGGTAGATGCGATGGATAACGGGGCTCCGATGGACCGGGATATTGCCGATGAAGTAGCTGCCGGTATGAAACGTTGGGCCAGTGAACTGGGCGTTACTCATTATACACATTGGTTCCAGCCGCTGACAGAAGGTACCGCCGAAAAGCACGATGCCTTTGTAGAACACGACGGTAAAGGAGGCATGATGGAAGAATTTTCAGGAAAACTGCTTGTACAGCAGGAACCCGATGCTTCTTCTTTCCCGAACGGTGGTATCCGTAATACTTTCGAAGCCCGTGGTTACAGTGCCTGGGATCCTTCGTCACCGGTATTTGTGGTAGACGATACCTTGTGTATTCCAACCGTGTTCATCGCATACACCGGCGAATCACTGGACTACAAGGCTCCTTTGCTGAAGGCGTTGAGTGCCGTAAACAAGGCTGCGGTAGATGTTTGCCATTATTTCAACCCGGAAGTCAAGAAAGTGATGGCTTATCTGGGATGGGAACAGGAATATTTCCTGGTAGACGAAGGCCTGTATGCCGCACGTCCTGACCTGCTGCTTACCGGACGTACCCTGATGGGACACGAGGCATCCAAGAACCAGCAGCTGGAAGACCATTATTTTGGTGCTATCCCGGCTCGTGTGGGCGCATTCATGAAAGATCTGGAAATTCAGGCATTGGAACTGGGTATTCCGGTGAAGACCCGTCATAACGAGGTGGCTCCGAACCAGTTTGAGCTGGCACCTATCTTCGAGGAATGTAACCTGGCGGTAGACCATAACATGCTGATCATGTCATTGATGCGTAAGATTGCCCGTAATCACGGATTCCGTGTATTGCTGCACGAAAAACCGTTCAAGGGTATCAACGGCTCAGGTAAGCACAACAACTGGTCACTGGGTACCGATACGGGTGTCCTGCTGATGGCTCCGGGTAAGACGGCCGAAGAAAACCTGCGTTTCATTACGTTTATCGTCAATACGCTGATGGCCGTCTATCGTCATAACGGCTTGCTGAAAGCTTCCATCATGAGTGCTACCAACGCTCATCGTCTGGGAGCCAACGAAGCACCTCCCGCAATCATTTCTTCTTTCCTGGGCGATCAGTTGAGCAAGGTACTCGATCACATGGAAGAAAGCTCCAACGACGATCTGGTAGCTCTGGGTGGAAAACATGGCTTGAAGCTGGATATTCCGCAGATTCCGGAACTGCTGATCGATAATACCGACCGTAACCGTACTTCTCCATTCGCGTTTACCGGCAACCGTTTTGAGTTCCGTGCCGTAGGTTCGGAAGCCAACTGCGCCAGCGCCATGATTGCTCTGAATACAGCAGTTGCCGAACAGTTGGTAATCTTTAAGAAAGAAGTAGACGCACTGGTAGAAAAGGGTGAACCGAATATCTCCGCTATCGTACAGGTATTGCGTAAATACATCAAGGAATGCAAGCCTATCCGTTTCGACGGCAACGGTTATAGCGAAGAATGGAAGGCTGAGGCTGCCCGCCGCGGACTGGATTGCGAAACAAGCTGTCCGCTTATCTTTGATAACTACCTGAAACCGGAAAGTATCAATATGTTCGAGTCTACCGGTGTCATGACCCGTAAGGAGCTCGAAGCCCGTAACGAAGTGAAGTGGGAAACATATACCAAGAAAATACAGATTGAAGCCCGTGTACTGGGTGATTTGGTGATGAACCACATCGTTCCGGTAGCCACTGAATACCAGAGTAAGCTGATAGACAATGTCTTCAAGATGAAAGGCTTGTTCTCTGAAGAAGAGGCTGCCAAGCTGTCGGCCGAAAATATTGCACTTATCAAGAAAATAGCCGAACATACTTCTTACATCAAGGAGCATGTAGATACGATGGTTGAGGCCAGAAAAGTTGCCAACAAGATTACGGATGAACGTGAAAAGGCCATTGCCTATCACGATACAATTGCTCCGATGCTGGAACAGATCCGTTATCACATCGACAAGCTGGAACTGATTGTTGATGACCAGATGTGGACTTTGCCGAAATATCGCGAGTTGCTATTCATAAGATAATCTTTAATTGATTAATCAGATTACCAGGAAGTTTATTTCTATTGGTCGTTTGATGGCCCGGGTTCTCCGTGAGGAAAGTCCGGGCTTTTTCTGTAGGTTCATATACTTGGGATACAAAACATTTAAACTGAGAGATGTTGTTTTTAATTTGACGGGCTCTTCGGTATTGATCGGTTTCTTACGTGAAATCACTTTGTGTAGAATACGCTCATAATAAAAGATTTGGATTATACGGGAGAATGGTCGTAGCTACGGGAGGCAGGACAGAGAAAAGGGTCAGGGCTGGGCGACGGTTTCGTTTGTGACGGTCAGTTGTCATACAGGTCGTACAAGATTCCGGCTACCGTTTCCCGCGAGTACCTCGAACGGATGGCTACGCTTGAAGTTAATTCGTTCAGTTCCATGTTTCCCGGCGCGTAATATTTTCCCGATGATTCCGGATCGTGCGGTTTTTTGCGTTCTGCTACTCGATGATAAATGCCCATGATTGTTTCAGATTAAGGTTAATACTTGGTTTTGATAAGTCTATGTGATAAATTTAGTTTTTCTGCCTGATGCCTGTGTTTTTCATCCTGTTCCGTAAAATTTTATACCGCAAATATAACCGGTCGTTTCCGAAATACAAAAAATAAGGGGGCGCTAACGTGTAAAAATCTGTTGATGATTTGTGCTTTTGTAAATTTTCTGTAAAATGACAGAAAGCCGGACCGGGTATGTGTTTTCCTGAATTCGGTAGTTCATTTTCTGATTGGCTGGACACTCCGTTTTCTGAACAAGTAGACAGTTCCCTGTTTGGGGGGATACCTGCACTGATTCAGTAGACAATATGATGAAAAACACGGTGTTTTTCCGGTGAATACCGTCCTGTATGCAGAGAGGTTTGCATGTCCCTGTAATATCGGATTCTTTCAATTATTTTTACCGGAAAATTCAGGGTATGTACCTGCTCGGATTTCTGCAGAAATGGGCGGATTCCGTACCTGATTCCGGTGCAAGCATTCAGTTTCCGGTGATGGATAAGGAGATTTTTTCTTGATGATTGCCCGTTTTGGAATACAGTTTTGTCCGGTTCGGGAAAGGACGGAAATTTCATGAAGAAGCAATATGAGAATATGTCTTTTAGATACAATAATGAGCTTTTTAAACTTAATACTTGTTGAATTGTAAGCATTGATTGAAATGCGTTTCTCGAGGTTATAGTCCGGTTGTGATTTAGCTATTGCAATTTTAAGACTATAACCTCTTTTCCTGCATAAAAAAACGGTAACCCGTCTTTATGGAAAAGACAGATTACCGCAAAACTATTGTATAGAAAAAGAATCCTACTTAGCCCACTGAGCAATGCGTTTCATGGCTTCGATACAGTCTTCACGCTGGCCAAAAGCGGTAAGTCGCAGGTAGCCTTCGCCGCTGGGACCGAATCCGGCACCCGGCGTACCTACTACGTGTACATCGTTCAGCAGACGGTCGAAGAACTGCCAGGAAGTACATCCCTGAGGAGTCTTCAGCCACAGATACGGAGAGTTTACGCCGCCGAACACCTGGAAGCCTGCCTGCTGAAAGCCTTCGCGCATGATGCGGGCATTCTCCAGGTAATAATCGATCGTAGCCTTTACCTGTTGCTTGCCTTCGGGGGTATAGATGGCTTCGGCAGCCCGTTGGGTAACGTAGCTGGTACCGTTGAACTTGGTACACTGGCGGCGGTTCCACAATTTGTTCAGCTGAACATGTTTGCCGTCGGCCGTCCGGGCCATGACTTCTTCCGGTACTACGGTATAACCGCAACGTACTCCGGTGAATCCGGCTGTTTTCGAGAAACTACGGAACTCGATGGCACACTGTTTGGCACCTTCTATTTCGTAGATGGAGTGTGGAACGTTGTCTTCACGGATGAAAGCCTCGTAAGCGGCGTCGAACATGATGAGGGTATCGTTGGCCAGCGCATAGTCTACCCATTGTTTCAGTTCCTCTTTGGTCAGGGTCGTTCCTGTCGGGTTATTGGGATAGCACAGGTAGACAATGTCTACGCGCTTGTCCGGAAGTTGCGGAATGAAATTGTTTTCGGCCGTACACGGCAGGTATGTGATGTGGTTCCAACGTCCGTCTTCCTGCAGGTCGCCGGCACGTCCGCTCATTACATTGCTGTCAACGTATACCGGATAAACCGGATCGGTTACGGCTACGCTGTTTCCTTGTTGCAGGATGTCGCCGATGTTTCCGGTATCGCTCTTGGCGCCGTCGCTGACGAATACTTCCGAAGGTTTCAGGTTGATACCGCGTGGGGCAAAATCGTTGGCGATAATGGCCTCAATCAGGAAATCGTATCCTTGTTCCGGTCCGTAGCCACGGAATGTCTCGGCATGTGCCAGTTCGTCTACCGCCCGATGCATGGCCTCGATGCAGGCCGGTGGAAGCGGGCGGGTGACGTCACCGATTCCCAGCCGGATGAGTTTGGCGTCGGGATGTGCGGCCTTGAACGCATTTACTTTCTTTGCAATATCAGAGAACAGGTAACTACCTGGTAATTTCAAAAAATTTTCGTTTACTAATGCCATAAGTTTATTTCGTACGGGTTGTTTTAAATGATTATTTCTCCTTCGAATACGGTGGTAGCCGGTCCGGTCATGAGGATGCGGTCATCGGCTGTCCATTCGATGTGCAATGTGCCGCCGTCCATTTCGATATCGCTGCTGCGTCCGGCTCTTCCGGTTACGGAGGCAGCCACGGCTGTCGCACAAGCACCGGTGCCGCAGGCCAGGGTTATGCCCGATCCGCGTTCCCAGACACGCATACGAATGCTTCCGTCGTTGCGGACCTGGGCGAATTCGATGTTGCAGCGTTCCGGAAAGAGGGGATGGTGCTCCAGTTTCGGACCGATCTCGGTGAGGGGAATCTGCATGACATCGGGTACAAAGATGACGAAGTGTGGATTGCCCATGCAGACAAACGTTCCTTTGAATACTTGTCCGTTTACTTCAATGTCTCCGTCCATCATGCTTCCGGAAGCTGTTGCCAGTTGTTGTTTGTTTTCCAGCAACGGCTTCTCCATGTCTACGGTAACGGTATTGACTTTCCCTTCAGCTACATGCAGGTGGAGTGTCTTGATTCCCGAAAGGGTTTCCAGCGTGATTTCCGTGCGTTGGGTCAGTCCGTGTTCGTATACGTATTTTCCGATACAGCGGCTGGCGTTTCCGCACATCATGGCTTCCGAACCGTCGGCATTGAAAATGCGCATGCTGAAATCGGCCTTTTCGGAAGAACCTATCAGTACCAGTCCGTCACTGCCGATACCGAAGTGCGGACGGCTCCATGCGATAGAAAGTTCTTCCGGGTTGGCAACGGGATACTTTAACGTATTTACGTAGATGTAATCGTTGCCGGCTCCGTGCATTTTTGTGAATTGGATCTTCATTCTGTTAAGTTTGTTTTTGGGAGGTTTATTTCTCATAAGCTTCTTCGTGTACACCGGCTACGGCACGTCCACTAGGCTCGTTTTTGCCTTGGAAGGAAGCGTCCCAGGCCAATGCTTCGGCTGTAGAGCAGGCTACGCTTGGTACACTCGGTACACTCAGTGCGGCGCTTTCGCTCGGGAAGTACTCTTCGAAGATGCTGCGGTAATAATATTCTTCCTTGTTCATCGGTGTATGGATGGGGAAGCGTTCGGCCGCATGCGCCATCTGTTCATCGCTTACGGCTTCGGATGTTATCTGTTTCAGGGTATCAATCCAGCTGTAGCCTACACCGTCGGAGAACTGTTCCTTCTGTCGCCATGCCACGCTTTCCGGAAGCAGGTCGGCAAAGGCGTCGCGGACAATTTTCTTTTCGATGGTTTTGCCCGGACACATCTTGCTGGCCGGGTTGATCCGCATCGCTACGTCCAGAAATTCCTTGTCGAGGAACGGTACACGGCCTTCTACTCCCCAGGCAGCGAGTGACTTGTTGGCACGCAGACAGTCGTACAGGTAAAGTTTCGAAAGTTTGCGTACGGTTTCTTCGTGGAAAGCGCGTGCGTCGGGGGCCTTGTGGAAGTACAGGTAACCGCCGAATACTTCATCGGCTCCTTCGCCACTCAGCACCATCTTGATACCCATACTTTTGATGACACGGGCCAGCAGGTACATCGGGGTAGATGCGCGGACGGTTGTGACATCGTACGTCTCGATGTAGTAAATTACATCGCGGATGGCGTCCAGTCCTTCCTGAATGGTATAATGGATTTCATGATGAACGGTACCGATGAAATCGGCCACTTCGCGTGCCTTGGCCAGGTCGGGAGAACCTTCCAGTCCTACGGCGAAGGAGTGCAGCTGTGGCCACCAGGCATCGTTCTTTCCATCTGTCTCGATACGCTTGGCCGCGAATCTTTTGGCAATGGCCGAAATAACCGAACTGTCCAGACCACCGGACAGGAGGACACCGTAAGGCACATCACTCATCAGTTGCCGGCGGACAGCATTTTCCAGTGCGTCGTGAACTTCCTTTACTTCCTGAACATATTCTTCCGGCGAAACGGTACTTGAGCGGGATTCGTCGTAGCTCATCCAGTCGCGGGTATACCAGCGTTTCATTACACCTTCACTGCCTATATAACAATGTCCCGGCAGGAAAGGTTCATACGTATCGCAGAAACCTTCCAATGCTTTCAGTTCACTGGCACAATATACTTTACCTTCCTTGTCGCGTCCGATATACAATGGGATGACTCCTATCGGGTCGCGGGCAATCAGAAAATCATCTTTTTCTTCGTCGTAGAGTGCGAAGGCAAAGATTCCGCTGAGGTCTTCCAGAAAGTTGACTCCTTTTTCACGGTAAAGTGCCAGGATGACTTCACAGTCGCTTCCGGTCTGAAATTCGTAACGTCCTTTGAAGTGTTCACGGATCTCGCGGTGGTTGTAGATTTCGCCGTTTACGGCCAGAATCTGTTTCTTGTCCGGAGAGTACAAGGGTTGTCCGCCACTTTGCGGGTCTACAATCGAAAGACGTTCATGAGCCAGAATGGCTGATCCTCCGCAATAGATTCCGCTCCAGTCCGGTCCGCGGTGACGGATCTTTTTGGCCATCGACAAGGCTTTTGTACGTAATTCCTGAGTTTGTTCTTTTATATTGAATATCGCTGCTATTCCACACATGATCGTATCGTTTTTTATGGTTGTTAATTTGTAATGTAGCATGTCCCGAATAAAATCGGGACTATATTTAGTTTAGGGGGAGCAGCCGGCCGTCGGTTATTTGTTTTTCAGGTAGGCATCAATTGCTTCTGCGGCTTTACGTCCGCCTGCAATACACTTCACTACCAGACTGGCTCCTGTTGCGGCATCGCCGGCCAGGAATACATTTTCAGCATAAGCCGGGTGCTGAGGTTTCAGAAATCCCATGGCCAGCAGAACGAGATCTGCTTTCAGAATTTCTTTTTTACCTGTAGGCTTCATGACAGGACGTCCTCCTTCCGGATTCGGAATCCATTCCACTTCTTCTACTTCTACACCGGTTACATGCCCCTTTTCTCCGATGAACCGGTTTGACGTCAGGCTCCAGCGACGTTCGCAACCTTCTTCGTGGCTGGAACTGGTCTTCAGTACGATGGGCCATTGTGGCCACGGAGTAGCCGGATTATGTCCTACCGGCGGTTTCGGCATGATTTCTATCTGTGTGACACTGACTGCACCCTGGCGGTTGCTGGTACCTATGCAGTCGCTTCCTGTATCGCCACCACCGATAACCAGCACGTGTTTGCCTTTAGCCGTGATGCGTTCTTCCTTGCTGAAGGTCTGTCCGGCCAGTACCCGGTTTTGCTGAGCCAGCATTTCCATGGCGAAATGGATTCCTTTCAGTTCGCGGCCCGGAATCTTCAGATCACGTGCTTCCGGAGTTCCGGTACAGATACAGTAGGCGTCGAATCCTTCGGGCAGGTGATTCAAATCAATGTTTGCTTTGGTCTGGAAGGTAATACCTTCGGCCTCCATTACCTGAATACGCCGGTTGATGATACTTTTTTGTAGCTTGAAGTTCGGAATGCCGAATCGCAACAGGCCACCTACGTATTCCAGCTTTTCGAAAACAGTTACTTCGTAGCCGCGCTGGTTGAGCTGGTTGGCAGCGGCCAAGCCTGCTGGTCCAGAGCCGACGACTGCTACTTTCTTGCCGTTGCGTTCGTATTGGCGTGGCTGTACATATCCTTCCTGAAAAGCGGTTTCGATGACGGCACATTCGTCTTCGCGGATGGTAACCGGAGCATCCATGCTCAGTTTCAGTACGCATGACTTTTCACACAGAGCCGGGCAGATACGTCCGGTAAATTCCGGAAAATCATTGGTTTGGCTCAATATTTCGTAGGCTTCTTTCCAGCGGCCCTTGTAGATGGCGTCCTGGAATTCCGGAGGACGGTTGCCCAGCGGGCAAGCCCAATGACAGAAAGGTACGCCGCAGTCCATGCAGCGTGAAGCCTGAAGTTTTCGGTCGCTGACGTTCAGTGTTTGTTCTACTTCACCAAAATCGTTGATGCGGTCGTGCACCGGGCGGTATCCTGCCTCCTGGCGCGGTATGGTAAGGAATGCTTTGGGATTTCCCATAATTCTAACTTTCTTTTTAGGTTGATTAATAATCTCTCTGTACTTCAGCAATTTTCTGTTGCAGTTTCTTCATCTGCTCTTCGGCCAGTACACGCTTGTATTCAATTGGGGTTACCTGGATGAATTCATCGACGTAACGATTCCAGTTGTCGAGCATGGTTCGTGCCAGTTGTGAGCCGGTATACAGGTAGTGCTGACGAATGAGTTCGTGCAGTTCTTTCCGCGCCGTACTGTCTTCCAGCAACGAAAGTTCTACCATTTCCATGTTACAGAAATAATCGAAGTTATGGTTCTTGTCCCACACGTAAGCTACGCCGCCACTCATACCGGCTGCAAAGTTACGTCCGGTTTCTCCCAGTACGACTACCCGGCCGCCGGTCATGTATTCGCAGCAGTGGTCGCCTACGCCTTCCACTACAGCAATGGCTCCGGAGTTACGTACGGCGAAACGTTCGCCTACCCGGCCGTTGATGTAGACTTCTCCGCTTGTAGCTCCATACAGCAACGTGTTGCCGGCGATGGTATTCTTTTCGGCGTCGAAGTTTGAACGTACAGGCGGTTGTACAGAGATATGTCCGCCGCTCAGGCCTTTTCCGAGGTAGTCGTTAGCTTCACCTTCCAGTTTGAAACTGATACCATGAGCCAGGAAGGCGCCGAAACTTTGTCCGGCAGATCCCTTGAACTTCACGTTGATGGTTTGCTCGGGCAATCCTGCGTTACCGTATTTAGTGGCTACGGCTCCTGAAAGCATGGCTCCTACCGAACGGTCGGTATTGGCAATGGCATATTCCAGTGATACTTCTTTGCCACTTTCCAATGCTTCCTGGCAGGCGGCAATCATTGCTACATCCTTTACCTTGTCTATTTCGTGTATCTGGTCGGTTACGTTATGTATGGCGGCCTTGTTGTCTATCTTGTGAAGCATGTGGCTGAAATCGAGCAAAGAAGCTTTGCTGCCCGGTTGCTGAGGCTTCAGTTCGATCAGATCGGTACGTCCTACGATGTCTTCCAGGCGGGTGAATCCCATTTCGGCCAGGTATTCACGGACTTCCTGAGCCAAGAACTGGAAGTAGTTTACTACGTACTGATAGTGTCCGCGGAAATGTTCGCGTAACTGAGGATCCTGAGTTGCGACTCCTACCGGACAGGTATTGGTATGACACTTACGCATCATGACGCATCCCAGTACGATCAGGACTGTTGTACCGAATCCGAATTCTTCGGCTCCCAGCAAAGCCATGCTGATGATGTCATGTCCGGTCTTGATCTGTCCGTCGGTCTGCAGACGTACTTGTCCACGCAGTCCGTTCAGTACCAGTGTCTGTTGTGTCTCACTCAAACCGATTTCCGGAGAGATACCGGCATATCGCATGGAGGAAGCCGGAGAGGCTCCTGTACCTCCTTCGGCACCGGAGATGACAATCAGGTCGGCTTTTGCCTTGGCTACACCGGCGGCGATGGTTCCTACACCGCTTTCGGCTACCAGCTTCACGCTGATTTTAGCTTTCGGGTTTACGTTCTTTAAATCGAAGATCAATTGTGCGAGGTCTTCGATGGAGTAAATATCGTGATGAGGCGGTGGCGAAATCAGTGAGATACCCGGAATAGAGTGGCGGGTCTTGGCAATGATTTCGTTTACTTTGAATCCCGGAAGCTGTCCTCCTTCTCCCGGTTTAGCGCCCTGAGCTACTTTAATCTGGATTTCTTCCGCATTGACCAGATACTCGGTGGTTACACCGAAACGTCCGGAAGCAATCTGCTTGGTCTTGCTTGAAAGGGAGATACCATCAAATGTTTCGTGGAAACGGTCGGAGTCTTCTCCACCTTCTCCGGTATTGCTACGGGTTCCCAGTTTGTTCATGGCCAGGGCAAGAGCTTCATGAGCTTCCTTGCTGATGGCTCCGAATGACATGGCGCCTGTAACGAAATGTTTTACGATGTTTTCTACGGGTTCTACCTGATCCAATGGGATCGGATTTCGTTTGAACCGGAAGAAATCACGCAGGAAAATGGGTGATTCCTTGTCGTCTACCAGGTGAGTGAATTCCTTGAACTTCTTATAGCTTCCCAGTCGTGTAGCGAGTTGCAGAGTCGCTATGGTTTCCGGATTCCAGGCGTGTTTCTCGCCATCCTTCCGGTAAGAGAACTGGCCGATATTCGGTAACAGATCGGGTACTTCTTTCGGAACGAATCCGGCATCGTGGAAAGCAATGTAGTCTTTGGCAATCTCTTCCAGGCGAATACCTCCGATGGAAGAAGTGCTTGTTCCGAAGTAAGCGCTCAGCAGTTCTTCGCTCAAACCGACGGCTTCGAAGATTTTTGCTCCTCGATAAGAACGTATGGTGCTGATACCCATCTTACTCATAATCTTATACAGTCCCTTGCAGATGGCCTTGATGTAATTCTTTTCGGCTGTTTCGTAGTTCATCTGGATGTCGCCTTTGGCTACCAGATCGTCCAGAATGGAGAAGGCCATGTATGGACAGATGGCACTGGCTCCATATCCCAGCAGAAGAGCGGCATGCATTACCTCGCGGATTTCACCGCTTTCTACAATCAGGGCAGTCTGTACACGTTTCTGTACCGAGATCAGGTGATGATGAACAGCGCTTACAGCCAGCAGGGAAGGTATAGCTGCATATTTGGCATCCACTCCTCTGTCTGAAAGAATGATATAGTTTACTCCGTCGTTTACAGATTCTTCGGCTTTCTTGCACAGCTGTGTCAGTGCTTCCTGCAAACCGGCTTTACCGCGGCTTACTTCGAACAGCATCGGAAGCTTGACTGTATTGAATCCCTTGTAACGGATGTTGCATAGAATATCCAGTTGCGTATTATTCAGTACCGGATGAGGCAGGCGTACCATCTTGCAATGGCTCTCGCTCGGAACCAGAATGTTCATGCCTACGGCTCCGATGTATTCGGTCAGCGACATAACCAGCTCTTCACGGATCGGGTCAATAGCCGGATTGGTAACTTGTGCAAACTGCTGACGGAAATAGTTGAACAGCAACTGGGGCTCATTCGATAATACGGCCAGCGGTGTATCATTTCCCATAGAGGCAGTTGGCTCAGCTCCGTTGTTACACATTGGTGTGATGGTACGTTCGATGTCTTCGCGTGTAAATCCGAAGGTACGAAGCATGCGGTCATGATTATCTACCCGGTTCTTTACTTTACGTCCGCTACGCAGGGTATCCAGTTCAATTCGGTTGGTAGAAAGCCACTGGCGATACGGTCTGGCTGCTGCCAGTTGTTCCTTTAATTCTCCGTCGTAATAGATTTTTCCTTCCTGGGTGTCGACCAGCAGAATCTTTCCCGGTTGCAGACGGCCTTTTTCTTTGATGTCACCCGGTTCGAAATTGATGACACCGGCTTCGCTGGCTACTACCATGATGTCGTTCTTGGTAATCAGGTATCGTGCCGGGCGCAATCCGTTACGGTCGAGCATACCTCCGGCATATCGTCCGTCGCTGAACAGCAGGGCCGCAGGTCCGTCCCACGGTTCCATCAGGATAGAATGGTATTCGTAGAAGGCTTTCAGGTCTTCGCTGATCGGGTTTTTATCGTTGAATGATTCGGGTACCAGCATGGCCATGGCATGTGGCAGGCTTAATCCCGACATGACGAAAAATTCCAAGACGTTGTCGAGTGAAGCACTGTCACTCATGTTTGGCTGGATAATCGGACGGATGTCTTTTACATTTCCCAGTTCGGGCGTAGAAAGTACGCTTTCGCGGGCTTCCATCCATGCACGGTTTCCACGGATGGTATTGATTTCTCCGTTGTGTGCCAGAAGACGGAACGGTTGCGCCAGACTCCAGGTAGGGAAGGTGTTGGTACTGAAACGAGAGTGTACCACGGCCAGTCCGCTGGTGAAATAGGGCTGTGTCAGGTCCGGGAAATATTCACGTACCTGTACAGACGAAAGCATACCTTTGTATACGATGTTTTTACTGGAAAGCGAAACAATGTAGAAATCTTTGTGCTGGATACGTTTTTCGATACGTTTGCGGATGATGTATAATGTACGCTCCAGATTGGCTGTATCGCTGGCTCCGGTGATAAATATCTGTTTGATATCGGGTTCGGTTGCCCGTGCGTCTTTACCCAGAATTTCGGAATTGACCGGAACGTTCCGCAGGTGCATCAGTGTCAGTCCTTCCCGTTCTATTTCCTCGATGAGTATGCTCAGAATGTGTTTCTGTTCTTCCTCATCCTTGGGTAAGAAGATAAGTCCGGTTCCATATTTTCCCTTTTCGGGTACCGGAATGCCTTGCAACAAAATAAATTCGTGCGGAATCTGCAGCATGATACCTGCTCCGTCGCCAGTCTTGTTATCGGCTCCTTCTGCACCACGATGCTTCATGTTCTCCAGTACCCGAAGTGCCTGGTCTACCAATTCGTGTGATTTGTTCCCGTGGATGTCTACAATCATACCGACACCACATGCGTCGTGTTCGTTTTCCGGGCTATAGAGACCTCTGGAAGTTGAACAGCTTTGTGTCGGATGAATAGACGATGGATTGATAAAAAGATTCTCTTTCATTGTATTTGCTTACCTTTTTATATGTTGTGTTATTTTATTTCTATTGTCGGTTTTGCAAAAATATGAAAAACGATTCAAAATGATTCGTTGGAATACACTTTTATCATAAACATTTTTCGTTGTTTCTTTTTTATTGTTATAAATTGAATCTGTTTATCGTGTTTTATGTTTAAATTGTAAGATATGTATGCAAATATGTAACAGAATAAAACAATCGTTTGTTTTGAATTATGAATTTGTCGCTTTTTATCTCTGTTTTTGGATATAATGGTTGGTGAAAATCTATTTTAAATGATTTTTTGTAAGTACATGAGCGTTTTGAAAAATAATTCGATATGTAATGGATTATTTGCAAAGAAAAAGTAAGAAACGCAAGTCTGTAAGGAAAAACGAATGACTGATTGCGGTAATGTCCGTCTGCCTGCATAAATACGGGCAGACGGATATCAGATTGCTATAATATATATAGGTGTATCGGATTGTTTTATTCAAAGCCGTTTTAATGCCAGCTTGATGACTTTTTCTACGGAGGCATCGGGTTCTTCTTTCAGGATGGCGGTTACAGCTTTTTGGGAAGGGGCTTGGGCAAATCCCAGCATGGTCAGTGCTGCTATGGCTTCTTCGTATACTTCGTTGTGGGTAACATTCATAGAAGGTGTGAGCATGTCGGCCGTTTCAATGCCTGTGGCTCCGATTTTGTCCTTCAAATCAACAATGATACGCTGGGCGGTTTTCAGTCCTATGCCTTTGACTGTTTTCAGAAGCTTGTCATTGCCGCTGCTAATGACATTGCAAAGTTCTGTCGGACTGAGTGCGGAAAGAATCATGCGGGCCGTATTTCCTCCAATACCGGATACACTGATCAGCAGTAGAAACAGTTCCCGCTCCTGTCTGGTGGAAAATCCGTATAGCGTATATGCATCTTCCCGGATGGCTTCTACGATGTACAGTTTCACCTCTTTTTTACCTTGGATGGCCGAATAGGTGTTTAGCGATACATTGATTCCGTATCCTATTCCGTGACATTCCACGATTGCCTGTGCAGGTGTGAGTTCGGCAAGTTCACCTTTTATGTATTCTATCATATAATTATCGGATGAAATATTGGTCGACAAAATTAGCGATTCTTCTGTAACAAATGTTGTTTTTCCCGATTTTGTTGTGCGAATCTTTTTTAGACTGAGTCTAATTCCGTAAATTTGCCCGGTCAAGAATGTTTTCTTGATTTTCAATTAAAAAAACAACAAGTTCAAAAAACTATGAAAAAAATTAGAGCTGCCGTAGTGGGTTACGGAAATATCGGTAAGTTTACGTTGGAAGCGCTGGAAGCTGCTTCTGATTTTGAAGTAGCAGGTATCGTTCGTCGGAACGGTGATGCAGATAAACCTGCAGAACTGGCTAACTATCCGGTAGTGAAGGATATTAAGGAACTGAAAGACGTGGATGTGGCAATTCTGGCTACTCCGACCCGTAGTGTAGAGAAATATGCCAAGGAAATCCTGGCCTTAGGTATTAATACGGTGGATAGCTTCGATATCCATACGCAGATTACTTCTTTACGCCGTACACTGGATGAAACGGCAAAAGAACACAAGGCGGTATCCATTATTTCGGCAGGTTGGGATCCGGGAAGCGACTCAGTCGTTCGTACATTGCTGGAAGCCATTGCGCCGAAGGGCATTACATACACCAATTTTGGTCCGGGCCGTAGCATGGGACACTCTGTAGCTGTACGTGCCATTGCCGGTGTAAAGGATGCTTTGTCTATGACTATTCCGGTAGGTACAGGCATTCATCGCCGCATGGTATATGTAGAGTTGGAAGAAGGAGCCGATTTCAAGACTGTGGAGGCTGCTATTAAATCCGATGCTTATTTTGTGAACGATGAAACTCATGTTATTCAGGTTCCTTGTGTAGATGACTTGAATGATGTAGGCCATGGCGTAAATCTGGTTCGTAAAGGTGTTTCCGGAAAGACTCACAACCAGTTGTTCGAGTTTGACATGAAGATCAATAATCCGGCCTTGACAGCACAGGTACTGGTTTGTGTGGCCCGTGCTTCTATGAAACAGCAGCCTGGTTGCTATACCATGATCGAGATTCCGGTAATCGACCTGTTGGCCGGCGACCGGGAAGAACTGATTGCTCATCTGGTATAATCTTGTTTTGATTGACCCGATACCGCATAAAGGCCTGTAGGAAACGATGGAATATGTTGTTTCCTGCAGGCTTTTTATGTGCCTGGATGTTTATTCTTAACAAATGTAAAAGGATGACTATATTTATTAAGATTTTGATTTATATTTTAATTCTTAATGATTAAATGCCTATCTTGCATCATTATCTTGCATAAAGATGGGTGATTTTTTCAATTTGTTTATTAATACAGTACTTATTAATCTTATCGGAAGACTATGATGAACTATAGACTGAAAAGTTTATTCCTTGTTGCACTGGCATTCCCAATGCTGCTCAGTGCTCAGGTGCGCGTGGAGCAATTGCTGGAGAAAGGATGGAAGTTTACCCGCGAAGACCAGACCACTTTCAGCAATGAACAGTTTAATGACAGCAAGTGGCAGTCGGTAACCGTACCTCATGACTGGGCCATTTACGGACCGTTTAGTGTGAATAATGACAAGCAGCTTACTGCCATTACGCAGGACGGGCAGAAAGAGGCGATGGAACATGCCGGACGTACCGGCGGCTTGCCCTTTGTAGGTGTGGGATGGTATCGGCTGAACTTTACGGTACCTAACTATGCGAAAGGGAAAAAGTGTGTACTGCTGTTTGATGGAGCGATGAGTCATGCGCATGTCTACATCAATGGCAAGGAGGCCGGATACTGGCCATACGGTTACAATGCGTTTGCTGTAGACGCTACTCCTTATGTTCATGCAGAAGGAACCAATACGCTGGCCGTGCGTCTGGAGAATGAAACGGAATCTTCACGCTGGTATCCGGGTGCCGGACTTTACCGGAACATTCGCCTGATTGTGACAGAAGATGCACACATCCCGGTATGGGGAACTCAGCTTACTACGCCGGTAGTAAACAAGGAATATGCACAGGCTGTACTGAAGACATCGTTGAATATTCCCGAAGGAAAATCAATGTCGGATTACCGGATAGTGACAGATATAAAGGATCCGTCCGGTAAAACCGTTGCTACACAGACTCAGCAGGGAATCTATCATGAAGGAATCGGCAACCGTTTTGAACAGCAGTTTGACATTAACCAACCACAATTGTGGACGCCTGATACTCCGTCACTGTATACGGCTGTTTCTAAAGTATATGAGGGTGAGACCCTGAAGGACGAATATGAAACCCGTTTCGGTATCCGGTCTATAGAAATCATTCCGGGAAAGGGATTTTTCCTGAATGGTGAACGTGTGCAGTTTAAGGGAGTATGCAATCATCACGACCTGGGCCCTTTGGGAGCAGCTACCAATGAAGCTGCCTTGCGCCGTCAGGTACGTATGCTGAAGGATATGGGATGTAACGCCATCCGTACTTCGCATAACATGCCGTCTACGGAGCTGGTGGATATCTGTGACGAAATGGGGATGATGGTAATGGCCGAATCGTTCGACGAATGGAAAACGGCTAAGGTAGAAAACGGTTATCACAAGAGCTTTGACGAGTGGGTAGAAAAAGACCTGGTGAATCTGATTCATCATTTCCGCAACAATCCGAGTGTGGTGATGTGGTGTATCGGCAATGAAGTCCCCGACCAGTGGAGTGGTAACCAGGGGCCCAAGCTGACCCGTATGCTACAGGATATTTGTCACCGGGAAGATCCGACTCGTCCGGTAACCCAGGGTATGGACGCTCCGGATGCGGTAGTCAATAACAACATGGCAGCCGTATTGGATGTGCCAGGTTTTAATTATCGTCCGCACAAATACGTTGAGAATTATACAAAACTTCCGCAGGAGATTATTCTGGGTAGTGAAACTGCTTCTACCATCAGCTCGCGTGGCGTATACAAATTCCCGGTAGTGCGTCGTTCCATGCAGAAATACGACGACCATCAGGCCTCGTCGTACGACGTAGAACACTGTGGATGGTCCAATTTACCGGAAGATGATTTTATCCAGCACGAAGATTTGCCGTATTGCATCGGTGAGTTTGTATGGACCGGATTCGATTACCTGGGTGAACCTACTCCTTATTATTCTGACTGGCCCAGCCATTCGTCTTTGTTTGGTATTATCGACCTGGCCGGATTGCCGAAGGACCGTTATTATCTGTATCGCAGTCACTGGAACAAGCAGGCCGAGACTCTGCACATTCTTCCGCACTGGAACTGGGAAGGTCGTGAGGGAGAGGTTACTCCGATTTTTGTATACACCAATTATCCTACAGCCGAGGTATTCATCAATGGTAAAAGTCAGGGAAAACGGACCAAAGATTTGTCTGTTACTGTAGAAAACAGTGGGGATTCGTTGTCGCTGGCTACCTTCAAGCGTCAGAAGCGTTATCGCCTGATGTGGATGGATACCAAATATGAACCGGGTACCGTAAAGGTCGTGGCATACGATAAGGATGGAAAGGCGGTAGCCGAAAAAGAAATACATACAGCCGGTAAGCCTCATCACATTGAACTGGTACCGGACCGTACCCAGCTGAAAGCCGATGGTAAAGACCTGTCATTCGTAACCGTGCGGGTAGTGGATAAGGACGGTAATCTTTGTCCGCTGGCCGATAACCAGATTTCGTTTAAGGTGAAGGGAAAGGGTACATACCGGGCAGGTGCCAATGGCAATCCGGCATCGCTGGAGTCCTTTCAGGAACCTAAGATGAAAGTCTTTTATGGCATGATGACGGCCATTGTACAGACTGAAGAAGAACCGGGTACCATTACGCTGGAAGCTACGGCTAAGGGATTGCAGAAAGCTACCTTGCAACTGACCTCGGAAAAATAATCCGTAGCTACGAGCATGTATATATGTAATGTACGGGTCGGGTGGAAATTTTCATCCGACCCGTTTTTTAGGAATGCGTAAGGAAGTGGCCTCCATAATTTTGGCGATGATATTCTGATTAAATGGGAGGATTCTTTAAGCATAACAATTTTTTTTGTTTCTTTGTGCCTAAAATTGCTAGTTATGATATCAGGAAGTATTGTCTGGGATGTTGATCCCGTTTTGTTCCATCTGGGTGCCCGGGAGATTCGTTGGTACGGATTGATGTGGGGTATTGGCTTTATATTGGCTTATAATATGGTAGCCGGTTTGTTTAAGAAAGAAGGTCATCCTGACAAATGGGCCGACAAGTTATTTGTATATTGCATTGTCAGCAGTGTAATCGGAGCCCGCCTGGGACATTGCCTGTTTTACGAATGGGATTATTACGGTGCTCATCCCTTGGAGATTCTGAAAATATGGAATGGCGGACTGGCCAGTCATGGAGGTGTCTTTGCGCTGATTCTGGCGCTGGTCGTGTATTCGTATAAGGTGACGCATAAGAATGTGTGGTGGTTGTTTGATCGGATGATTCCGGCGGTAGCTGCTGTGTGTATGTGCATTCGGTTTGGCAATTTGATGAATTCGGAGATTTTCGGTTATCCTACCACCTTACCCTGGGGATTTGAATTTGTCCGTTCCCGTGAGTGGCAGGAACTTTATAATGCGAATGGAGAATCCTTGCCTTGTCATCCCACACAGATTTATGAGATGTTGTATTGTCTGGTGGCCGGTGTCGTGTCGTGGGTAATGTATCGTTACGGTTGCCAGAAACGGATTGGTCTGATTACAGGTGTGTCATTGATCATCTTTTTTGGAGCACGTTTCGGACTGGAATTTATGAAAAATCCGCAAGTGGCCCGTGAAGTAGGAATGACGCTGAATATCGGACAATGGCTCAGCCTTCCGTTGATTCTGCTGGGAATTTATTTGATTTTCACCAGTGGAAAGAGGAAGGAGGCTTTCGGAAAATAATCGTGAAAAGACAGTTGTTCCTTTTGAAGCTGTTGGAATACCCGAAGACAGGAAAGGGGCTTAAGGTTTCCGGATTTGGAGTGTACCGTCATGTTTAGGCAGCAATCTTTCTTGTCTTTCATACAAAAGAGAAAAAACTTCCCGTTTCGTCTGTTTTTCCCGGTGGGTGAGTGAACGAAACGGGAAGTTTTTTGTTTATAAAATAACTCATGCGGGCGCGCATTGGTTGTTGACGATTCGTGCGAGAAAGAAGAATCAAACGGTAGGACATACGCCTGTAAAATATGCCTAATCGTTTTTATTGGTTTGTCTAATCGTTTTCTTTCATTCGTCTAATTGTTTTCTTGCGTTCGTCTAATCGTTTTTTAGGCTCAATTTTATTGGTGGATTCCGGGTGTACCTGAAATGGAAGACAGGTATGTGGCACTGATTTTTCTGAAGAAATGGAACGGGTGTGCCTGCAACGGGTGGCTGCTTTATACCTGTAAAGCTGTTCGGGCCGTTTTGAACGTTCTGGAATGTGGATGTACGAGGCGTTTTACGTCCTACTTTTGTCTTTTTAAAAATCTATACAAAAAAATACGGTTAAGTAGATACATGAAATCGTTTTATAATGATATGTATCTGCTGTATAGACCGTTATATAAAATGTGTGTAGGAAAAAAGTAAATGCTGTCGTGCTTGATTTATCTGTAAAATGTATTCGAAAAACTGATATATCTACTTCCGTTCTCCTTGTATCAAAATTGATAGGTCTGGCAACATTTGTTCTAGAGGCAGACAAAATAAGTCTCTATATTTGCCTCGATAAGAAATCCAAAAAATAACAATACTAACGATTTAAATTAATGCTATGAACGCAAAAATGAATCAACAGGAAAAACGTGTGGGCGCAATAGTCTTCCTATTGGCTTGTGCTTGTATGGGCGCTTTTGCACAACAGGATTCTACTCAAGTTGCCAATTCTTCCAAAGAAGAAGGAAATCGTAACGTCATGTTGAATGCGGCAAGTGCCAATGGTCCTCGTGAAATCCAGATTGGATTACCTTCTGCTGATGTAAATGTACTTGAAAATGGTATCCCTGTAACTTATGCAACCAATCCGCACAGCGTGAATTCACTTTGGCGTGCTGATGCCAGCCTGAGTCATGTAGGATTGTTGAAAATCTCGGAAACAGCCATTACGACGGGTAATATTGGTTATGCGGTAAACTCCTTTACCCAGTTGGGACAAAAGGGTTTTAATGGTACACTTAATTATAAGTCGAATCATTTTGGAATGCAGGAATTCTCTCTGAATCTGAACGGAGATATGGGGAAGGACTGGTTCTATAGTGGTAGTATTTATCAGGATTTCGATCCGGGAACATTTAAAATCAAATCAACTCCTTTCCAGGACCGTACGCAAATCTATAAGTTTGCTTTGACAAAACGATACAATGATAATCGGGGAGAATTCACAGCCATGTATCATTACAGCAACAGCCATCCGGTTTATATGTATGCTACCCAGTCGGCTCCGTTTGTTTATGTAGGTGACGGTAGTGTGAAAGAACTGGGAGCTTTTGCTCTGGGTACTACTTCTTATTTGCCGGTTGATAATGAAATGGTATACCGTGATATGCGTACCGGCGAACTGAAGAAGACAAATTTGTATGACGCGGTGCAGAACAAAGGCAGTGAATTTACCTTGATGAATAATTATAACTGGGATAACGGATTGTCCTGGAAAGTGATCATGAAATATGACCACGCTACGGGTTCTTGTGTGTACCAGACTCCGATGGAACTTTCAGAGCGTACAAGCAGCAACATCAATTACCAGTATGAAGGAGCTGATGGCCGCATGCAGGCCTATAACGGTGAATACGTACAGAGCCGTATGTCTTGCTTGAACCGTGGCTTTATCGACGAACTGATGTTTACTACAGAGTTGTCTCGTAAATTGTCGAACGGTACATGGCGACTGGGATTGAATGAATGGTACTATGACATTGATTATGCATCTAATACAACCATGTATGACCAGTCTGTACCGACGGATGGAAGTTATCCGGTTCGTCTTTACAATCCGGAATATGCCACTTCTTCTTCCCGCTCATACGACGGCAATGGCTATTATTATGATTACAACAAGAATGCGTCAGAATATTATAAAGGTCACGAAAATAAACTGGCCGTGTATTTTACTCATGACTGGGATGTGACGGACAAATTCAATCTTTATTATGGTGCCCGTCTGGAATATCAGGCTTTGCGTGGAAACAATGCGGCTGTAAAAGATGCGGACGGTAATTTTGTCGGTCGTTTTGCTGATTATCATTTGGGCGCTACAGCTCCTAACGGAACACTCATCGAACCGACTCCGATGGAATATGACTGGTTTAACTATGCCTTGAGCGCGGCTGCAACTTATAAGTTGACCAAGGAATTCGGATTTACCGGTGACTTTACTTATATTACCCAGCATCCTAGAATTGAGAACTTTGCTCCGGCCGTATTGCCGAATACCGATAAAATCTCAGTTCCTCTGGGACGTGTAGGTATCTATTACAACAATGAATGGTTGAGTCTGACTTCTTTGTTCTCTTACATTTCAAAGACCAACAACAACTCTACCCTGAACCTGCAGCACAGCATAAACGGGGTGAACGAGATTCTGGCTGCTCCGCTGACTTACGATATCAAGACTTTGGGTTGGACAACCGACGTCGTAGCTCATCCGTTCAAGGGATTTGACTTGCACTTCCTGTTTACTTATCAGAAACCGACCTACAAGAAGTATGAAACTTCTGTAACATTCTCAGACGGTTATGTAGGTCAGATCAATGCTACCGGAAACATCGTTGCCGAGATTCCGCAAATCCTTGTGGAAATTGACCCGAGCTACATGATTACCAAAGACCTGAAGATATGGACCAGCTTCCGTTACTTCAGCAAGACATACGCCAACATCAACGACGCCTATTACTTCAACGGTCGTTGGGAAACTTTCGGAGGATTGAACTGGCAGGTAAACAAGCAGCTATCTTTGGGATGCAGCGTAGTAAACTTCCTGAATCAGACCGGAGCGAAGGGTAGTATTGCCGGAGCCGAACTGATTGAGAAGGAAGATGCCGGACAATATGCCGGTCACGTAATGGCAGGTAGCTATATCCGTCCGTTCACTGTAGAATTCAGCGCGAGTCTGAAGTTTTAACATAGAGGTATTGTAATAGGGTAAAAATTGTTTTTAGTGTGGAGGAAATAGGGCATCGGCAGGTTATTAAACCTGCTGATACCTTTTTCGGTGAATAATTAACACATTAAAATAGTTTTTTGCGTGTATTTTCTTCAAAAAAACTGTATATTTAAACATCTATTAAACAGATAGCAACCATGAAAAAGAATTTAGTTAACCTGACATTGGCGTTGGCTATGACTTCGGGGTTCGTAGCCTGTCAGCCACAAAAAAGTGCCATCAGCTTTGAGCATCAAGGCGATTCGCTCACTGTATTGCATATTACCAAGCCTACCAAATATCTTATCCTGCCTATTCAGGAGTCATGTGCCGAAGGTAAAGTAAAACTGGATACGGGCAGTCCGGCCGATATGGCAATGGACGTTCGTCTGGCAGTAGACAGTGTAGAATATTATGTACCGTTTGAACTGCCTCAGGGAGTCCAGGAAGCTACTGTTACGATCGGAAAAGTAGGATCGAAAGCCGTATGCTGGGACCACATCCAGTTGTCGGATACATTTGATACTGCCAATACGGACTATTACCGTCCTATATATCATCATACACCGCTTTATGGCTGGATGAACGATGCCAACGGTCTGGTTTATAAAGACGGAGAGTATCATTTGTATTTCCAGTATAATCCTTATGGCTCCAAATGGGGAAATATGCATTGGGGACATTCCGTAAGCAAGGACCTGATTCACTGGGAACATCTGAAACCGGCTATTGCACGTGATACCCTGGGACATATTTTCTCAGGAAGTACGGTTGTAGACAAAAACAACAGTGCCGGTTATGGAAAAGATGCCATCATCGCTTTCTATACTTCTGCCAGTGACGAACATGGCCAGATTCAGTGTATGGCTTACAGTACCGACAACGGACGTACTTATACAAAATATGAAAAGAATCCGATCCTGACTCCGTTTGACGGATTGAAGGATTTCCGTGACCCGAAAGTGTTCTGGTACGAACCGGCTCAGAAATGGTACATGATTGTATCGGCCGACAAGAACATGCGTTTCTATTCATCTTCTAATCTGAAAGACTGGGAGTACCTGAGTCAGTTTGGTCAGGGCTATGGCGTACAGCCTAACCAGTTTGAATGTCCGGACTTCATCCAGTTACCGGTAGATGGTGATAAGAACAAGATGAAATGGGTGATGATTGTCAACATTAATCCTGGATGTATGTTTGGCGGTAGCGCTACGGAATATTTTGTCGGTGATTTTGACGGTAAGGAATTTAAATGTGATTCCAAACCTGAGATAACCAAATGGCTTGATTATGGAAAAGACCATTATGCTACCGTATGTTTCTCAAATACCGGCGACCGCATTATCGCTGTGCCTTGGATGAGTAACTGGCAGTATGCAAATGCAACTCCTATCCGTCAGTACCGTGGTGCCAATGCCTTGCCTCGTGAATTGTCACTTTATACCAAGGACGGTCAGATTTATATGGCTGCCAATGCTGTAAAGGAGACTCAGGGTTTGCGTAAGGACAGCCGTGCAGTCGATGATTTTGAAGTGAAGGATGAATACACCATGGATGAAATTGTGCCGAACAACGACGGCGCTTATGAACTCGAGATGGATGTAACTCCGGGTAAAGCCCAGGTTGTAGGATTCGATTTATCGAATGCCAAGGGTGAAAAGGTAAAGATTTACCTGGATATGAAAGCCGGTAAACTGGTTGCCGACCGTACGGAAAGCGGTATCACCGATCTGTCTCGTTATGGAGAAGTGACCGTGCATGAAAAAGAGACTGATGATCATCGCAAGACAATGTCTGTCAATTATAAGAATGATTTTGCACTGGGCACATGGGCTCCTCTTTCATTGTGTGAAGGAAAGACGTATCATCTGGATGTTTTCGTAGATAAATGTTCTGTAGAAATCTTTGTCGACGGAGGACGCATCGCCATGACCAATCTGGTCTTCCCGACACAGCCTTATGGCAATCTTCGTTTCTATGCAGAAGGCGGAACAGCCAATGTAACGAACATGAAGATCTATAAATTGGGGTTATAATTGATTTAGTAGTCTTTTTAAAAGAAGGTATGGGCCTCATGGGCTTTGCCGGCCGGCAGAAGAGTATGTCCGTGTAGTCCATACCTTATTTTATTTCTTTTTAAAGAATATCTTATGAACAAAACGACTTCCTTTTATGCGAAGCTGGTTCCGGTTATGCTTTGTTTCTTTGCCATGGGCTTTGTTGACCTGGTAGGTATTGCATCCAATTATGTGAAGGCAGACTTGAACCTGAGCGACTCGCAGGCAAATATTTTTCCGTCACTTGTTTTCTTCTGGTTTCTTATTTTTTCTGTACCTACGGGCATTCTGATGAACCGGATAGGACGTAAGAAAACAGTGCTGTTAAGTTTGATTGTTACTTTTGTTTCATTGCTCCTGCCGGTCTTTGGCGACAGCTATGGACTGATGCTGTGCTCATTTTCTTTGTTGGGCATTGGCAATGCCTTGATGCAGACATCCTTGAATCCGTTGTTGAGTAACATTATTTCTGGAGACAAGCTGGCCAGCTCGTTGACATTTGGCCAGTTTGTGAAGGCTATCGCTTCTTTTTTGGCTCCTTATATTGCCATGTGGGGGGCTACGTGTGCGATTCCTCAGTTTGGATTGGGCTGGCGTGTCCTTTTCCCTATTTACATGGTTATTGCCATTGTAGCCATTCTGTGGTTGGGGGCTACTCCCATCGAGGAAGAAAAGCAGGACAAGGCTTCGGGCTTTGTTGATTGCCTGAAACTGTTGGGCAATCCTTTTATTATTCTTTGTTTTTTAGGAATCATGTGTCATGTAGGAATTGATGTAGGTACGAATACGACGGCTCCCAAGATCCTGATGGAACGCCTGGGTATGACGCTTGACGAAGCTTCGTTCGCTACCAGCCTTTATTTCATATTCCGTACCATCGGTTGCTTTTCGGGTGCTATCATATTGCAGAAGGTTTCTTCCAGATTCTTCTTTATCATCAGTGTGATTTGTATGCTGGCCGCTATGGTTCTGCTGTTTGTATCCGACGCCCGTTACGTCATCTATGCGGCGATAGCCCTGATTGGTTTTGGTAATTCCAATGTTTTCTCAATTGTATTCTCACAGGCATTGCTTTCGCTGCCGGAAAAGAAGAACGAGATTTCCGGGCTGATGATTATGGGTCTTTTCGGAGGTACGGTCTTCCCGTTGCTGATGGGATTTGCCAGTGATGCCATGGGACAGGATGGAGCTGTGGCTGTCATGACAGTAGGCGTTATCTATTTGCTTTTCTATACGATGAAGATTAAACATTAAAATATAACAATCACATGAACGAAATAGTAGTTGGAATGGGTGAAGCACTGTGGGATGTGCTTCCGGAAGGAAAGAAAATCGGAGGAGCACCGGCAAACTTTGCTTATCACGTTTCTCAATTTGGTTTGCCTACCCGGGTAGTCAGTGCGGTAGGTCAGGATAAACTGGGTATGGAGATCCTGGAAAATTTTTCTGAGAAGAAGCTGAACTGCATGATCGAACAGGTGCCGTATCCTACCGGAACGGTACAGGTGGAGCTGGATAACGCGGGGGTACCTTGCTATGAAATTAAAGAAGGAGTGGCTTGGGATAACATTCCTTATACACCGGCTTTGGAAGGTCTGGCGCATCATACCCGTGCCGTTTGTTTTGGCTCTCTGGCTCAGCGAAGCATTGTATCCCGTGAAACCATCAATCGTTTCCTGGACGCGATGCCTGTGACGGAAGATACGTTGAAAATCTTTGACGTGAATCTTCGTCAGGGATTCTATGCCAAAGAAATTCTGTGTAATTCTTTCCAGAAATGCAATATATTGAAGATAAACGATGAAGAACTGGTCACTGTAAGCCGTATGTTTGGTTATCCGGGCATTGACCTGCAGGATAAATGCTGGATCTTATTGGCCAAGTATAACCTGAAAATGCTGATCCTGACGTGTGGGGTAAACGGAAGTTACGTGTTTACTCCGGGAACTGTTTCATTTGTTGAGACTCCGAAAGTGCAGGTTGCCGATACGGTAGGGGCGGGCGATTCGTTTACAGCCACTTTTGTAGCTGCTCTTCTGAAAGGTATGCCTATTGGTGAAGCACACAAACTGGCTGTGGATGTATCGGCATTCGTTTGTACCCAGAATGGTGCAATGCCGGTTATTCCGGATTACTTGAAAGCACGTATGAATAGCTGACGAGAAGTCTTTTTATATATCGAGGGCCGTAATTGTTGATAGGACGACAATTACGGCTCTTCGTTTTTATCGGGCTCTGGTTGGTGTCCGTTCTTTCATTATTCAATATATGGCGGATTTTGGTAAACGGTACTCGGAACGGTGTGCCGAGTGTCTTTCCCAGCTATTTACATTGGCACATAAGCTTACTGGCATAACCTGAAAGTGATGTCGGGTATGTGGAAGATTTACCAGGTAAGTTTGTAAACAGTTTTAAAAAGCTAAAGTCTTTTTTGGTAGATTGAGGTATATCGTATATTTTTGTGTAATACATTATACCTAACCTATGAAATATACAACCTTCTTTTTATCACTGATTGGATTTTTTTTGTATCTGTTGCTCGCAGGTTGCGAACCGGAACGTCCTGTGTGGCGTATCGGAGTGTCGCAGTGCAGTGATGATGCCTGGCGTACACAGTTGAACCGTGAAATAGAGCGTGAAGCCTTGTTTTATCCGGGTGTTTCATTGAATTTTAAGTCGGCGCATGATGACAGTCAGCAGCAAATTAAAGATATCGAGTCTTTGGTGAAGGAGGGAGTAGATTTGTTGGTGGTGGCTCCGAATGAGGCTGCAACCATTGCGCCTGTCATAGAAAAGATCTATCGTCAGGGTATTCCTGTCGTTTTGGTCGACCGGAAAATTGATTCGGATTTCTATACGGCTTATGTAGGGGCCGATAATTATGAAATGGGATATCAGATCGGACAGTATATCATCAGCCGGTTGGACGGTAAGGGTAATGTGGTAGAACTGACGGGATTGAGCGGCTCAAGCCCGGCCATGGAACGTCATCGGGGGCTGAAGGATGCGTTGGCCGAGTCTGGTCAGGTCAATTTACTGGCTACGGTGGATGCCGGATGGAGACGCCAGGATGCTGAAGTGGCCTTTGATTCGGTACTGACCCGTTACCCTCAAATTGATCTTGTATTTGCTCAAAATGACCAGATGGGGGTAGGAGCACGAAATGTGGCAGTCAGACGGAATCGCAACCGGAACATGCTGTTTGTGGGAGTAGATGCTCTTCCGGGGAAAGGACATGGGGTGGAGTTGGTTTCCGATGGACTCTTTGATGCGACGTTCATTTATCCCACGGGTGGCGATTGTGTAATGCAGGTTGCCATGAATATTCTGAAAAAACAGCCATTCAACCGGATCAACCTTTTATCGACGGCCTTGGTTAATCGGGGAAATGCGCGTATCATGCAGATGCAGACCCAACATATTGAGACGCTCGACGGAAAAATAGAATTGCTGGACAAACAGTTGGATGATTTCCTGTTACGTTATTCTTCACAGCGTATGTTCTTGTGGGCCTGTGTGGTGATTCTGCTACTGGTTTGTGTCTTGTTGTTTTTTGTGGCCCGTGCGTTCTGGACCAAGAAGCGAATGAATGCTGAGCTATCTACACAGAAAAAGAAGCTGGAAGAACAACGGGACAAACTGATTGAGCTTTCTCAGAAACTGGAAGAGGTAACTCATGCAAAATTGGCCTTTTTTACGAGCGTTTCACATGATTTTCGTACTCCGTTGACATTGATAGCCGATCCGGTAGAACAACTGAAACAATCGGCTTCATTGAGTAAGAATGACCGTTATCTGTTGAATCTGATAGAAAAAAATGTAACGGTTTTGTTGCGTCTGATCAATCAGACCTTGGATTTCAGGAAGTTTGAAAACGGTAAGCTGGAGTTACATCTCAGTTCCTTTAATCTGGCAAAAAGCTTGAAGGAATGGACCGAGGCTTTCCGTACACTTTCCCATCGGAAACATATTCGTTTTAAGGTCGATGTGGAGGAAGAAGAGCTTGAGGAACTTTATGCCATGGTGGCCGATCCGGAAATGATGGAGCGTATTACTTACAATCTGCTTTCTAATGCTTTTAAGTTTACGGCTGATAATGGTGAAATATCGGTCTATTTGTCTGCTTTTAGACAAAACCAGGAATCATGGATCCGTTTGAAATTCACTGATACGGGAATCGGTATGCCCAAAGAGCAACTGGCTCATATTTTTGAAAGTTTTTATCAGGTGGATACGCATGATTCGGGCTCGGGTATTGGATTGGCTTTGGTAAAGGCGTTTGTAGAAATGCATCACGGGAAGATTCATGTGGACAGTGAGGAACGGAAGGGAACTGTTTTTACCATTGAGATACCTTTGGTACAACGGGGAGAGTTGAATCCTTTGGAAAAGCGTGAAAATCTGCTGGAGAATCTGAAAGAGGGAGCCGTTCTGGCAGCCGACCAGTCGGAAGTTCATGTCTTGCAGAAAGAAGAGTCTTTGGCCGACAAGGAAAAGGCAACCGTGTTGATTATAGAGGATAATGCGGATGTACGTCAGTATATCCGGTTACTTCTTTCGAAAGAATACAATATTCTGGAAGCAGCCAATGGAAAGGAGGGAGTACAGCAGGCCGTCAAATATGTCCCCGATGTGATAATTTGTGATGTCATGATGCCGGTGATGGATGGAATGGAATGTTGCCGGATCTTAAAATCGGAGTTGCAGACCTCGCATATACCTGTATTGATGCTTACTGCCTATACACTGGAAGAGCAGAAAATCAAGGGATATGAATGTGGGGCTGATTCATATATATCCAAACCTTTCACGGCTAAATTGTTGAAGGTGCGTTTGCAGAATCTGCTGGAGAATCATCGGCGCATACAGAATTTCTTTGCGGACAAGGTTTCTGTCCAGAAAGACGAGGTGCTGAATCAGGTCGATCAGGGATTCATTGGCAAGCTGCGCCAGCTGATTGATAAACAGTTGGGAAATTCGGAATTGAGTGTAGAAGATTTAGGTGCCAGTTTAGGTCTGGGACGTGTACAGCTCTATCGGAAAACCAAGGCTCTGACGGGGTATTCACCGAACGAGTTGCTGCGCATTGCCCGGTTGAAGAAAGCTGCATCGCTGCTGGCTTCTTCAGGAAAAACCATCTCAGAAATTACGTATGAAGTAGGTTTTACTTCTCCTTCTTATTTTACAAAGTGCTATAAAGATTATTTTGGCGAGAGTCCTACTGATTTTCTGAAGCGGAAATGAATTGCTTAAATCTTCTCAATAAGCTGGCCGGAATAAATATAATATGTATCTTTGAAACCGAATTAAGATGGAAGATTGAAAGAAATGAAACGATTTTTTTTGCTGGTGAGCCTGTTTGTGTGTGTTTCCTTGCAGGCACAAAATATGAAGGAGCTGTTTATTGCTATACCCGATACGCTGTCACCATTGCTGACCAAAGTGAATCGCGAAGATTTCGGCGATTTTCTGGCCAGTAATATGAAGGCCGAAGTACGTAACCGTTTTGGAAAGGATTCCGAAATGACGGAACTGACAGACGATTATTTGTATATAAAGATGACGTCAGCCAGTTCAATGGAAATGAAGATGTTACCCTTGAATGATTCATTGAAGGTTATTTGTGTGATTCAGACATATCGGGCTCCGGTGGCCGACAGTCAGATACGGTTCTATGATACAGACTGGAATCAGTTGGACGGGAGTCTTTTTATTGACCTTCCGGAAGATTCTTTGTTTTTTCGGAAGCCGGACAATGAAGCGCAGGCTGATTCCTTGAAAAACTTGCTTGCCCATACGGACATCAGTCTTCGGGAGGCCCGGCTTTCATCAGGCAGCCGTTCTCTTTCCATTCGTTATACGACACCTGAGTATTTGGATAAAACAACGGCTGAAGAATTTCGCAATTATATCATTCAAAAACCTCTGCAATATATTTGGGAGAAAAACCGGTTCGTACGTTCTGAAAAATAGCCGCTGGTTTGTCTGGCAGGTTCTTGAACCGATTGACGGGGATAATCTTGTGGGTGATGTAATTTCTGGTCATGTGTAAAACATTTTATTAGGAAAATTGTATGAAAATACGCAAAAAAAGTTAATCGGACTTGGCGGTTTGAAAAGAAAAGTGTATTTTTGGGTCAATGTTTGCAAAGTAGATGTTGCAAATACATCCTTAAAGTTGAATTGTTTCAAACCGGTGATGGTATTCTCTTTTCAGACACCGCTTTTGCGGATTACCTTGTCTGTGTCTATACCAGCTGAATAATATTATATGTAATGATTTTAAAATGTATTAAAACAGTAGCGTTGGCAGCCTTGGCTTTGGTAAGTGTAAATGTTTCAGGCCAGGATTTGTTGGCTCGCCAGGCTCCTATAGACAGAAAACTAAAAGCAGTTGATTCACTGGCCTTGATTCGTCAGATCAAGGCCGAAAAGTCGGTTTATCCGGCTTATTCTCTTTATCCGAACTGGAATAATGATCGCGTTCATGCCTACGGTAATACAGTTACGGTACCGGACAGCTTCCGGATAGATCTGACTGGTTTCTGCATGCCTACTACTCATACTCAGATTACTTCCAAATGTGGACCGCGGTGGCGGCGTATGCATAATGGACTGGATATAAAGGTATACATCGGAGACACGATTCGTGCAGCGTTCGACGGAAGAGTCCGGATGGTGAAATATGAACGCCGCGGTTATGGAAAATATGTTGTAATCCGTCACGATAACGGATTGGAAACTATATACGGGCATTTATCCAAACAGATTGTTAAAGAAGACGAATATGTAAAGGCTGGCGATCCTATCGGGTTGGGAGGTAATACCGGTCGGTCTACAGGTTCACATCTTCACTTCGAAACCCGTTTTCTGGGTGAGGTGATCAATCCGGAATTTTTGTTTGATTTCCCGAAACAGGATATCGTTGCAGACAGTTACCTCTTTGTAAGAGGAGCCAATCGCTATGAATATCAGCGCAGACGTTTGGATGTTGCTTTGAAGGAAGCGAAAGAGGAAGGCGTTTCTTCCAAGAATACTTCTGCACGTCAGTCAAACGGATCTGCCATCAAATATCATAAAATCCGTAAGGGTGATACATTGGGACGTATTTCTCGTGTATATCATGTCTCTATCGACCGTCTTTGCAAGATGAACGGTATCAAGCGTACCACTGTTTTGCGCATCGGTCAGGTATTGAGATGCTCATAATTCTTTCTAAGATTCATCATAAGGGGCGGAAAGTGTTACTTTTCCGCCTTTTTTATTGGGCACTTCGCTGAAAAAAAGTAACTTTGCCATCTATTCAAGGAGAAAATGAAGGATACAAAACAACAGTTTGAACACGTGATAGCGGTCTGCAGGGACTTGTTCGTCAAGAAGCTTCATGATTACGGAGCTGCGTGGCGTATTATGCGTCCTTCTTCGGTGACCGACCAGATTTTTATCAAGGCAAACCGTATCCGTAGTATTGAGACCAAAGGAGTCGCCTTGGTCGACGAGGGAATACGTCCGGAGTTTATTGCCATTGTGAATTATGGCATTATCGGTTTGATTCAGCTTGAACTGGGTTGTTCCGAAAAGGATGATCTGGGTGAAAAGAAAGCTGTAGAACTTTATGATAAATATGCCAATAAGGCACTGGAACTGATGCTGGTGAAAAACCATGACTATGATGAGGCATGGAGAAGTATGCGCATTACTTCGTATACTGACTTGATCCTGATGAAAATATACCGGACGAAACAGATCGAATCCTTGAATGGAGCGACTTTGGTTTCCGAGGGAATAGATGCCAACTATATGGATATGATCAATTATGCGGTTTTCGGACTTATCAAATTGGAATTCGGAGAGTAACGGGGTCTTGTACAAGGCTGCTGGAATATGGGCGAATGTATGCCGCTTTGTGCTGGCGGCAGTTTTCATATTTTCGGGTTTTGTCAAGGCGAATGATCCGTTAGGAACCGTTTATAAGCTTCAGGATTATCTGGAGGCATGGGGGCTGTCCGACTGGAAAGAGACCCTGATTCCATACATTGGTTCAATGGCTATGGGAGCTTTTGAATTTACGATGGGTATCTATCTGTTGTTTGGTATTCGGCGCAGGGTTTCCAGCATACTTGTTCTCTTATGTATGTGTTTCATGACTCCTCTGACGTTGTGGTTGGCTGTCGATCAGCCTATTTCCGATTGCGGATGCTTTGGAGATGCGGTAGTTCTGACCAACTGGGAGACTTTTGGTAAGAACATTGTGTTGCTGATAGCTGCTGTCAGTGCATACAAATGGAACAGGAGACTTATTAAATTTGTAACAGATAAAGTAGACTGGCTGATTGGTTTGTATACTGTTGCTTTTATTCTGTTCTTTGCGTTGTATTGTTTGACACATCTGCCCATTCTGGATTTTCGTCCTTATTATATTGGTGCTGATATTCGTCAGGGAATGGAAGTACCCGAAGGAGAGAAGCTTCCTGTATACGAGACCCGTTTTATTTATGAGAAAAACGGGGAGCAAAAAGAATTTACCATTGATAATTTTCCTTCAGATTCTACCTGGAAATTTGTTGATTCTAAGACAATTCTAAAGGAAAAAGGATACGAACCTCCTATTCATGACTTTTCAATTATCTCGGAAGAAGATGGAAGCGACTTGACAGATGAGATTCTGGATGATGAGAATTATACATTCCTGTTGGTTGCCCCGTGGTTACGTCAGGCCGATGAAGGAGCCATGGATCTGATAAATGAGTTGTATGATTATAGCGTGATGCATGGATATCGGTTTTTATGTCTGACTGCTTCTGGGGAGAAGGATATTGCTTTCTGGCAGGAAATAACCGGAGCTGAATATCCGTTTGCGCTGATGGATGAAATCACGTTGAAAACAATGGTTCGCTCGAATCCGGGACTGATTCTTCTGCAACAGGGAGTGATTGTCAATAAATGGAGTGCTTCGCAGATACCCGATGAATACCAGTTGTACGATTCTCTGGATAAGTTAAATATTGGTCAGGTTAATCGGAAAACGGTTACTCACAAGGTGGTAGAACTGGTTGCATGGTTTGTTTGTCCGCTACTGGGCTTTACACTTCTTGACCTGATCTGGCTGCGTATCAAGGTTGTTCGTAACAGACGGAAGAAAGAAACAACAGAAGAAGCAGAAAAATAGGAAACTAGTGTTAAGATAAAATTATTATATTAACCCTTTAAAAATAAAAGAAAATGAGAAAAAACATTGTAGCAGGTAACTGGAAAATGAACAAGAACCTGCAGGAAGGTATCGCTTTGGCTAAAGAACTGAATGAAGTATTGACAGCAGACAAACCTAACTGCGATGTAATCATCTGTACTCCGTTCATCCACTTGGCTTCTGTTACTCCGATTGTTGACAGCTCTATTATCGGTGTAGGTGCAGAAAACTGCGCAGATAAAGTTTCAGGTGCATATACAGGTGAAGTTTCTGCCGAAATGGTAGCTTCTACAGGTGCTCAGTATGTTATTCTGGGTCACTCAGAACGTCGTGCTTATTATCACGAAACAGTAGAAATCCTGGCTGAAAAAGTAAAATTGGCCTTGGCTAACAACTTGAAACCTATCTTCTGTATCGGTGAAGTATTGGCAGAACGTGAAGCTAACAAACAGAATGAAGTAGTAGAAGCTCAGTTGGCTTCTGTATTCTCTTTGTCTGCTGAAGATTTTTCTAAGATTATCCTGGCATACGAACCGGTTTGGGCCATCGGTACAGGAAAGACTGCTACTCCGGAGCAGGCTCAGGAAATCCATGCTCACATCCGTTCATTGGTAGCTGCTAAATACGGTCAGGAAGTTGCAGACAATACGTCTATTTTGTATGGTGGTAGCTGCAAACCTTCAAATGCAAAGGAATTGTTTGCTAAACCAGACGTTGATGGTGGTTTGATTGGTGGTGCTGCTTTGAAAGCTGCCGACTTCAAAGGTATTATCGACGCTTTTAAATAATTTATTTTATAAGTTTGGAAGTCTGTATGCAGTATAATGCTGCATACAGCTTCTTTTTACTTCATCTTTTAAATGCATGGTTATCATGAAATATCTGTTATCCATTCTTCTCTTTTGTGGAACAACGGTCTTGTGTGCGCAGCAACGTAATATTGTCACAGAGTTGCAGAGCAGAAAAACCGGTGAGGGAGTTGTTACCATTCATCAGGATGCTCAAATTGCAAACCTGATAGGGACTGTACAACTTTCTTCCTCTACGGCCTCTTCGGACGCACAGCGTACCATTAAAACACGTGGTTATCGTGTTCAGGTATACGCCGGAAATAATTCCAGACAGGCACGTAGTGAAGCGAACAAGGTAGCCGACAAGGTAAAAGAAGAGTTTCCGGATATACCGGTATATACTTATTTCCAGCCTCCTAGATGGTTGTGCCGTGTAGGTGATTTTAAAAGTGTGGAGGAAGCGCACAATGCAATGCGTAAATTAAGAGCAACAGGTGAATTTAAAGAAGTAACTATTGTTCGTGAACAAATAAATCTACCCATAGAATAATGATGACTGATACAAACTTGATGAACTGGCCGGAAGATAAGGTACAGAAGCTGATGGAGCATTACAAAGATATTCTGACCTTGTTGGGTGAAGAACCGGAACGGGAAGGACTGTTGAAAACTCCGGAACGCGTAGCCAAGGCAATGCTGACACTGACAAGAGGGTATGCAATGGATCCGCGGGAAGTATTGAATTCTGCTAAATTCCGGGAGGAATATAAACAGATGGTAATTGTGAAAGACATCGATTTCTTCTCGATGTGTGAACATCACATGCTTCCTTTCTACGGAAAGGCACATGTAGCTTATATTCCGAACGGCTATATTACAGGTTTGAGCAAGATTGCCCGTGTGGTAGATATCTTTTCACACCGTTTACAAGTACAGGAGCGTATGACGCTTCAGATTAAGGAATGTATTCAGGAAACACTGAACCCGCTGGGAGTAATGGTAGTGGTTGAGGCCAAACACATGTGTATGCAGATGCGTGGTGTAGAAAAACAGAATTCTGTTACTACGACTTCCGATTTTACCGGTGCTTTTAATCAGGCCAAGACACGTGAGGAATTTATGACCTTAATCCGAAGAGGAAACTAACGATAGTTTGTCAGAAATCACTTTTGCTATAGTCTTTTTTCAGTATATGAGAAGAAAACAGACTATAGCTTTTTTTATTTTATAGTTTTAAAATGACCCGATCTCCTGCCTTTTGTGCCATGATGCTTTGTGTCTCATGAAGTTCCTTGTAACGTTTCATCATGTCCATGCAGCGTTGCGGGTCGTTGGCTATAGCCGGATCGGCCAGTGACTGAAGTATCTGTGTCAGTTCTTCTTCTACGATAGACAGTTTGAAATCAAGCAGTAAACGGGGTATCAGTTCGTAAAGCCGTTCTTCATCGGTTATTATTTTTTGTGCTTTCGAATGATATTTGCTTAACTGATATTTGTCACTGATCAGATTGGCTGCCAACTGACTGATTTCTGCATTCGGATGGGTGAGAAAGTAACGTTCTGCCGAGAACCCGGTTTCTTGTTCGTGAAGGATGGCTTCTTCCAGAATTTGGCGGTGCAGGGAATCATGAAAGCGGATGTTGTCCTCCTTGAGATCGCCGTCTATCAGATCTATGACGGTACGTGGTAGAGTTTCGCCTGTTTCCGTTTCTTCGTAACAGGCTATTTTTTCTCCGTAACGGATAAGCATACGTACCAGTTCTTCTTCTTTGGCATAAAAGAGTTTCTTCTCGTTTCCTTCTGTTGGAATATACGACCGATAGATGTCCGGTGTTTCCAAGATAGTCTGATGTCCGGTATCGACAGATGTATCGTCGGCCGGTGGAAAATCGGCGGGTAGGGAAGCCGTTTCTCCGTTTGACACAGGGATGTCATCAGATGGGGGGAAATTTCTGTCTGTGTTAGGAGAAGGTATTACCCCATTGGAAGCCGTTGACTGGGAAGAAATACCTTGCACACTGGCGTTTGTATTTGTTCGTTGTTGGCGTAATTTCTGTCGTTGCTGTTCTTTATATTTGTTTTCTCTGGTTTGTTCTATAAGTTTGGAAGTTGCCTCTACCAGGATCTTTTCTTCCATTTGCAGTAGTTGGCTGCATTCACGGATATAGACAGAACGGATGATGGCATCCGGAATAACCGAGATGCTTCGGACAATGCTTGAGATAAGTGCGGCCCGTTTGATGGGATCTTTTCCGGCTTTTTCCATCAGCAGGTTCGTCTTGAAACGGATAAAGTCAACTTCGTGTTCGTTAATGTAGGCCTGATAGTCGGTGGCATTATGTTTACGGGCGAAACTGTCCGGATCGTCTCCATCGGGTAATAAGCATACTTTGATGTTCATTCCTTCTTCCAGTAGCATGTCAATTCCTCGTATACTGGCCTTGATGCCGGCTCCATCACCGTCGTACAGTACAGTGATGTTGTTGGTAAAACGGTGGATCATTCGGATCTGGTCGGAAGTCAATGCCGTACCGGAGGAGGCTACAACGTTTTCAATGCCACTCTGGTGCATGGAAATGACATCGGTGTATCCTTCTACCAGAAAGCAACGATCCTGACGGACAATGGCTTGTTTGGCAAAATAAATGCCATACAATTCCCGGCTTTTGTGGTAGATTTCCGATTCCGGTGAGTTGACGTATTTCATCTGCACATTTTTGGTCTGTGCGCTTAATACACGTCCTCCAAAGGCCACAACCTTTCCCGATAAAGTATGGACGGGAAAAATGACACGTCCCCAGAAACGGTCTCTTAAGCTACCGTCATCTTTTCGGTAGCATAGTCCGGTTTTTACCAGAAGATCAGGTTGATACCCCTTCTTGACGGCTGTTTGCGCAAAGGCATCGTGACTGTCGGTGCAGTAACCCAGCTGGAATTTGCGGATAATATCGTCTCGAAAGCCACGGTTGTGAAAATAGGTCATACCGATTCGTTGTCCGTCAATGTTATTATGCAGGATATCCTGAAAATATTCTGAAGCAAACTGATTGATAACGAAGAGACTTTCCCTCAGGCTGTGTGCTTGTTTTTCTTCTTCAGTCAGTTCACGTTCCTTGATTTCGATGTTATATTTCTTCGCTAACCATTTCAGTGCTTCGTAGTAGGAGAGCTGTTCATGCTCCATAATAAAATGTACTACGTTTCCTCCTTTTCCACAGCTGAAGCATTTGCAGAGTCCCTTGCTGGGCGATACACTGAATGAAGGAGTCTTTTCGTTGTGGAACGGGCACAATCCGATGTAGTTGACACCTCTACGGCGAAGCGTAACGAACTCAGATACTACATCTACAATTTGTGCGGCATCCAGGATGCGGTCTATGGTAGCTTGATCAATCATATCGGGAGGCGAAAATAATAAAAATAAGTAAGATGTGCAATTCCTTTTATGCTGCTTCCCGATAAGTAATGGAAGAACTATTTATAACATGAAAGCAATGGAAGTTCCCAATGTAAAATTGTGCATTGGAGTGCGCCGGGTGTATGAATGCGGTATCCGGTTCCCTTTATCGTCCGTCCATGAGTTTTTTAAATCATAAATCAGGCAGGGCGAAGCGAAATCATAGTCACAATACAGACGGAAAGCGGCATCGTTCTTGTATCGGTAAGTCAGTGAGATACCTGTTCCTATTTTACGGGTTGAGCTTTTGCGTATGTTTAGAAAATCATCGTCTATGAAGGAGTTCTTCAGAAGTTCTTCTTGGCTGCATTTCTCTTGTTGCATATAATAAATGACATCTTCTTTGTAGAACCGCTCGTATGCTGATTGGCTGACTTTGTTGCGGTCAAAAATCTGGGGATTGATATGACAGATGGAATTTAGACTGAAATTGGCATTCATTCTACGTCCAATCAATAATTTGCTTCCAATCTGGAAGTGCCGGCTAAAGGGGTAAGACAGATAAACGCCTAAATCCATGTCAAACATTCCCAGGTGGTCGGATTCCAGTGCGTCCAGCAGGAACATGTTTACCGGAGCACCTTTTTTCTGGTCTGCATCCATATCGAAGTTTCTTCTGCTTTTTTCCGGGATGTCTGCGATGACAGGAATTGTTGTAACCTTCAGCCGTCCGCCAATGCCGATGTAAGAATTGAAGAAATAGGCTCCTTCTGCACTTACTGCTGTAGCAGTTCCTGTCTTGAGCTGCATGCCTAGTGGAGATCCGTTTTCTGAGTCATACAGTTCCGCTGTCCGTAATGTGGAAGGGACGGAAGCTATTCCGATATTGAATGCCAGGAAAGATGGTGCGTCGTAACGGCTGTAATCAGTATTTATCTTCCAGCTATTTTTGTCTTTCCGATTGAATATCAGGTTCGCCAGGAAATATCCCAGATCGGTTGAGATGATTCCGATACCTGCTCCTACCAGTACATCACCTATCCAATGTCGGTTATTGAGCTGGCGGGTAACCCCGGTGAGTCCGGCCAGCGTGTATCCGCCGATGCTGTAACAGGGACTTTTCATTCCATATTCCTTGTGTAGAATGGTTGCGCACATGAAGGCAGTAGCAGTGTGTCCGGAAGGAAATGAATTGTTGGAGGAGTTGTCCGGACGTATCTCGTGGGTGGTATATTTTAGACTGTTGACAAATCCGGCCATCAGAATTGCTGAGAAGGCATTGCTGACAGTGAACTCTTTCCAGGAACTTCGTCCTTCTACTCCGGCCAGTTTCAGTCCCCAGGCAGCGACTAGCGGAACATATTGAGTATAGTCATCATACCGTTTGTGAAAAGTCGGTTCAAAACGGTTTCGGAGTGTACGAAAGTCTTCGTTTCTTTTTTTTACGATTAATCCGGCTGCTACGAAGGGAATTCCCATGTAAGAGAATTCTCTCTTGAAGTTTTTCCGTACATGAATGTGTACTTTGTGTGCAGCTGTTTCTGCACGGGCAGATGAATCGTTGGGACAGGTATTGGGAGAGTTACCAGTCGGGTATGCGTTCAGCCATAAAAAGTGGAGGAGCAGGCTGATGAAAAGGATATTCTTTTTGGGTTTCATTCTTTTCGGAAATCTGGATAGTCCATACTTCTGTGACAAATAAGAGTAATGCTTTTTTCTATAACTCAGAAAAGCAGCATTACCCCTATGGATTCCGAAAAAATATTTAGCCTCGAAAAAGAATATATGGGAAACTTTCAGTGAATGAGACTTATTTCAGCAGAATGGATTCCAGTGCCTGATAGTCGGTTGCCAGGTAAGTAGCTCCTGCTTGTGTCAATTCCTTGGCGTCACCGTAACCGTATAATACACCGATGGAATCAATTCCGACTTCCTTGGCTCCGATGATATCGAATTTCCGGTCGCCTATCATCACGATTTCCCGGGTATCTTCAATATGGAGAACTTTAATGATGTTTCGGATGACGTCTGCTTTGGTGTGTAAAGTGCCGGCTTCGTCTCTGGCACCAATATAGTCGAAATAAGGAGCCAGTTTGAAATGTTCGGCTACTCGTCGGGCCATATTAATTTTTTTTGAGGTAGCCAGAACCATTATTTTCCCGGCTTCTTTCATCTTTTGCAGGAATTCGAAAACACCTTCGTAGGGTTCTGCTTCGTATGCTCCAAACCGGGCATACCGTTCTCCGTAGATACGGGTAGCTTCGTGTATCTGTTCGGGCGTAAAGTGATAGAAGTCCTTGAAAGAGTCTTCCAGGGGTGGACCCACAAACGGACGCAGGTCTTCCAAGTTTTCGATGTTGATACCGAAATGTCTCAGGGCATGCTGGGCACAGCGTTCGATACCTTCTCCTGATTTCATCAGGGTTCCGTCCAAATCAAAGAATAAGTATTTGTAATTTTTCCCGGTAGTCATTTTCTAGAATAGTTTTTCTGATAAAGTAACGTAATGATATTGTAGGGTTGGTACGTTTGCAAAGGTAGTAAAAAACGGGGGAAAGCCAAACAGGCTGTATTTCATTCTACCGAATATATAAAAAAAGAAGATTCCCTTGTGGGGGAATCTTCTTCTATAGAAATAAACCGATATTCAATTGATTATTTGATGTTCGGGTTCAGTTTGTTCCATTCAGAGATAGCTGGAAGAACGCCCATAGCGATTACTTCGTCACGCAATTCGCACAAGTGAGCATAGCTCTTATCCAAAGCAGCCTGTTCTTCTGCAGTTCCGTTCAAAGTAGCGCAGTGGCAACCGTCAGCAGTGATTGAAGTTTCCCATGCCATCATGATGTGATCGTACTTATCATTAGAGATGTAAGTACCAGCCGGCCAGCGGAATGCTTTACCACCCATGGCAGCACCGATCATTTCGATAGAAACGTATGCCGGGCTCTGGAATGAAGAACGGCCACGCAAAGCGATGATGTTGGCACCACCTTTTGTTACTTTCTGCTGGATTTCAGCCCACTGTTCTTTAGTCAAAGCGTCAGTACCGATCATGTCGATCAACGGTTTGCCGTTTACTTTAGCTGTTGAAGCAAATACAGCCATCTGTTCACCGTGGCCACCGTAAGTACGGCAGTTTTCTACTGCGTCCATAGATACGCCGAAGTGTTTAGCCAGTTCGCTGCGCAGACGAGTTGAGTCAAGAGCAGCCAATGTAGTAACCTGACTTGGTTTCAAACCTGAGTACAACAGAGTGATCAGACCGGTGATGTCAGCCGGGTTGAAGATAACAACGATGTGTTTTACATCCGGGCAGTACTGTTTAACGTTCTTACCGAATTCTTCTGCGATAGCAGCGTTACCTTTCAACAGGTCTTCACGAGTCATACCAGCCTTACGAGCTGCACCACCTGAGTTTACGATATATTTAGCACCTGTCAGCGCTTCTTTGATATCTGAAGTGAAAGTGACGTTAACACCTTCGAAACCGCAGTGGAACAATTCTTCAGCAACACCTTCCAAACCTGGAGCGTACGGGTCGTACAAACAGATGTTAGGAGTCAAGCCCATCATGATAGCAGTCTGAGCCATGTTAGAACCGATCATACCGGCAGCACCAACAATGGTAAGTTTTTCGTTAGTTACAAAATTCATAATGCTTATTATTTAAGTTATGTATAAAATGTTTGCTCTTTTTCTTCTTGCGCTACAAAGATAGAAAGTTCTTCTTGAAAACCCAATCTTTTGATTAAGGAAATCTCTTCCTAAAAAAAGTCTTTTTCCCTTATTACAGAAAAATTTCACTATTTTTAAATACAGACCTTTGATTTTGTAAACAGCAGGTTGCATTTTTACTTAAAACGTAACGGCTGCGTCAGTCTTTTAAGCATGTAATTGTGTTTTTCTGACCAGATGCGATGTAAGAAAATTGTTAATATCATGAAATCTGTACGAAATATCTCCGGTGTATTTTTGTGCCGAAAAATAAAGGATAAGCATGATAAGCACTAATAAGATGATTTTGGCAGCCTCTATGCTGGTAGTAAGTGTCAGCGCGCAGGCTTTCTCTGTGAAAGGTATTGTGATGGACCATTCGACCAAGGAACCTTTAATTGGTGCGACTGTACAGGTAAAAGGTACTACGGTAGGTGCCATTACGGATATAGACGGTCGTTTTGAAATTAATGATCTGCAGGGAGAAGCATGTACATTGATTATTCAATATGTATCATACAAGATCGAAGAAATTTCGGTGTCGAAGGCTCAGGCTCAGGAACTGATTATTGCACTGGCACCCGACAACCAACAGTTGGACGAGGTGACGGTTGTGGCCAAAAAGAATCTGGAGAATGAGCGTGCACTGATGATGGAACGCCAGAAATCGAGTGTGGCTATCGAAAATATCGGTGCGAAGGAAATGAGTACCAAAGGTATCTCAAATGTAGAAGAAGGTGTAAAGAAAATTACCGGAGTATCTGTGGCTTCTGCCGGACAGATTATCGTACGTGGACTAGGAGACCGGTACAGTACTACTACATTGAACGGATTGCCTATCGCTTCGCCGAATCCGGACAATAAACTGATTCCATTGGATTTGTTTCCGACTTCTACCGTAAAGAATATTACGGTCAGCAAGGTATATGAAGCGAACGCTTTTGCCGATTATTCCGGAGCACACATCGATATTGGTACAAAGGAACAGACAGGAGAAGATTTCTTTAGCGTATCATTCAATACTGGTGGAAAGTTCAATACGCTGGGTAAGGATATGTATCGGATGGATCACGATGGGACCCTTTTCAAGACTCCTTCGTTGGATAGTCGCCTGCGTGACATGGAACTGGCTGATTTCGAAAATTATGCAAAGAAAAATCCGTTGTTTAATACCAGTTTTGATGTCTCTAGAAAAAGTGCGCTTCCTGAGTTCGGGGGAAATATAGGCTTTGGCAAGAATTTCGATTTTGGCAGTGGAAAGCTCAGCCTGCTGGCCTCTATGGGTATCAGCAATGAACAGCAAGCCATGATGGATGCCAGTGTACGTACTCTGGAAGCAACCGGTACAACACTGAATGATTTTACCTACGACAGTTATTCGAATGAACTGAAGATAGCAGGACTGGGTAGTTTGGGATATAGTTTCCGGAAGCAGGACCAGTTGAGCTATACATTTTTCTATGCACGGAATGCCATCGATGATTATATGCGCCGGGAAGGTTACGACTATGAGGATCACAACCTGTTGGGTAGCAACAGTGTAACACATATCTATGGATTGCAGAATCATCAGTTGAGCGGAAAGCATTTTTTCGGCGATAAGTGGAATATACAGTGGGGAGGTTCGTACAGTAAAACAACGAGCGATGAGCCCGACCGTCGGCAGATTATGTTTATCCGGAAAGACAATCAACTGGAACTGTTTAAGCTGAACCGCCAGGAAACGATGCGTTATTTCGGAACACTGGATGAAAAGGAATGGGTTGGCAATCTGATGGGAGAATATAAATTTGGTGAGCGGAACAGGCTGCAGGGAGGATTCACCTACAAAGACAAGACGCGTGATTATTTTTCCACTCGCTTTTATTATAATCTGAATAAGTTGAATCCGACTATCAGCGGAGAAGAAGCCATTTATACGCCTTCTGATTTTCTGAGTCAGGAAAGCATAACGAGCGGACAAGTTTCCATTACCCGTTCCCAGCAGCCGAAAGACAGTTATTCGGCCGGAAACAAGATTTATGCAGGTTACTTGCTGACAGACATCTATCCGGTAGAGGCGTTGCTGGTGAATGTAGGTGTCCGTTATGAAAGCAGCAAACAATGGGTGAATTATGCCGAAGACGGAGGAACGCTTCAACGGCGTGACCTGAACAGTAATGACCTTTTCCCTGCGATGAACCTGCGCTATCAGTTTGATAAGGAAAACAGTCTGCGCTTTTCTTTCTCTCGTACCGTGACTCGTCCTTCGTTTATCGAAATGGCCCCCTTCCTTTATCAGGAATCGTACGGTTCAGCTCAGATTCGAGGTAATGCTGATTTGCAGAATGGCTACAACTATAACCTGGATTTGCGTTATGAACTGTTCAAGGAAAATGGAAACATGTTTTCTGTGACGGCTTATTACAAACATCTGGAAAATCCGATCGAGCAGATTCAGGAATTGTCGGGAGGTGCTACCGTCCATTCTTTCCAGAATGCTAGTAACGGTATGGCTACCGGACTGGAAGTGGAATTCCGCAAAGAGCTTCTTCGTGAACTTCGTTTGGGTGCCAATGCTTCATTCATGTATACCGATGTAAAACTTCCGGAGGGAGGTGCTTATACCAATACGCAGCGTGCGCTTCAGGGTGCTTCTCCTTACCTGGTGAATGCAGATTTGACGTATAGTCCGCGATTTGGGGAATATCAGCAGTTGAATGCCGCACTGGTATATAACTTACAGGGACCACGTATTCAGTCGGTCGGCATTTCGGGACTGGGCGATGTAAAGCAACAGCCTGTACATACGATGAATTTTGTAAGCAGTTTCAGCTTCAGCCAGAAAGTGTCTGTCAAGCTGCAGGTGAATGACTTGTTGAATCAGCCGGTAATCTTCAAGCAGGAAGTTCCTTCAACCGGTGAAAAGATAGAAGTGGAACGCTTCAAGCGCGGAAGCAGTTTCGAAATCGGGATTACATATAATTTATAAAACAGATCATACTAACTCTTATTATTTAACTTTATTATGAGAAAGAACTGGAAATTTGCGACGATGACTCTGGTCGCAGCGGGTATGGCAATCTTTGCTACTTCATGTAGTGACGATACACCCAATGGTGAGAATAATGGTGGCAATGGAAACGATACGGAAGAAACCTATGTACTTGATCAGGACATTACGGAGGATATGACCCTGGAGTCGGGAAAAAGTTATACGCTGAACGGGGGTATTCATGTAAAGCCGGGAGTAACTCTGACTATCCAGCCGGGAGTAACCATTACGGCCAAATACGATGATACGGTAGACTATATCCTGGTAGAGCAGGGAGCAAAAATTGATGCGGAAGGAACTGCTTCTCACCCCATTGTCATGACTTCCGAAAAGAAGGAACCGGGAGCCTGGGGCGGATTGCACATCTGTGGTTATGCACATACCAACAACGGAACCGGAAGTTCTGAAATCGGAAACGCTACGTACGGAGGAAACGATGACAGCGATAATTCGGGTGTCCTGAAATATATCCGTCTGGAATATACCGGATATGCTTTCGATGAAGAACATGAGGCCAACGGCGTTTCTTTCTATGGCGTAGGAAACAGTACGACCGTGGAACACCTTCAGGCATACATGGGTTCGGACGACGGTTTCGAATTCTTCGGCGGTTCTGTGAATGTAAAGTATCTGGTGGCTACCGACTGTAGTGACGATTCTTTCGACTGGACCGAAGGATGGGACGGTAAGGGACAGTATCTGGTAGCTTATCAGGCCAAGGAAAGTGAATTGGGATATGCCTGTGACTGCCTGATGGAATGCGATAACAACGGAACGAACTATGCGGCTTCACCCGTAGCACATCCTGTTCTTTCAAACATTACGCTGGTAGGAAACGGAAGTGACAGCCAGGGAATACGTCTGCGTGCGGGTACAGAAGTAGAACTGTATAATGCGATTATCGTAGGAAAAGGCAAACCGCTGACTGTAGAAACGGCTGAAACGGAGAATGCCTTGAAGAATGGAACTTCAACACTGTCGTATGTAACCATCAGTGGCGAACTGTCTTCAAAAGAAGGTGTTTATACAAATGCCGACTTTATAAGTAATGAAACCAATCAGACAAATGTTACCCCTGTATTGACCAATTATTACGTAGGTACGATAGCTGGAGGCACAACGGTGAACGACAGCTTCTTTGATGCCGCTGAATATCGTGGAGCTGTTCAAGCCGACAACGACTGGACGGCAGGCTGGACACTGGCCAGCGGAACTGAGGCTGAGGCCGAACCGGAAACTCTGCAGGGAGAACTGACCGGTGAAAAGACCTTGTCTCAGGGACAGACTTATTACCTGACCGGAGAATATACCGTAAAGGCTGGAGCTACCTTGAATATTGAACCGGGAGTAACACTGATTGCCAAACACGATGACGTGGTAGATTATATTCTGGTAGAACAGGGAGCAAAAATCAATGCGGAAGGTACTGCCGACGCACCGATTGTCATGACTTCCGAAAAGAAGGAACCGGGAGCCTGGGGTGGACTTCACATTTGCGGATATGCTCATACGAATGCTGCCGGAGGTACCGGAAAATCAGAAATCGGCAATGCTACTTACGGTGGAGACGATGACAGCGATAATTCAGGCGTTCTGAAATACATCCGTCTGGAATATACCGGATATGCTTTCGATGAAGAACACGAAGCCAATGGAGTTTCATTCTACGGTGTAGGAAACGGTACAACCGTGGAACACCTGCAGGCTTATCAGGGTTCGGACGATGGTTTTGAATTCTTCGGAGGTTCTGTGAACGTGAAATACATGGTAGCTACGGATTGTAGTGACGATTCATTTGACTGGACTGAAGGCTGGAACGGAAAGGCACAGTTCCTGGTGGCTTATCAGACAACGGAAGACGAGCTGGGTTATGCCTGCGACTGTCTGATGGAATGCGATAACAACGGTTCGAATTATGCCGCTACTCCGGTAGCCCATCCGGTCATTGCCAATGCGACACTTATCGGTAACGGTGGCGATGCACAGGGAGTACGTCTGCGTGCAGGCACTCAGGTGGAACTGTATAATACCTTGATTACCGGAAAAGAAAAGCCTTTGACAGTGGAAACCGCTGAGACTGAAAATGCATTGAAAGAAGGTACTTCGAAGATTGAATATGTAGCTATCAGCAAAGAACTGAATTCTAAAGAAGGTATTTATACAAATACTGATTTTGCACAGGCTACCGGAAATCTTACTGACCAGACTTTCTCATGGACCGATAAATATGTAGGTACCGCTGACGGCGGTAAAGATCTGTCGGCCGATTCTTTCTTTACGAAGACTGATTATAAAGGTGCTGTCAAAGCCGGAGAGAACTGGACTGCAGGCTGGACCCTGTAATAAGACTTTATAGATTGGTTAGCTTCTTTAAATATTATTGGTATTTAGTTAGAGAAAGCCGGAATCTGTGCAGATTCCGGCTTTTTTTGATGATGGGGCGGCAAGGGCAAACGAACCGGCAGTCGGATAAAAACAAAGGCGGGAACAGACAAATGTTTTTTCCCGCCTGAAGTGGTTTCTCATGAAAAGAACAGCCATTGTCAGGCATTCTCACGCTTCATGATGTGTTTGATGCGCCGTATGCGGGGCAACCGTCCCACTACATTCTGATTCAGGAATTTCTCGAACAGAATTAAGGCCAGAAACAGGACTCCGACAATGCATACCCAGCCATACATTTCTTTCAGGCTGACCAGCGTGGCCTGTCGCATGGCTTCTCCGTATATGCTTTGAAAGGTTTGGGTATTGATGGCCGTATTCACTTCATCCAGTTCGATGGAGAGGGTCTGATAGTTTTCAGGAATGATGTATTGCAGTACCCGGCTGTAGATGGCTCCTCCCAGTACGGAACCGAATCCGGTACGTATGAATCCCAGGATTGACAGCACCTGAAAGAAATGTTGGAACGGTACGATACCTGTCACGTACACTGTCAGTGAAATGTACAGGATGATGTAGCCGGCACCGCGGAGCAAGGTCGGTATGTAAAGCCATTCGATGTTCATATTCGGATCGATCAGGAAATACATGAAACACTGGTAGCCTACAATCAGGGCAAATCCCAGAAAGACAGGGACCTTGTATCCTCCGTGCAGACGGACGTGCCACTGGTAGGCAAAGATACATCCCAGGATGGTTCCTCCCAGATTCCACCAGTTCAGTGATACATCGTTCAGTACGTCGTATTTCAGGATACTTCCTGTGAAGATGTTCTGCAGGACGGTTGGTGCCGCCAGAAAGAAACAGAGCATCAGAAACAGGAAGAGCAGGGAGGTGAGGTTGCGGTATCTGAAGGCTTCGAGTGCGATGTACGGGTGCCGGCGGACAATCATCCGGTGGATACTGAGTGCCAGTGAAAGAATGGCTGTCAGGGTACCGATGACGATTTGTGAAGAATCGAACCAGTCGTAGAACTTGCCGTATTCGAAAACGAATATGACTGACAACAGGAAGATGGACCACAAGGCGCCTCCCAGCCAGTCGATGCCGAACAGGGGCAGCGGTTTCATGAAACGGAAGTGATGGGTGAGGGCGGCTGTAAGCCCCCACAGTACGAACAGCAGTCCCATGATGAACCAGTGCATGTAGTGCCAGTCGGCCCAGTAGCCCAGGTAGACAGTGAGCAGTCCGGAGAGCTGGATGCTTCCGAGCACAATCATGTAGACCACGGGGAAGAATACGGCGAAGTTGCGGGTTGGCGTCAGACTCAGCTGTACGTTCGACAGGGCTTCGAAAGTCCCCCACATGCGCAGCATACCGGCAAAGAAGCAGACAATGACCAGTACCGGAAGGCTGTCGGTATGCATGGTGATGAGGTTGCATACAATCAGGGCCGGGCATACAAACAGCAGAATGCTTCGGGTGGTGAACCGGAACTTCAGTCGGAACAGGATGGGGAAGATGATGGTCATGCCCACGAAGGAGGCATAGCCGGCCATCATGATGTCTTCCTGCATCAGAGCCAGTGAACCGACCATCTGCGAAACGGACGACAGATAGATTCCGCCGCTGAACTGGAAAGCCACGGCGAAGAAAAGGCAGAGAAACACACGTATCCTGTCCGGCACAAAGTCGCGGAACATCATGACACGTGTAGGCATATTCGGTCCGGCCATATCAGTATCTTACTTTACATTCCACATTCATTCCGGCACGGAGACGTACCAGGTCTTCCGGTTTGTTGTCGGCTGTAAATTCGATGCGTACCGGAATACGCTGTTCCACCTTGACGAAGTTGCCGGCAGAGTTGTCTTGTGGCATCAGCGACAGAGAAGCTCCCGTTGCATCCGAGATGGAAGAAACCACTCCTGTAAACTTTACACCCGGTACGGCATCTACCTGGATGTCGACTTTCTGTCCGTTTTTCATGACAGAGGTTTGTGTTTCCTTGTAGTTGGCAATGACCCATTTTTCGGTTTCATCAATCAGGGTTACCATGGTTTGTCCCGGTTGTACCAGTTGCCCTTCGTGGATATTCTTTCTGCCGGTCATTCCGTCGGCAGTCGCTACGATGACCGTATATGACAGGTTCAGTTTGGCCAGGTTCAGTTCGGCAGCCGCTACCTTTATGGCCGCGTCGTTTTGTTCCAGGCGCTGGGTCTGTTCGTGTTTGACCAGCGAAGTCGATTGCTTCTGACGGGTCATTTGTTCATAACGCGCTTTGGCAGCTTCATATTCAGTCCTGACACGGTCGAACTGCTGGGCTGTCACGGCATTTTTCTTGATCATCTCGGAATATCGCTTGTAGTCGGTTTCGGCATTTTTCAGGCGGACGGCAGCTTCTCTGATACCGGCGTCGGTCACCAGAATGTTGCTTTGAGTGGTACTGATGGTGGTATGCATGGCGTCTTTTCCTACCAGTGCATTCTGGTAGTTGGCTTCGGCCTGTGCCAGACGCAGCAGGTATTCCGAGTCTTCGATTACTACCAAGGTATCTCCCTTGCGTACTTTCTGGTATTCGTCGAAGCAGATCTTTTTGATGAATCCCGGTACACGGGTGTTGATTGGGGTGATGTGTTGTTTCACCTGTGCATTATCCGTATATTCCACATTTCCCAGGTGGATAAAGTGACTGCATACCCAGCAGATTCCTGCCAGGATGATAATGGTCAGAATAATGTTCGAGATCAGTTTGTTTCTTTTTATGTTAGCCATGATGTATGTTCTTTAAGAATGTTTTTTCAGAATAAGTTGGGTGGAGGATTATAGGGTACCTGTGTTTTTTTTCAGCATGAAGTATTGATAGAGAATCCCTACTTGTGCATTGGCCAGTTCCAGTTCGCTGCTCAGCTGGATGTTGCTGGCGTCCAGCATATCGGTTACCAGCGACAGACCGTTGAGGTAACGGCTGTGTATGACTTCGTAATTTTCATGAGCCAGCTGTACATTCTTTTCCTTGGTTTCCAGGCGGGTATATGCTTCTTCCAGGTTGATGTAGGCGGCATTGATACCGTTTGACAACTGTTCTTCGGTCAGTCGTTTGTTTTCCCGGGCCTTCATCGTGGCCAGTTTGGTTTGTTTCAGCTTTTTGTTGTTCTTGAACAGTGCGTCAAACTTGTAGGTGATATTTACTCCTACATACCAGTAATTGAAATTTTTGTTGATGGGAGGTACTTCTATCAGAATGGGACCGTCAAAGTTGTTGGCGGCTATCAAGCCGATGGTCGGGCGTCGTCCGGCACGTACCATTTCCTGTTGCTTTTCGCTCATGCTGACTCCGAGGCTGGCCAGGCGCATGGCAGGTGTGTGGGTAAGTCCGTTCTGCCAGTGAAGTTCGTCTTTTTTCTCAATGCTGGCAGACAGTAACGTCGTATCGGGAATGATTTCGGTATTCAGATCGAGTCCGATGGTAGTTACGAGTTGTCTGTTTGAAATCTTTATCCGGTTGGCGATGTTGGTCAGACCCAGTTCCAGGTTTTTCAGTTGAAGTTCGTAACGGGTAATGTCGCTTTGCAGGGCCGTTCCCTGTTCGAAAGCTGCTTTGATCTCGTCAATCAGCAGGCGGGTCTGCTCGATGTTCTTTTGGTATACTTTCCGTTGGTTGTTCAGCTGGAACAGGTCGAGGTAGTGGCTTGCAAGCATGAACCGTATGTTCTGTTTGTCGTTGTCCAGTTCGGCTTCGGCCATATCCTTTTGCAGTTCACTCATTTCTATGCCGGTCGAAACCGCTCCACCCGTATAGACGGCCTGGGTAGCCTTGAAGGCAAAATTGTTACCGAAATGCGGCATGTCGGCTTTCATCCCGTTTGAGAAATCGCGGTCGCTCATCCATCCGTCGCCGATGTAGCTGAAAGAAAGGCTGGTTTCTACAGAGGGAAGCCGGTCGTTTTTGGCCACCTTGATGGCCTGTACGGCTTCGTCTACAGCCAGATGATGTACTTTCAGACTTTTGCTGTTGGCATCGGCCAGGCTAAAAAGTTCTTCTATGCTGAGAATCTTTTCCTGCTGGGCCGATAGGGGGACGAAACCGATACATCCCAGCAATCCTGTCATTAAAAATTTGTTGATCATAAAAAATGTGTGTACTTGTCTTGATTATCGGTGCAAAGGTCACTCTTTTGCGGCGGAAACCGGATGTCTGAAAATACTTGGAATTTGTCTGATTTGAAAATATATTGAAAAAAAACAGTATATTCAGTCTGTAATTCCTATTTTTGTAAATTCGAATTTATCAAAACTATGCTACATTATCAGATAGTTAACATACAGGAGATTGTAAAGCGGAGGGATGGAGTGGCTTATCAAGGTGAAATAGGTGTATTTGTTCCGAATGATACAACCCGTATTTCGCTGGCGGAAGGCCTTCCGGTTTATGTCAATGCTTTTTCTTACATATTGGCATTGAAAGGAAGTGCCAGTCTGGCAATTGACGAAGTAGTGTATAAGATTGGTCCGGGTTGTCTGTGCCTGCTTTCTCCGTTGCATCTGACCTGTTTTTCAGAAGTGTCGGGCGATTTCAGGTGTGTGTTTCTGTGCCTTCATAAGGATTTTATTGATAAGATTGGAGTCTTCAACCTGAAGCAGCGCATTGCCAAAGGGATGAATATGCATAGTAATCCGGTGATGCGGGTTTCTGTTTCTGATGTGGATATTCTGAAGGCGAGTATTGAGAACATACGGAGTCAGATCCTGCGCGAGGGACACTTGTATCATCTGGAACTCATGCAGAATGCTCTGATCCGTTTCTACCTGGAGCTGGACAATATCCTCGACCGGAAAGAAGAGGGGTACGAACGTACGGTTCCGGTTGTAACCCGGAACCGGATGAAACTGCAGGAGTTTATTACGCTTCTGATGAATTATTTCAAGGAAGAACATCACGTCTCTTTTTATGCCGGGGCCATGAATATGACTCCACAGTATCTGACAGCCATCGTCAAGGAACAAACCGGAAAAACGGTCAACGCATTTATTTGTGAACTGATTTACAGTGAGGCTCGTAATATGTTGATTTCTACTGATCTGAGTATCCAGCAGATTACGACGCGTCTGAATTTTTCCGATCAGGCTTCATTCAGTAAGTTCTTTAAACGTCATGCGGGAGTTTCTCCCCAGATGTTTCGGGAGAAATCCGGATCGCATTGAGAAGCAACAATATAACGTGCTTTCCCGTAAAACTGTTCTCCGTTTTCCCTTGAATATCTTTATGTTTTCACTGCTGTATATGGGTGGTTTAATTGGGAATAAAAAAGAGTGTATTGAATATTCAATCATTAAATATCCAATACACTCTTTCTTGTGGAGCTGGAGGGAGTCGAACCCTCGTCCAAACGAGGAAGCCATACGCTTTCTACATGCTTATCTCTGCCTTCGGTTTTCGTGCATAAGCAAGACCAGAGCCACCCACTTATACCTTAGTCCCTAAAACTTCATTCCGGCCTCGGAACCCGACCGGAACTATTCCCGAATTTACTGCACCGCTGGACCAAACGCTTCGGAACAAGAGCTTTTGAGCGATGTCTCGTTCCCGTCACTGTGACAGGAATAAAGTTAATCTACTATACTTCGATTAAGCAGCGAGAGCATAAGATTCGTTGCCAGATAATTGTTCAGTAACTGAGATTATAGTGCAAATCACTGACGCACTGCATGCTTACATACCACATCTCTCGCTGTCAAAACCAAACAACCCCAGATTTGTGATAATCATCTTGTGTGCAAAGATACGAAATATTTGTGATTTCGCCAAAATGTAATGGAATTTAATTATTTTTGGAGGCTTTTACAGAAAACCAAACCATAAGGAATATGAAGATATTGATAAGTGTGTGTATGGTCGCTATGGCCTTGACAGGGAGCAGCTGCATGAGAAACGCCAATCATGCGAAAGCTGTAACCGGAAATACGGATTCGTTGTACCTGTTGGTTGGGAGTTATGCCCAGCCGCAAGAGGAGGGAATTCGTGTGTATGTGTTCAATCAGGAGACAGGAAAAGGAACATACCGGAGTGGATTGTCCGGCATATCGAACCCTTCGTTTCTCACTCCTTCGTCCGATGGTAATAAGGTATATGCGGTAGGAGAGGATGAAGGTATTTCGTCTACTGCCAATGCGCTGGCCTTCAATCGGGAGAAAGGAACACTTTCTGTAATCAATTCGCAGCCTACTTTCGGAGCTGCTCCGTGCAACATTACGTTGAGTCCGAAGGAAGACTATGTGCTGACAGCCAATTATATGGGAGGAAATATTACGGTATTTCCGGTGGGAAGCCGTGGAGAATTGCTGGAAGGAGATACCTTGAATTTCACAGGTCACGGACCGGATGCCGAACGTCAGAATCAGCCGCACTTGCATTGCGTAACCTTTACGCCGGATAACCGGTTGCTGTTGGCCAATGATCTGGGTACCGACCGCATCCATGTATTTCCGGTAAACGTTCAGAAAGGTGAAGGATTGTTGAACCGTGCGGCCGCATACGATGTACAGCTTTCTCCGGGAACGGGACCGCGGCATACTTGTTTTGCTCCGGATGGAAAGCATGCTTATCTGATCACTGAACTTTCGGGGGAGGTCATTGTACTTTCATACGATGAAATGGAACTGGATACCATCCAGACTATCAAGGCCGATACACTGGGGGCCCAGGGCAGTGCGGATATTCATATTTCACCGGATGGTAATTTTGTTTATGCTTCCAATCGTTTGAAAGGAGACGGCATTGCCATTTTCTCCGTCAATTCGGAGGACGGTACCCTGGAAAAGGCCGGGTATCAGCTTACGGGAGTTCATCCACGCAACTTCGCCATTACTCCAAACGGAAAGTTCTTGCTGGTGGCTTGTCGTGATACCAACGAGATACAGGTTTTTGCCCGCAACGCGGAAACCGGTTTACTGAAAGATACGGGCGAAAAGATAGAAATGCAGAAGCCGGTTTGTCTGAAATGGGTGAAGATGAACTGATTCTGGTATAAAATGTATAAAAAGGGCTTGGCATTTGAAGAGAAAGTGCCAAGCCCTTTGTTATTGCAGGAAAACGTCCGTTTGTTTTTGTCAGAGCGTCCGTTCGTTTGGAAAAGAATGTCTGGACATTTTGACTAACACGTCCGTTCGTTTTTTTATTTCTGGTCTGTCATCTGGTAAACCAGTGTACCACCGTTCATGATGTCGGCGTGTGTGATGTAGTTCTTGGTGTACGGCTGACCGTTCAGGGTAATGCTCTTTACGTATTTATTGGCCTTGGAGAGTCCTTCAGCCTTGATGGTAAAGGTTTTTCCACCAGTCAGATGAAGTACGAATTCTGGCATTTGGGGAGCACCGAATACGTATTCGCCGCTTACCGGATTGACCGGATAAAATCCCATGGCCGAGAACATGTACCAGGCTGACATTTGTCCGCAGTCGTCGTTTCCGCACAGACCGTCGGGTTCCGGACGATACTGGGTGTCGAAGATTTCACGGATCAGTTCCTGGGTGCGTGCCGGCTTTCCGGCCAGTGTGTACAGATAAGTGACGTGGTGGCTCGGTTCGTTGCCGTGAGCGTACTGGCCAATCAGTCCGGTCACATCGGCCTGGGTGGTTTCCAGCTTCAGGGTGAAGAAGGTATCCAGTTTGGCAGTGAAGGCATCGGCTCCTCCCATCAGTTCAATCAGGCCCGGTACATCGTGCTGTACGTGCCAGGTATACTGCCAGGCATTTCCTTCGGTATAGTCGCCGCCGGTACTTTCGGCATGACCCACCATGCTCGGATTGAACGGAGACTTCCAGCTTCCGTCAGCCTTGCGCGGACGCATGAACTTCGTTTCAGGATCGAACAGATTCTTGTAATATTCAGCGCGTTTGCCGAAGTAAGCCGCATCTTCGATCTTGCCCATGCGGGTTGCCATATCGGCGGCGGCATAGTCGTCGTATACGCTTTCCAGTGAAGAAGATACTGATTCGGCTTCAGTCAGATCGGTTGGGAAATAACCGTACTTGGTGTAGTTTTCCCAGTTGGATTTCAATTTGTGTGAAACGGTCTGTGTACGTTTGATGGCCTGGAAAGCACGTTCGGCATCGAATCCTTTGAAACCTTTGGCGTATGCCTCTGCTACGATGGAAACAGCATGGTTGGCTACCATGCAGTAGTTTTCCTTGCCCCACAATCCCCAGATAGGAAGGAAGCCCTGCACATCGGCCTGATCGACCAGGGAGTTGACGAATCCGTCTACGCGTTCCGGTGTAACGATGGTGTAGAACGGATGAGCGGCACGATAGGTATCCCATGCCGAGAAGGTAGAGTAGAACTTACCTCCGGTGGCCTGTACGATGGAGTCGGCTGCATTGCGGTACTTGCCGTCTACGTCGGATATTTCGTTCGGCTGGATGAGCGCATGATACAGGGAGGTGTAGAAATTGGTCTTTTCGTCTTCTGTTCCCTGTACTTCGATACGGCTCAGGTAGCTGTTCCATTCATCCTTCGAAGCCTGACGTACGGCTTCGAAGTCCCAACCCGGGATTTCGGCTTGCAGGTTTGCCTTGGCTCCTTCGATACCGGTAGTAGAAAGGGCTACTTTCATCTGTACGGCTTCGCCAGGCTGTACCTGGAAGGTAGCGACCATGCGTTTACCTTTTTCGGTTTCAGCCATAGGCAGGTCTACGGTGCTGATGACCGGATGATCGAACTGCATGGCAAAGAAATAATCCTGGTTGACCCATACGCTGTTGTTCACGTGGCCGGTCAGCGTACTGTCGTTTTCCCACTGTACTTCGCAGCTTCGTACGTGTGAATGATACTGGCTTTCGCTCCAGGCCGGTCCGTGCTGCAGGTCTATCAGGATAGAAGCCGAATCGGCCTTGTTGTAAGTATAGCGGTGCAGGGCCGCATGGATGGTAGAGGTCAGTTCGGCCTTTACGCCCGGATTGTCGAGTGTAACGGTGTAGTAACCGGGAGTGGCGCTTTCGCTGGTTTTCTGGAATCCGCTGCGATAGCCGTCCCAGTTGCGGTGACGGTTTCCCGTGACCGGCATGACCAGAATGTCGCCCAGGTCCATACAGCCCGTTCCGTTCAGGTGAGTCTGGGTGAATCCCCAGATGATGGAATCGCTGTAGACGTATTCCGAACAGTAGCGCCATCCTACGGCACCGGTTACGGGACTGGTCTGTACCATGCCGAACGGGCGGCAGGCACCCGGAAAGGTATGTCCGTTGTCGGCTGCTCCGATGAACGGATTGACATATTGGGTATAATCTATAACGGCTGTAGCTTCTTGTTGAGAGGTAGAACAGCCTGTCAGCAAGAAGCCGCCGATTGCCAGGCTGAGGAGGCAGGTTGTAGTCGTTTTTTTCATGATAAAGATTTGAGTAGTATAAAAATGCCATTCAGACCGTTGTCTCAGTCCGGTAGTTTTACTTAGAGGGCTGAAACAAGGTCTGAATGGTATGATAAATGGTTATACGTAAGTTTCCAGGAATTTTACCTTACCTTCCGGAACGACTTCCAGTGAACGGGTAGTAGCCGGGAACAGGACAGATTCGCCAGCCTGCAGGCTGAGAGTGTTTCCTTCGTTGTCGGTTACGGTGCAGGCACCTTCCATGCAGATGTAGATAACGAATGAATCCAGTTCGCTGTAATCCATGTTCATTTTTTCGGTCAGATCGTAAACGGTCGTTGTGAAATACGGACAGCTGACGAGTTCTACCGGTTCGTTCTGTTTGGGAGTATAGTTGGTGCGGTAGTCATCGTAAACGGTGTAGTCGATGGCGTCTTTTGACAGTTCGGTATGCAGTTCGCGGGTATTGCCGTTCTTGTCTTTACGGTTGAAATCGTAAATACGGTAAGTGACGTTGGAAGTCTGCTGGATTTCGGCGATGAATGAGCCTGCGCCGATGCTGTGGATACGTCCGGCAGGCAGGAAGAATACGTCGCCCGGTTTGATGGAGTAGTCTTTCAGAGCGTCGCAGATGGTATTGTCGGCAATCATCTGGGCATATTCGTCAGGGGTAATGGCTTTTGACAATCCTGAGCGCAAATGAGCGTCGGCTGTAGCGTCGACTACATACCACATTTCGGTTTTACCCATGGAATTGTGGCGCTTCATGGCCAGTTCGTCGTTCGGGTGTACCTGGATAGACAGATCCTGCTGCGCATCGATGAATTTGATCAGCAAAGGGAATTTGCCGTTGAAACGTTTGTAATTGGCTTCACCCACCAGTGCGCCTTTGTATTCGTTTACCATCTGAGTCAGATTCTTGCCGGCATCGGCTCCATTGGCTACGATGGATTCGTCGCCCGGAACGTCTGAGATTTCCCAGCTTTCGCCGACCTGAGTCTGGTTGCTGTTCAGGTGTTTGAACGGAATAATTTTTTCACCACCCCACAAGGTAGATTTCAGAATAGGTTGGAATTTTAATGGATACATAATAACTCAATATAAATGTTTGTTTATCTACCTGCAAAAATAGAAAAAAGATTAAATTTCGCACTACCTTTAAATGAAGAATTTAAGTGAGATGACGGATGAACCGTTCTTTTTTGACGAAGGGATAAAAGAATGTGTTTTTCAGCCGGATGTGGAATCGGAATTTTCCGGTCGGGTGTAATAAAAAAAGACGGGAGGACAAAAGACAGATAATCTTGCCCTTTTGTCTTCCCGTCTGAAAAACGGTATCCGTCAGGATAAAACTGATTGATGTGTTTCAAAGGAGGTCCGGAACTGTAAGCTGGCAGGCCAGATCTTGTTTCCGTATCCTTTGTTGTCTGTTCTTTTCCTTAAAACTTGTCAATCCACTGATAGACTCCGCTGCACACACCCAGGATAACAATGCCGATGAGGCAGATGACCAGGCTGGTACGCATCAATGCCGGGCTGCGGAAAGCCGGCACAGGATGATCGTTCGGAGTGATGTACATGGCTTTTACCACCAGCAGGTAGTAATACAGTGAGATGATGGTATTGACCAGGGCCAGGAATACTACCAGCCAGTAACCGCTGTGGAAGGCGGATGCAAAGACAAAGAATTTGGAGAAGAATCCGGCAAACGGCGGAATTCCAGCCAGTGAGAAGAGAGCCAGTGTCATGACAAAGCTCAGTTTGGGGTTGGTCTGGTACAGTCCGTTGTAAGCTTCCCGGTCTACGCGTCCTCCTGTCTGCTGTTCTATGTTGCTGATGACACCGAATACGGCAAGGTTGGCCACGATGTAGACTACGATGTAGTAAATCAAGGCAGTCATGCCCTGTTCGTTTCCGGCCAGTACCGCCAGCAGGATGTAGCCGGCCTGCGAAATACTACTGTAGGCCATGAATCGTTTCAGGTCATGCTGCAGAATGGCAAAGATATTGGCTATGGTAATTGTCAGTACAATGGTAACGCTCAGCATCAGTCCCCATTCTTCGACCATCGGACCGAACACTTTCAGCAGGATGTTCATCAGCGTGAAGGCTGCCGCTCCTTTGGAGATGACAGACAAGTAGCCGCTCACCGGAGTAGGCGCTCCCTGATACGTATCGGGCGTCCACATGTGGAACGGAACCAGACTCAGTTTGAAGCCCAGTCCGGCAAAGAAAAAGACCATGGCCATGACCTGCAGGGGAGTTCCTGTCAGTGCTTGGGGCAGATCGGCGAAATACGTGGTTCCACAAGTGCCGTATACCATGGAAAGTCCGTAGAGCATAAGTGCTGAAGAGAACATGGAGCTCAGGATGAACTTGGCTCCAGCTTCGGCGCTGTGATGGCGGAACTTGTCGAAAGCCACCAGACAGGCCATCGGAATACTTGCCAGTTCCAGACCTACGTAGAAGAGAATGAAACTTCCGGCGCTGACCATGAAGTACATTCCCAGCAAGGTACTCAGGGTGAGTACGTAGAATTCGCCGGCTTTGTGGCGGGTATCTTCACGTTCTATCCAGCGTCCGGCCTGCATGAATACCAGCAGGGTACCGGCTGTGAGGATAGTCTTTACAATAGAAGACAGGGCAGAACTGCTGTACATGCCTCCAAAAGCTTCGTGCTGTACCGGAACAATGTTCAGTGCCAGCTGGATCACCATCAGTATACAGGCAAGTGTCTGTAACGCCTTGTGATGCGGGCTTTTCAAGATAAGATCGGCCAGCAGGATGATGATGAGGATAGCTACCAGGCTGATTTCTGCCTGCATGGAAAATATTGCTGTTATATCCATAATTCTATCAATGTATTAGTTGTGATATGATTGGTTCTACACTTCCGCTGATGAGGTGGCTTACCCAGTAAGGAGCCAGTCCCAGACCCGCTACGGCGATGATTAAGCAGATTACGGCAAAACGTTCGTCCCAGGTAGCGTCGGTCAGTTTCAGGTGTTCGGGATTGTGGCAGGTACCATAAAGGATCTTTCCTACTACGCGCAGGATGTAGACAGCCGTGATGACGATACTCATCGTAGCAATGACGGTACATGTACGGTGGAACAGGTCCGGATTCTGGTAAGAACCGACGAATACGGTCATTTCAGCCACAAATCCGCTCAGTCCCGGAAGACCAAGGTTGGCCAGACCGGCTATGACATAACCCACCGACAGGAAAGGCATGATTTTCATCAGGCCGCTCAGTTGCCGGATGTCACGGGTATGTGTACGTCCGTAAATCATACCGATCAGGGCGAAGAACAGGGCAGTCATCAGTCCGTGGCTCAGCATTTGCAGGATGGCGCCGGTAGCACTTACACGCGTCATCATCAGCAAGGCAAACAGTACCAGTCCGCAGTGGCTTACGGAAGAATAGGCATTGATATATTTCAGGTCGGTCTGTACTACGGCGCTGAACGCTCCGTATACGACAGAGATGGTTGTCAGTACCAGGAAGAAATCTCCCCAGATGGCGGCACCGGTCGGCATCAGATACATGGCAATACGGAAACATCCGTAACCTCCCAGTTTCATCAGTACGCCGGCATGCAGCATGGATACGGCTGTTGGGGCTGAAGCATGACCGTCAGGACTCCAGGTATGGAACGGAAAGAGGGCTCCCAGTACACCGAATCCGAGGAAAACCATCGGGAAGAAAATGCGTTGCATTTCGGTAGGAATCTTCTGCTGTACGATTTCCAGGATGTTCATGGTTTCGCCTCCGGCACCGTAATAGATTCCCAGAATGCCAATAAGCAGGAAGGCAGAACCTCCCATCAGCATCAAGGTCAGCTTCATGGCCGCGTATTCCTTGCGGCCGCTTCCCCATACGCCGATAAGCAGGTACATCGGGATGAGGGCAACCTCATAAAACATGAACATGGTAAAGAGGTCGGTAGAGATGAAGAAACCGAATACGCCCGTGCTCAGCAGGGTAAACCAGAGAAAGTATTCTTTGGTAAGCGGTTTCAGTTTCCAGGAAGCAAATGTTCCGGTAAAGACGATGATGGAACTCAGCAGCAGCATGACGACTGAAATACCGTCTACACCTACTGAATAACAGATATGCAGTGGAGCATACCAGCTGATACTGTCGGTAAAGAGCATTTCTTCGGTAGCACCTGCCTGACGAAGTCCGATATATGACACTGTGAGGTAAGCGGCCAGTACCAGTAACAGAGAGGAGCCGGTTACCATCACACCTCTTACTTGGTTCACGTTCCGGGCTATCCAAAGTCCGAGCAACATAAGCAGAGGTATTAAAACGAATAGACTCAATAGATTCATTGCTGTTTGTTTTTTTCTTTTCGACAATTAGAACAATAGAAGGATCACTGTCAGCATGATGATACCTCCCAGGAACCATAAGGTGTAGGTCTGAATACGTCCGCTCTGGATAGGCTGTACCGTTTCGCCGGCAGCTTGCGTACACCAGGCCATGAAATTCATGAACTGGTCGATGACGTGACGGTCGAACCAGGCCAGCGGGGTAGAAATGCAGCGGAAGATGATTTTCTTGGTAACAAACATCCAGACCTCGTCCATATAGAAACGCTTGTAGGCGGCACGGTGCAGACCGCTGTAACGGCGGGCCAGCATGTCGGCGACAGGCTGTTGTTCGCGGGCATACATCCATGTAGCCAGTCCGATAGCGACCAGAGCCACTACAATGCTGGTAATGGCTACCTGCATGTTGAGATGAATGTCATAGCTTTCACCGTTGGCCGAAACGAAATGTCCGAAAGGAATGAATCCGGCAACCAGTGTTACTGCGGCCAGGAACATCAGCGGGAAGGTCATGTTCAACGGGCTTTCGTGGGGAATATGTTCGGCATGGAGTTCCTTGTTTTCCTTTCCCCAGAAGATACAGTAGTAAAGACGGAACATGTAGAATGCCGTCATACCGGCAATGATTGTCATGACCCATCCGATGACCGGACTGAACTGGAAGCAGGCAGTCAGGATTTCATCCTTTGAGAAAAAGCCGGAGAACGGAGGAATACCTGAAATGGCCAGGCAGGCTATCAGGAAAGTGATGTGGGTGACGGGCATGTATTTGTGCAGGCCACCCATGGTCTCCATTTCGTTGCTGTGTACGGCATGAATGATGCAACCGGCTCCCAGGAACAGCAGTGCCTTGAACATGGCATGTGTGAACAGGTGGAACATGCTGGCCATGTAACCCAGACCTCCTTGGTGCGGGTTCATGGAGGTACATACTCCCAAAGCTACCATCATGAATCCGATTTGTGAAATGGTAGAAAAGGCGAGCACACGGTTGATGTCACTCTGTGCACAGGCCACTGAAGCGGCATAAAATGCGGTAAACGCTCCGATGTAAGCTACCCAGTGGAGCACGCTTGGCGCAAAGCCGATAAAGAGCGGGAACATACGGGCTACCAGGTATACACCGGCTACAACCATGGTTGCCGCATGAATCAGGGCAGATACCGGAGTAGGGCCTTCCATGGCGTCCGGCAGCCAGATGTGCAGCGGAAACATGGCACTTTTACCGGCACCACCTACGAACATCAGTCCCAGTGCCCAGGGAAGAACCATACCGGCTCTCATCAGCTGTTCCTCAGACGGAGTAAAGGTGAAGGTATGCATGTAGTAACCGTAAATCAGAATACCTATCAGGAAGCCCAGGTCGGCAAAACGGGTAACGATGAATGCCTTCTTTGAGGCCAGAATGGCTTCAGGCTTGGTGTAATAGAATCCGATAAGCAGGTAAGAGGATACACCTACCAGTTCCCAGAATACGTACATCTGGAAAATGTTGGTGGCTACTACCAGACCCAGCATGGAGAAGGTAAAAAGGCTCAGGAAAGCATAGTAGCGCTGGAATCCCTTTTCGCCTTTCATGTAGCCGAAAGAATAGATGTGTACCATCAGGCTGACGGTAGAAATGACGATTAGCATCATGACCGAAATGGAATCGAGCATGATTCCCATATCGATGTGAAGAGATTGTGTGAATGGCAGCCATTCGATGTTCCATGGAGTCAGTGTCGGATATACTCCTTCGGAAGTCCGTTCGGCTGTGAAATAGCTGAATGCCGTCAGGTAGCTCAGAATGGCCACAATGCCCAGAGAAAGGGTACCGATGGTTCCTGCTACACGATGGGGCATTTTCATGCCTGCCAGAGCCAGTATCAGAAAACTGAAGAATGGCAGCGCGAGTATCAGAATTGTATAGTCCATAAACTTTTTAATTAATCATTTGTCAATTATCCTTTCAGGTCGGTGATGTCATCGGTAAGTATCTGCTTGATGTTGCGGTATACATTGATGATGATGGCAATGGCCACTGCTGTTTCGGCTGCGGCGATGGCTATGCCGAAAAGACTGAAGAAATGACCTTCCAGTTGGCCCGGAAAGAGGTAACGGTTGAATACTGCGAAGTTGATATTTGTCGCATTCAGCATCAGCTCAACCGAAATCAGCAAGGCCAGCAGGTTCTTGCGTGTGAAAAAACCGTAGATGCCACAGAACATCATGACGGTGCTGATCACTAGATAATGGATAACGTGTATTTCTATTTCCATGATTCTTTTCTCCTTTTATTTTTCTTTGCGGGCTATCAGAATAGCTCCAATCATACAAGCCAGCAGCAGGACGCTGACAACCTCGAATGGAAGTACGAACTGGTATTTGTCGGTACCAATCAGTGCATGGCCGATTTCCTGGACAGGCAATTCCTCGCCTTGTGGAATCAGATTCAGGGCAAATCCGTTGGTGAACAGCAGGAACAGTACCAGGCCTGCACCGATAAGGGTTGTCAGCAGGACGCTGACCAGTTTTCCTTTTCCAATGCGGTACTTCATGTCTTTGTCCGACTGTGTCAACAGGATAGAGAAGACATACAACACAACGATACCTCCGGCGTACACCATCAGCTGTACGGCACTGAGGAAGGTATATCCCAGAATACCATAGATTGCTCCCGTACCGAAAAGTACAAACAGCAGATAAGTAGCTGCCCGCAGGAGTTTACCGGTAGTTACAGCCAGTATTGAACTAACAATGATACAGACTGCTACGACATAAAATGCGATTTCTTGAAGTGTAATTCCCATAATCTTCTATCATTTGGCGAGTGAAGACCCTTCGTGATTCAGTGTCAGCAGGAGTTTCTCTTTCTGGAAAACAGCATTTTCGAAATCGTTGCTGAACTGGATAGCATGATGTGGACATACGTTGACACAGATTTCACAGAACATGCATGACCCCAGGTTATACTCATATTTCACTAATACTTTCTTCTTTTTACCTTCTTCGTCTTCGCGGGTTTCGCTGGTAATGCGGATAGTTCCGTTCGGACAGTTCATCTGACAAAGCCCGCAGGCAACACAATGATGATGGTTCTCGGCGTCGTGTGGCATGACGAGCATGGCACGGTGGCGTTCGGGAATGTGAAGGGTGGTGTGGCGGTTTTCCGGATACTGCTCCGTCACTTTCTTCTGGCAGAACACTTTCATGGAAGTGCGCATGCCTACCAGCAGGCTCTTGACGCCACTGGCATATCCTTCGATATATTCTTTAAATGTACTCATGTGATTCAGTTGATTTAAAATACGAGTCCGAAGACTTTACAGATAGTCATGAGCAGAAGTACAACCAGTGATACCGGCATCAGGTACTTCCATTCCAATGTTAAAACCTGATCGATACGCAGACGGGGGAAAGTCCATCGGATCCACATGAGCAGAAATACGACCAGAAATGTTTTTCCAATAAACCAGATGAATCCCGGAATGTAATCCATGATCTGGTTGAAACCTTCCAGACCGCTGATGTGCAACGGCATCCATCCTCCCAGAAAGAGGGTGGTGGCAATACCTGCCGTGATGAACAGGTTCAGATATTCGGCCAGATAGAAGAATCCGAAGTGCATGCCGGAATATTCTGTATGGTAACCTGCTGTCAGCTCTTGTTCCGCTTCGGCCAGGTCGAACGGGCCTCGGTTGGCTTCGGCGTTTCCTGCAATGAGATAGATGATAAATGCGGCGATGGCAATGATATGTCCTTTAAAGATGTTCCAGCCATTGGCCTGATTGCTTACGATGGTCTGGATATCCATGCTTCCACTTAATACGACCATTGTCAGTACGCAGATACCGATGGAAAGCTCGTAGCTGATAATCATGGCACCGCTTCGCACGGCACCGATCAGTGTATATTTGCTGTTACTGCTCCATCCGGCCAGCAGGATACCCAGTACACCTATGGATGAAGCTGCCAGTACGAAGAATATACCGATATTCATGTGCAGGATTTCGCCTCCTTTGTTCCATGGCAGACAGGAAAAAGTCAGGATGGAAGCCAGGATGACAAGGAAAGGTGCCAGATTATACAGGAAGTGATCGGCGTTTTTCAACGAAATGATTTCCTTGGTCAGGATTTTAATTACGTCGGCGGGAACCTGCAGCAAACCTCCCTTTCCACCTACACGGTTGGGGCCGATACGGCATTGAAAGGCCGCACATACCTTACGTTCCATGTAAATCAGGATGATGGCGAGTACGGCATACATAATCATAATGAACACACCTACCACAATGCCTTCAAGGGTCAGTGCCAGCCACTCCGGCATCCATCCACATAACAGGGAGTGAATGCTCATCAGCAGCGGTTCGAGATTGTAGAAATCGTTCATATTGCTTGTTTAATAATTAAAGATTAAGAATCAAAAACGGGATATATCTCAAGAAAATTCTGGAAAATCACGTCTTTAATCATTCATTATTCATTTCTTTTTTACCGGTCGATGTCAGGGATGACAAAGTCCAGTGTACCGCCGATGGCAATCAGGTCGGCAATCTTCTGTCCGCGGCAGACGGTATCCATGGCATGTACCAGGGGCAGACCAGTCGACCGGTAGTGCAGACGGTAAGGTGTCTTGTCGCCATGGCTTTCCAGCATGACACAGAATTCTCCACGGCTCGTTTCGACAGAGCTGGAGAAGACTCCTTCGGGCAATTTGATGATTGGTTTGGTCTTTACCTTGTATTCGCCTTCCGGAATGTTGTCTATCAGTTGCTCGATGATGTGGCAGGATTCCATGATTTCATCCATACGTACCATGTAACGTGCAAAAGAGTCTCCTTCTGTGTAAGTAATTTCTTTGAAGTCGACCTTGTCGTACAAGGCATACGGGTGGTGCTTGCGTACGTCGTTGGCCCAGCCTGAGGCACGTCCGGTACCACCGGTACATCCTAAGGAAATGGCATCCTCTCTGGAAAGGATTCCTACTCCCTGCAGACGGGTACGGGCAATGACGTTTCCTGTGAATATATCGTGATAATCCTTGATGACGCTGCGTAAATGGGTAATGAATTCTTTTACCTTGGTGCAGAAGGTCGGGTGAATGTCAGCCTGTACGCCACCTATCATGTTATAGTTCTGAATCAGTCGGCCTCCCGTGGTTTCTTCGAAGATGTCCAGAATCATTTCACGCTCGCGGAAACCGTAGAAGAAAGGTGTGAGTCCGCCCATATCCATGACCAGACAAGAATAGAACAGCAAGTGAGAATCGATACGTTGCAGCTCGTCCATAATGGTACGGATGTACTGGGCACGTTCGGAAATTTCGATACCTGCCGCCTTTTCGATACACATACAGAGCGCGTGACGGTTCTGGTGTGCGCTCAGGTAATCCAAACGGTCGGTCAGTGCCAGTGTCTGTGGATAGGTCAGGCTTTCGTTCATTTTCTCGATTCCCCGGTGGATATATCCCAGAATGGGATCTACCTTGCAGATATTCTCACCTTCCAGTGAAGTACGCATACGCAATACTCCGTGGGTAGAAGGGTGCTGCGGTCCGATATTGACCACGAAATCTTTCTGGTCGAATACAATGTTCTTTTTATCAGCGATGGTTCCGTCCGGCTGGAGAAAATATTCGTCGGTGATATCGGCATTGATTTCGTTCTCCATGTTCAACGGATTTGAATTCATGTCGTAGTCCTTGCGCATCGGATATCCTTTCCAGTCTTCGCGCAGGAAGATGCGTCGCATATCCGGATGGTTCAGGAAACGTATGCCGAAGAAATCGAATACCTCGCGTTCTTTGATGAGGGCTGTTTTCCACAGGTCGGAAACACTGGGAAGAAAAGCCTGTTCGCGGTCGGCGGTGAGAGTCTTTAACGTAATGCGTTGGTAAGTCCGGGTGGATTCCAGGTAATATAAGGCTCCGAGTCCGGCTTCTCCCCAGTCCATACCTACGATGTCACGCAAATAGTCCATCGGACTTTGCTCGTCGTGATACAGCGCTTCGGCTACCGTATGAAAGCTCTCCGGGCTGATGGTCACGATGGGTTCTCCCTGTTCTGAGACAACTGCATCGGGAGCCAGTTTTTTTATTTTTTCAATGAGTTCCATGCTTATTTTTCTCCTTCTTCTTTGGGTTGCTTTTCCTGCCGGTTGACACCTCCCAGGAATTTCTCAACTTTGATTTTTCGCTGAAGCTGCATCATGCCATAATAAAAGGCTTCGGGTCTGGGAGGACATCCGGGGATAAAGACATCTACCGGAATAATCTTGTCGATACCGTTTACTACATGATAGGATTTTATGAACGGACCACCGCTGATGGTACATCCTCCTACGGCAATTACATATTTGGGTTCTGCCATCTGGTCATACAGACGTTTCAGTACAGGGGCCATCTTATAGGTTATGGTACCTAAGACCATAATCATGTCGGCCTGACGCGGAGAGTTACGGGTTACTTCGAAACCAAAGCGGGCCATATCGTAACGGGCAGCTCCTAAGGCCATGAATTCTATGGCACAGCAGCTGGTACCAAAGGTCAATGACCACAGCGAATTGCTTCGTCCCCAGTTGATAAGTTCATCGACGGTTCCCAAAATCACTCCCGCACCGTTCATGTTCAGTTCACGAACCATATTCTCCAGGTAATCATTGTTCTTGAAGTCTTCGTACTCCATAGAACGAATTTTTGTACGTTTTTTTAATTCCATTCCAACGCTCCTTTCTTCCAGGCATAAGCCAGACCTAAAATCAGAATTCCCAGGAAAAAGGCAATTGATACCAATGCGTATGTACCTACCTGGGTAACAACGACTGCCCATGGAAACAAGAATACAGTTTCGATGTCGAACATCAGGAACAGGATGGCAAACAGGTAATAGCCAGCCTTGAACTGTACCCATGATTCCCCTCGTGTGGGAATACCACATTCATACGGCTCTCCTTTCTGTGGATTGAAAGACCGCGGGGCAATCAGGTGTGCGATTGTCATGGCGGCTACAACCAAGGCTATTGCCGTAAGAATAACAACAATGAGAAATGTAAAGAACATATATATAAGAATTTGTAATGAAACAACAGAAAGATTCAGAACCCAGCTTTTTAAAACAAGGTCCTGTATATCCTATGTAACTTATTTCTGCAAGTTACGTGAATAAGAAAAAAGAATGAGTCAGTTAGAGGAGAAGTCTTTTCAAACCATATATATAATAATCTGTGGATCTCTTGAAGAGATGATGTCTCCACATGTAATTGATGTTTTGAATATTATATAAAGGCGATTTAATGGATAGAGTCGCTTCTCTATATATATAGGTGAATAATTTCCCTCCCGAAGCATCCGATAATGCAGAAGACATGGTTTGTGGATAGGCTATCTGATTGCTGTATAAATGGCGGATGGTTTTGTCTAATGCTACATCGCTCGTTTCCTGAATGTATTCTTTTCGTTGGTTGTTGAGAATCTGCTCATCGGCCATTTCATGGGAGGACACGTGATTCAAGGTATGTATTTCCTTCCCTGTCAGCATACATGACAGGAATATCAACACCAGTATGATACCTTTCTCACGAATTTTCATAAACGCCTTTTTTTGTGCCCGCAAAGTTAGTCATTTATTTTGACTCATAAATCAAAATAAATAAAAAAATGCAAAGTAAAAGCCCTTATTTTGTTAAGTCTACTTTGCATTTTTGATTTCTTTTCAATTGAAGAATTTTTCGAGCTTTTTGATCATCATGCCCAGACAGAATACCACAACATGGTCATTTTCTTTGATTAAGGTGTTACCGGTTACCAGCATACCTTCTCCGTTCCGGATCAGTCCACCGATGGTAGCGCCTTTAGGCAGACCGATGTCTTTTACGGGCGCTTTTGTGATATAGGCATTGGGCTTGACTGTAAATTCGGCTACATCGGCGTTGGCAAAGGTCAGGCATTTGACGTTTGTTACGTCGGCATCCAGCATCATCTGGTAAATATGGCTGGCCGCAATGAATTTCTTATTGATAACGGTACCGATGTCCAGGCTTTCGGCCATGCTGATGTAGTCCACGTTTTCTACTTCGGCCACGGTCTTGGTTACTCCCATGCGTTTGGCGGCCAGACAGGCCAGGATATTGGTTTCGGAACTTTCGGTCAGTGCCACGAATGCTTCCGTGTTCTTGATTCCTTCTTCCAGCAAAAGTTCCATGTCACGTCCGTCTCCGTTGATAACCATGACTCCGTCGTCTACCAGTTCTGTCAGGCGTGTGCAGCGGTTGGGATTACTTTCGATGATTTTGCAATGGATGTAATTGGGCATATATTGGGTGGCACGTACGGCGATACGGCTTCCTCCCATGATCATGACGTTCCGGACGTCGGCTTCATTTTCTTTTCCGGAAATCTTCCGGATGTACGGGATGTATTTCTTGGTTGTCGTGAAATAGACAATATCGTTCAGCCGGATGCTGTCATCACCACGCGGAATGATGGTTTCGGCTCCTCGTTTGATGGCTACGATATGGAACGGAATGTTTGAACCGCCCATTTCGTGCAATGGAACGTTCAGAATTTCGGCTGTTTCACGCATCTTTGTACCTAGCAGTATCAGGGCGCCCCCGGCAAATTCCCACCATTGGCGTATCCAGCTCATTTTTACTGCATCTACGATGTCTCTGGCAGCCAGCATTTCCGGATAAATGAGTGAATGCACTCCCAATGTGTTGAAGAATTCCTTGTGCTTGGGCAAAAGGTATTCGTAATTGTCAATGCGGGCTACTGTTTTTTTGGCTCCCAGGCGGGTAGCCAGCATGCAGGCCGTCATGTTTTGGCTTTCATCGGGGGTGACCGCAATGAACAGGTCGGCTCCGGATACGCCGGCGGCCTTCTGTCCGTTGATGGAGGTAGGAGAGTGGTTGACTGTCATCAGGTCAAGGTTGTTGCTGATTTTCCCGAGCTTTTCTTCGCTTTCATCCATCAGGATGATGTCTTGCTTTTCTCCAGATAATAGCTTGGCCAGGTGAGTTCCTACGGCTCCTGCTCCTGCAATGATGATTTTCATATAGTTAATATCTGTGTTAATACTTGATGGATTCCGGCTTCGTCGATTCCGCATATCGCATGCAGGTCTTTTACCGGTCCATGTTGAATAAAACGATCGGGTATACCGAGGCGTTTGACACAAGGGGTATATCCATTGTCGGACATGAATTCAAGAATCGCACTACCCATGCCTCCTTTCAGTACTCCGTCTTCGATGGTGACAATCCGGTGGAATCGTTTCCCGATTTCGTGTAGCATTCCTTCGTCAAGCGGTTTCAGAAAACGCAGGTCGTAATGCGCGATGCTGCATCCCGTTTCCTTTTCCACAGCTGTGATGACGCGTGCGGCCGTGTTTCCGATAGGACCGATACTGATGAGGGCGATGTCTTTTCCTTCCTTCAGTTTACGTCCTTTACCAATCTCGACGGCCTCCAACGGGCATTTCCAGTCAGGTAATACTCCTCGTCCGCGTGGATAGCGGATCACGAACGGCCCCTGATCGGGCAGTTGTGCGGTGTACATCAGTCTGCGCAGTTCATGCTCGTCATACGGAGAAGCAATGGTCAGATTGGGAATCGGACGCAGGTAGGCCAAATCGAAGACTCCGTGATGAGTCGGTCCGTCTTCTCCTACCAGTCCGGCACGGTCCAGACACAGTACAACGTTCAGCCGCTGGATGGCTACGTCGTGTATGATGTTGTCGTAGGCTCGCTGCATGAACGAGGAGTAAATGTTGCAGAAGGGTAGCAATCCTTCCTTGGCCATTCCTCCGGAGAAAGTTACGGCGTGTCCTTCGGCAATTCCGACATCGAATGCACGGTCGGGCATTTCCCGCATCAGGATATTCATGGAACATCCTGTCGGCATGGCTGGAGTTACTCCTACGATGCGATCGTTTTTTCTGGCCAGTTCCAGTAATGTCTCGCCGAACACATCCTGAAAGAGGGGAGGAAGCCCTTCGGTATTGGCAACCAGCCGTTTGCCGGTCTCCTTATCGAATACGCCGGGAGCGTGCCAGATGGTGGCTGCTTCTTCGGCCCGTTTATATCCTTTTCCTTTGACGGTGTGGATATGCAGCAGCTTGGGCCCTTTCATATCCTTGATTTCCTTCAGTACTTTGGTAAGCTGGAATATATCGTGTCCGTCGATGGGACCGAAATATCTGATGTTTAGTCCTTCGAAGATGTTCTGCTGTTGCATGAGCATCGATTTCAGACTATTGTTGAAGCGGATGAGGCTTTTCCTGCGTTCATCGTTCAGAATGCCCCACTGGTAGAATTTGCGTGCGATGGCATTTCTTATCCGGTTGTATCCTTCGGATGTATGCATGTTTAGCAGGTATTGCTTCATACCTCCTACGCTGCGATCGATGGCCATGTTGTTGTCATTCAGAATGATCAGCAGATTGTTGGGGGTTGTGGAGGCATTGTTCAGACCTTCGAAGGCCAGTCCTCCACTCATGGAACCGTCGCCGATGACGGCTACTACATGACGGTCTTCTTCTCCTTTTCTGGCAGCAGCTACCGCCATTCCCAACGCGGCCGAAATGGAATTGGAGGCATGTCCGCAGGTAAATGTATCGTATTCACTTTCATCCGGACTGGGGAATGGACGCAGACCGTTTAATTTCCGGTTCGTACAGAAGAGGTCACGGCGTCCTGTCAGGATTTTATGACCGTATGCTTGATGACCGACGTCCCAGACTATTCGGTCGTATGGAGTTTGGTAAATATAATGAAGGGCAACAGTCAGTTCAACCACTCCCAGGTTGGAACCAAAGTGTCCCGGATTGCGGGAAAGCTCATCGATAATCTTGTTTCTGAGCTCGGCGCATACTTCTGGCAGTGCTGTGACAGGTAGTTTCCGTAAATCGTTCGGGCTATCTATCTTATTCAACAAATCGTATGAATTTTGCTGTTCCATCCTGTTTTCATTAAACATTAATTGCACAAAAATAGTATAAATATATCTAATCTGCTTACATTTGTACAAAAAAATAACGTAACAGAAGGACTTATGGATTTTCGTACAAAAGTGGAACTGCCTTTGAAACAGGCTTCTATTGCCCATGAAGACAAGCTGATGTTGTGGGGCTCCTGTTTTGCCGAGAATATCGGGAAGCGTTTGCTGGAGAATAAATTTTCCTGCGATGTCAATCCGTTTGGAGTCTTGTACAATCCGCTTTCCATCGCAGAAGCTTTGCAGGAACTGAAAGAGAGGAAGCTGTATACACCCGATTGCCTGATGGAGCGCCAGGGTTCCTGGTTTAGTCTGATGCACCACAGCTCTTTTTCTTCACGTTCGCAGGAAGAATGTCTCTCGCGTATCAACAGCCGTTTGAAAGAGGGAACCGTACATCTGGAAGAAGCTGACTGGCTGATTTTTACCTGGGGAACTGCTCGGGTTTATGAATGGAAAGAAACTGAACGGATCGTGGGCAATTGTCATAAGCTGCCCGACAATTGTTTTACCCGCCGTATGCTTTCGGTAGAAGAAATAGTGTCTGTTTATCAGGACTTATTGGAAGGATTACATGGTCGGCATACGGGACTGAAAGTTCTGTTCACCGTTAGTCCTATCCGTCATGCGAAGGATGGAATGCATGGAAATCAGTTGAACAAGGCTGTATTGTTGCTGGCCATTGAAGAACTTTGTTCCCGGTTGCCGTATTGTCATTATTTTCCGGCTTATGAGATTATGATGGATGAATTGCGTGACTATCGTTTTTATGCCGACGATATGTTGCATCCTTCTTCGTTGGCCATTGATTACATCTGGAAGTGTTTCTGCGATACGTTTTTCGGCCCCTCTACGCTAAAAGTCATGAATGAATGGGAGAAAATCCGAAAAGGGCTAGAACATCGTCCGTTTGATGTCCAATCGGAGGCTTATCAGTGTTTTTTAAGTCAAATTCTGTTAAAAATCGAAGCGTTAAAAGAAAAATTCCCGTACTTAGACGTTCAAAATGAAATCGAATTATGTCAAGCTCTATTGAAGAAATAAGTACTGTAATAGGAGCACAGCGCATAGGAAACGCTGCGGCTTCTATCGATTGGATTCTGACAGACAGCCGTTCGTTGTGTTTTCCGGAAGAAACCTTGTTTTTTGCATTGAAGACAAAACGTAACGATGGGCACAAATATATTCCCGACCTTTATTCCCGCGGTGTCCGTAATTTTGTTGTGAGCGATGTGCCTGAACATCTGGCAAATTATCCGGGGGCCAACTTCTTGCAGGTTGCCCAACCATTGAAAGCGTTGCAACGGCTTGCTTCCAAACACCGTGAACAGTTTCAGGTTCCTGTCATCGGTATTACAGGCAGTAATGGAAAAACGGTGGTAAAAGAATGGCTGTATCAGTTGTTGAGTCCGGATCGGATAGTGACGCGTTCGCCACGCAGCTATAATTCACAGATTGGAGTTCCGCTTTCTGTATGGCTGATGAATGAGCATACAGAACTGGGAATCTTTGAAGCCGGAATCTCAGAAATGGGAGAAATGGAGGCGTTGCGTCCGGTTATTCAGCCCACCATTGGTATATTGACGAATATCGGAGGAGCTCACCAGGAGAATTTTTCGTCGGTGCAGGATAAGTGTATGGAGAAGCTTCAGCTGTTTAAGGATTGCGATGTAATTGTTTACAACGGCGATAACGAGCTGATCAGCAACTGTGTGACAAAATCCTTGTTTACGGCACGTGAAATCGCATGGTCAACCAAGGATACGGAACGTCCGCTTTTTATTGAACGCATCCAGAAAGACGAGACAGGCACTACCATCAAGTATCGTTATCTGGGCTTTTTCAAGGAATACCGGATTCCTTTCATTGATGATGCTTCCATTGAGAATTCATTGCACTGCCTGGCGGTGGCCCTGTATCTGATGGTTCCTCCTGAAACAATTGCCGAACGGATGCTGCATCTGGAACCGGTGGCCATGCGGTTGGAAGTGAAAGAGGGAAAGAACGGATGTGTGCTTATCAACGACAGTTACAATTCGGATTTTGCTTCGCTGGATATCGCTCTTGATTTCATGTCGCGCCGTACCGAAGATAAGGGACGTAAACGTACGCTTATTCTTTCGGATATGCTGGAAACCGGACAGACCGGTAATTTGCTTTATCGGCAGTTAGCCGATCTGGTGCACAGCCGTGGAGTGAATAAGATAATCGGAGTGGGACCGGAGATTTCGGCTGCGGCCTCCCGGTTTGAAGGAGAGAAATATTTTTTCCGGTCTACGGCTGAATTACTTGATTCAGGCATTTTAAACGGGTTGCGTAACGAGGTGGTGTTGATAAAAGGGGCTCGTGCCTTCCATTTTGATAACATAACCGATATTCTGGAGCTGAAGGTACACGAGACAATTCTGGAGATTAACCTGAATGCACTGGTAGATAACTTGAATTATTATCGGAACAAACTGAAGCCAGGTACCAAAATGGTATGTATGGTAAAGGCTTCGGCATACGGAGCCGGTTCGTTCGAAATAGCCAAGACACTGGAAGACCAGCGGGTGGACTACCTGGCTGTGGCGTTAGCCGATGAAGGTGCCGATTTGCGTAAGGCAGGAATCAACAGTTCCATCATTATCATGAATCCGGAAGTGACAGCGTTTCGGACCATGTTTGATTATAAGTTGGAGCCCGAAGTCTATAGTTTCCATTTGCTGGAAGAACTGATTAAGGCAGCCGGACGTGAGGGAGTAAGTAATTTCCCCATCCATGTGAAGATAGATACGGGTATGCATCGTCTGGGATTCTTGCCCGAAGAAATTCCGCAACTGGTGGAGCGGCTGCATCGCCAGTCGGCTGTTATTCCCCGGTCGGTCTTTTCTCATCTGGTGGGAAGTGACGCAGAACGTTTCGATAGTTTTACCCGTCGTCAGATTGAGATATTCGAGCAGGCTTCTGCTTGCCTTCAGAGTGGATTCAAGCATAAGATCTTGCGTCATATTTGTAATACGGCCGGTATCGAGCGCTATCCGGGAGCTCAGTTCGACATGGTGCGTCTGGGAATCGGTCTGTATGGCATTGATCCGTTTACCAACAAGATTCTGCACAATGTCAGTACGTTGAAGACTACCATTCTACAGATACACAATGTTCCGGCCGATGAGACGGTAGGATATAGCCGGAAAGGAACTCTGCAACGGGATTCACGTATAGCCGCCATTCCTATCGGATATGCCGACGGATTGAACCGTCATTTGGGTAATGGGCATGGATATTGCCTGGTGAACGGTCAGAAGGCTCCGTATGTAGGAAATATCTGCATGGATGTATGTATGATTGACGTGACCGACATTGATTGCAAGGAAGGAGACAAGGTAATTATCTTTGGAGATGATCTTCCTGTAACAGTGCTTGCCGATATGTTGGATACCATTCCGTACGAGATACTTACCAGTGTTTCGAATCGGGTAAAACGTATATATTACCAAGATTAGACATTAAGTTTTAATACTTTTGAATTTATGTTCAGGCAGAAGGATTTTGTTCTTCTGCCTGATTTTTGTGGGATTCTTTATTGTTTTGATCTGGAAAAGTGCCTCGGGAAATTTGTCCCCGATTGGTGAACAGTACTTTTCCTGAATCAGGTATATTGTTTCTTTTTCCAATTTGATGTCTTCAGCTTTTATTTTCAGGTAACGTTTTCCGGTGTCGGGATTTTTGGGGTAAATACTATTTTTTTCTGTAATTTACCAGTACAGCTGAAAGTCTTGTGGATGTGAATTTTGATGCATCCGGGTGTTTGTTTGCTTCAGGTAAATGGGGGACAATTCCATTACGGATTTTAATTTTTATGGATCTGTGCCGGGATATTGCTGTAATCTGGAACGGAAAGCAATGCCAATATATTTATAGTTTGTCCTTTCTATCAAGAGCTGGAAAGGTTTCTGGAATCGAAAAACAAAAAAATCTGCATTGCTTAGTGACGTACCAGTTTACAATTGGCACAGATCGTGTTTTGTCTGAGTGATTAGTATCCGTCATTCTGCCTCATGCTTTCGCTATATCGATGGATAATGGATTCCGGAATAGGGAAAACAGTGGTATAGCCATTGGCTTCATTCTCCAGTTGCGGACGGGAATGGTAGGCTCTTGTATACAAGCCAAAACGTATCAGGTCCTGACGTCGCCAACCTTCCCAGGCCAGTTCCAGCTGACGTTCTGCCAGAATATTCTCCAGGGTGGCGGTACGTGTTTTCTCGCCTACACGCTGCCGGACAGCATTCAGTTCGTTGTCGCCGTTTTGTCCGTTCCGTACTTTGGCTTCTGCCTGCATCAGCAGTACATCGGCATATCGGAAAAGAACGATGTCATTGTCAAAGAGTTTTCCATCCTTGTAGGCCTGGGTATCAATCTCGTATTTTTTCATTCGTGCTCCGGCCGTTTTTTCGCAGGCTTCTCCTGATACATCCAGTTTGATGTTCCAGGGATCGTAAGCCAGTGGGGTAACTTTATCGTCCAAATAAATCTGATTACCGGACAGATCCTTTACCGGACCGGCAAAGTAGCAGTAGTCAAAACGGACATCCTGTTCTGGAGTTCCGTAGCCGAAAGTTTCCAATACTTCGATTGTAGCACTCGAACCATTTTCTCCTCCCAGTCCGTAGGCTGCGGCATGGTTGTAGTTGCGTGAGCGGAACAAGTAAATATACTGATTGGTATACAGATTCTTGTCCATTGGAATGATGAAGATGTTTTCTGCAGACGATTCATTGAATACAGCGAAATTGGCAGTATAGTCCGGTTCCAGTGTATAGCCCATGGCCGTAAGTTGTTCGCAATAATAAATAGCCGTTTCCCAGGCATTTTTTTCAGTGCCGTTGATTTTGAACATAATTTGTTTTCCATCCGGTTGCTGGTCGTCGGTCCAGTTGTCATCCATATAGATTTCCGCATTAAGTGCCAGTTTGGCCAGCAGGAAGCAGGCTACTCCTTGAGTCATCCGTCCGTAATATTCACCCGGCCAGTTACATCGTTCATTGCTGAGTAACGGAAGAGATTCCTGTAATTCGGTTACGATGAACCGGAACATTGCACTGCGCTTTTCCTGTTTCATATCGATGCCATTATCCTTGTATTCCGTTATCAGCGGGATGTTTCCGAACAGATCCATGGCATAGTAGTAGAACATGGCCCGTAAGGTTTTTACTTCGGCCTTCATGGCTGAAACATCCATATCCGTATGGATGGTTGCAAAATCTTCGATGTGTTTTAATGAACGATTGCATAAGATAATGGTACGGTACAGGTATTCCCAAGTATTGAGAATCGCATCATTGTTCACGCCCCATTTGTGGAGAAATAATCCCTGCCAGAATCCGCCATCGTACCAGTCACCTCCGCGTGTCGGCATGATAGCTTCGTCGGTGGTAAAGGTATTCAGGTCGTAGATACCTCTACCGGTACCTTGTAGTCCTTCGCTATCCGTGTTACCGCCTACATGGGTATATAGCATGAGTACGGCGTTGTTCAACAGGTCTTCTTTGGTGTTATAGGCCAGTTCTTCTGGGAGCAGGCTCTGAGGGCTTTCTTCCAAAAAACCATTACAAGCGGTTATGGTTAGGGCCAGTATTGTGGCCAGGATGGTGAAATATGTTTTCATAATCGGTAGGTTAAAGGTTAATGCTTAAACTTAAAGTATACGTTCTTGATAATGGATAAGTCTGTTTATCGTCAATACCAAGTGTACTGCCCACTTGAGAACTGTTAATCATTGGGGTGAGTCCGGAATAACTCGTAATGGTACCCAGGTTATTGACGGTGAAAGCCAGCCTGAGTCCTTTTAAGAATCTTCTTTTCTGAATAGGCGCTGTCCATCCTATGGTCAGGTAATCGAAATTCACGTAATCGCCGTTTTCCAGCCAATAATCGGTAGCTGTCTGATCTTTGATGTTCTGACGGGGAGCGTTTGCCATGACATTATAGTCGGGAAAAGAATTCATGTTCATATAAGATAAGGCAGTCCCGTTATAGATTTTGTGTCCGAAGGCTCCGTTTATCTGTAATGACAAGTCGAACTGTTTGTAGCGGAAAGCTATGTTGGATCCCAAAAGAACTTTTGGTACAGCCTGACCGGCTATGTAACGGTCTTCTCCGTCTTCCAGGTTGACACCGTTTCCGTTCAGGTCGGCCACTTCGTAGGTATATCCTCCGTTTCCGTCGGATTTTAGTCCGGTACAGTGAGGCAGATAGAACACACCCAATGGTTGTCCTACAATTTGGTACACGATGTTGTTATAACCTCCATGAAATCCGGCACCGTTCAGTCCGCCAATGGCTGTATATTGTGGGGCAGATACATATTCTCCGTTGTACATTCCGCTTAGCGATAATAACTTATTTTTCTGAAAGGTCAGATTCACGTTGATGTTCAGTTCCATATCTTTGTTTTTTAGCGGTGTGATGCCCACTGCTATTTCTGTTCCGCTATTCCGCATTGATCCCAGGTTGGCCAGCAGAGTACTGTAAGGAAAGGGAGGTACGCTGACCTCGTAGTTATAGAGCATGTCTGTTGTTTTGGAATTGTAGTAATTGACCGAAAGCAAGAAACGGTTTCCATACAGAGCCAGATCAATACCGGCATTGAAGGTATGAGTTACTTCCCATTTCAGGTCAGGATTGATATTCAGCATTCGTTCATAGGTGACGATGGGTGTGTTTCCTACCGGAGCGATACCATTGGGGCGGAGCAGTGCCAAAGTCGTATACGAATCGATACCTCCCAGATTGCCTGTGGTACCGTATCCTACACGGAGTTTCAGGTTGTCGATGACTGGCAGGGCTTTCATGAAATTTTCCTGAGTAATGTTCCAGGCCGCCGAAACAGAAGGAAAGACTCCCCATTTGTTATTGGCTCCGAATTTGGATGAGGCATCGGCACGTAAATTGAGTGTGAGGATATATTTTTCCTCGTAGGTATAGTTCGCACGCCCCAGAAAGGAGGTCAGAGTAGGTTCGTCGTAATAGGAACCGGTTCCTTCCCATGGGCGGAGAGCTCCGCTCTGCAGGTTATTGTAGCCGAGAAAATTATTGGAAAAGTTGGTGACCGTGGTATGGAAACCTGAATAGGTCTCTTTCGAAAGTTCACTAAGTCCCAGCAGGTCAATGAAGTGTTTACCTGCTTTTTTGTTATAAGTGATCATCAGGTTCCCAAGCAAGGCGTCCGAACGATGACTGCCTCGGTAGGCTTGTCCTTTTGCCCAGACGAAAGTCGGCAAATACTGTTTGTCTTCTGAAGTATTATAGGTATATGAGCCGAATAATATCAGTTTTAGATCGGTCAGTAAGTTGAGTGTCAGTTTGGCGTGCGCACCAAAATATGCCGCTTCTCCTTTGTTGTCTACTTCCATCCAGGCCAGTGGGTTGGTTATTTGGCTGGCAGCGGTTATCTGGTCCCACGAACCGGTAGACGGATTTTTGAAATTTGGAAAAGTCGGGTTAAAGGTTGCGGCCGAATAGAAGGTTTTCTGCAAGGCGAACAATGTCCGTTCGCGTTTGACGGATCCAAACAGTCCGAGTTCACAATTAATGAGATCGTCCAGAAGTCGTTGTGAAAGGTTCATGTTCGAGGTGAAAAGTTTCATGGATTCATTGTCAATGATTCCTTTGCGATCGATGTATCCCAATGATACACGATAGCTTGACCTGTCTCCTCCACCGTAGAAAGCTACGTTGTGATTTTGTTGCAGACCGGTTTGCTCTATTTCTTTCTGAAAGTCGGTGTTATAGCCACGGTCCAGAATTGATACGCCGTTTTCTTTCGCTGTTTTCCGAAAGGCATTTCCGTCCAGCATGTCGATGTGCTTGTAGGCATGAGCGATACCGAAGCTTCCACTATAGTTCATACGGGTTTTTCCGGAGATTCCTTTTTTGGTAGTGATATTGATGACTCCGGAGGCTCCTCGTGAACCGTATTGAGCTGTTTCGGCTGCATCTTTCAGGATAGTGAAGGTTTCGATGTCGGTAGGATAAATGGAAGTAAGCATGGTAAGATCACCCAGTACTCCATCTACGATAATCAGTGGTTCGTTTCCGCTGGTAATGGAAGTTGTACCTCGCATTCGTACGGATTCCAGTGCTGCTGTTCCATTGTTGCTTTTCTGGATGGTAAGTCCGGCTACCCTTCCTTGAATAGCTTCCAGCGGGTTGGTAATCTGTTCCTTGTTCATCTGTCTTTCCGTTATCTGTTCTACCAGTCCGGAGAGATTCTTGAGATTTCCTACGGCATATCCTACGTTGACTATAGAGTCTTTGGAAGATTCTGTTTCTGTCTGGTCATTTTGTGCAGATACCGACAGGAAGCCCGATAGGGCCAGTGTGCAGCATAACAGGTGTTTCATAGTCTTTGTTTTTAGGTTTATAAGGTTTACTGAAGGTTTTATTTTCCTGTAAAAATGGATAATCCTTTGTATCGGATAAATATAAAACGTCTGTCTGTTTTATTTTGTTTCTGTATAAAGCAAGAAAACGACAGGTCGTGTCGGTTTCTGACACCCCTGTCGTTTAAACAAAGATAATAAAATAAAGTGAGAATTCCAATGAAAGTTCCTTTTTTGACGTGGTTTTTAGATGGTTGGAAACTGGGAATTATACAAATACAATTTGATGAACAGTAAAATTTTATTTTTTTTCAGGAGCTGGTAATTCCTTTTGAAAAATAGCTTTTCTCTTCCGGTATGTCAGAATGAAAAAGTCAATCTGGAAGAGAATCGTTTGTTTGATGATGGATGGAATGGATATAAAAAATAATCCGTCAGCAGGGATGGAGTTCCATGAATCTGCCGGCGGATTATTTTATGCAGGTTATTCAGACGACGTTTTTTTTGTCTGGATGCAATTCGAATGGGTTCTCAGGCTTTGTTGTCAGAGCTGATAGTTCCATTGTTCCAGGGCAAATCCCCAATGTTTTTCTACCAGTTCCACGGTTTCCGGTTTATACTGGTATTTGTTTTTCTTATAACCTTTCTTTTTGTTTACGTAAGCTTCGATGGCCGGACGTGCCTCTTCGAATCCCGGTAACGAAAGTTTCCGGTAGATATCCTGTGTCATATCGAACGCGTTCTTTTCGTAATCTTCGAAACGGACTTCCACCAGATTGCCTTCCGGAATGAATTTCTTGTCGGCTTCGTATTTGTGATACAGCTTGGCATAAATTGAGAGGATGTTCTCCTGGAGTTCCTCGTTACTGATGTCCTGAAGCTTCAGGGGCTGGATGGTATTGGTAAAGAAGCTGCGGGTAGATTCGAATACCGTATACGGGTTTCGCATCAGGTAGATGAACTTGGCGTTCGGGAACATTTTGACCAGTTCTTTTACGCGGCCGGTGTGTGGCGGATTCTTGCTCAGGAACTGGGTGCCGTGTGTGTTCCACAAGGAAATCTTGATCAGTTTGGTAAAGGTTTCTTCGAATATTTTCAGTTCAGCGTCGCTGATGTCGTCAAAGAGCAGGTATTTGTCGGCATATTCCTGCATGTATCTGGGCAGGAACCAGAAGTTGTAATACGTATAAGGCATCATGTTGGCCAGTGCGAATTCTTCTTCTTGTGGAAGGTCGACGGCCAGTTCCATGTTGTCGGTCGGGCGTTTGTCCGGCATGAGCCAGCTCATGTTCTTTTTAAAGAACGGTTGTCCCCACATCATCAGGTGAGGGAATACCGTCTGATAAGTGGTGTTGTAGCCAAAATGCTTGTCGCAGGAGAAAACATTGTGCATGAAAGTAGTGCCGCTGCGCCAGTGTCCCAAGATGAATACGGGATCGTGTTCCAGCGGTTTGTCGGCCAGCAATTTTTCATAACGTTTGTCCTGCAGGGGAACCAGGGTAGACAACAGACGGCATACGGCCTTGGTCAGGCGGTATTTGCCCTTGTACGCCGGGTCGATGGTACGTCCGGCAGTGATTTGTTTGAAGGTTGTCCAGTCGGCTCCCACCAGCGTATTGATGGGGAGTTTATTAAATTCAAGTAGTCCCATTTCTTTAATTGATAATTGAAAAACTCAGCTTGTCGATTTTTAATTTTTAACTATTAATTCAATAGCGTATCCCTGACGTTCCAGTTCTTTTACGGCCCGTTCGATGGCATCATAGTGTTCGGGAGCGATTCCCAGTTTCGGCAGGTTGAGGACAGGCAGTTCCATCTGGTTGTGCATGTCTTTGTCGTCTACCTGGTTGATGATCATACCTACGGCACTGGTATTGTTGCTGATCGGGTCGATCAGAATGAATGAGCCGGTAGCCTTGTTCTGGGTATAAGGATCGAAAAACAGTTCCTTGGAAGAAGTCAGTACTACGTGGGCAATCTGGTTGAGCTGCATGGGGACATCTTCTTTCTTCAGGCGTCCGTTTTCTACAGACAGGTGTTCCATGGTGTTGATATCCACTTTATACTTGATGCTGTCGATGCGTGTACGGCTGGTGTTGGTCGTCTGTTTCAGGAAGAAAGATTTTTCCATGTCCATCTTCTCTTCGTCCATCCATACCAGCATGGCCTCGAAGTTGCGGCCTGTCAGCGGCATGTTGTCGGGATGTACCAGCATTTCACCGCGGGAAACATCGATTTCGTCTTCCAGCGTCAGGGTAACAGACATCGGCGGGAAAGCATAGTCGAGTTCGCCGTCGTAGGTGACGATACTTTTTATGTGCGATTTCTTGCCGGAAGGCAATGCCATTACTTCATCGCCCTTGTGGATGACTCCGGAGGCTACCTTGCCGCAGAAGCCGCGGAAGTCGAGGTTCGGGCGGAGTACATATTGTACCGGATAGCGGAAATCTTTCAGGTTATGGTCGTTGCCGATATGTACGGTTTCGAGGAATTCCAGCAGGGAAGGCCCTTCGTACCAGGGAGTACGGTCGGATTTCTCTACTACGTTGTCACCTTCGAGGGCAGAAAGCGGAATACATTGTACGTCGGGAACGCCCAGCGGAGTGATGAAAGCTGTATAGTCGGCTACAATCTTGTCGAACACGTCCTTGGAGTAATCTACCAGGTCCATCTTGTTGACGGCCAATACCACGTGCTTGATACCCAGTAGGGATACCAGATACGTATGGCGGCGGGTCTGGGTGATGACACCCGTGCGGGCGTCGACCAGGATGACGGCCAGGTTGGCGGTAGATCCGCCGGTAATCATGTTGCGGGTATATTGTTCGTGTCCCGGAGTATCGGCAATGATGAATTTGCGGTTGTTGGTAGAGAAATAACGGTAAGCCACATCGATGGTGATACCTTGTTCGCGTTCGGCTTTCAGTCCGTCCAGAAGCAGTGCATAGTCGATGTGTTCGCCGGCATTACCCATGCGTTTGCTGTCACGTTCCAGGGCATCGAGCTGGTCCTCATACAATTTCTTACTATCGAAAAGCAGACGCCCGATGAGGGTGGACTTTCCGTCGTCTACTGAACCTGCCGTGAGAAAACGGAGCAGGTCCTTCTGTTCGTCTTTCTTCAGGAATTCTTCGATGGACATCTTGCCTCTGGCTTCTCCTTCCATCGGGTTTCCTGACTTGCTTTTATCTAAATGTTCCATGTCGTTTCGTAATTAAAAATATCCTTCACGTTTCTTTTGTTCCATACTTGCTTCCTGGTCGAAGTCGATAACACGGGTGGTACGTTCACTCTTGGTAGTGGTCATCATTTCCTCTACAATCTTTTCGATGGTATCGGCTTCGCTTTCGATGGCGCCTGTCAGCGGCCAGCATCCCAGCGTACGGAAACGGATTTTTTTCATTTCAATCTTGTCGCGGTATTTTTCCGGCAGGCGGTCGTCGTCGGGCATGATCAGCTGTCCGTCGATGTTGACTACCGGGCGTTCCTTGGCAAAGTACAGAGGTACGATCGGAATATTTTCAAGTCGGATGTATTGCCAGATGTCAAGTTCCGTCCAGTTGCTCAGCGGGAAAACACGAATGCTTTCACCTTTCCGGATGCGGGTGTTGTAAATGTCCCAGAGTTCCGGACGCTGGTTTTTGGGATCCCACTGGTGGAATTCGTTACGGAAAGAGAAGATACGTTCCTTGGCGCGTGATTTCTCCTCGTCGCGGCGGGCACCTCCGAAGGCGGCGTCGAATTTGTATTTGTCGAGGGCGTGGAGCAGGGCCTGTGTCTTCATCAGGTCGGTGTGTACCTTGCTTCCGTGTGTGAATGGGCCTACTCCAGCGCGGAAAGCTTCCATGTTACTTTCCACAATCAGGTTCCAGCCGTATTTCTTGGCATATTCGTCGCGGAACTGAATCATTTCCTTGAATTTCCATTTCGAGTCGATGTGCATCAGTGGAAATGGAACTTTACCGGGAGCGAAAGCTTTCTCTGCCAGGCGTACCATGACGGAGGAATCTTTTCCGATGCTGTACAGCATCACCGGATTTTCGAATTCAGAAGCCACTTCCCGGATAATGTAGATAGACTCGGCTTCGAGTTCTTTCAGGTGGCTCAGATTATATTCTTCTTTCATTGAGTTATGAATTATGTTGATTTTTTATTTTGTCTGTCTGCCTTTCGGCCGGAAAAGCAGATTGCAGGTGATTCATTCGGCCTTTACACGGGGAAGAATCAGGTTCAGGAGCTGGTTTACCGATTCTTCTACCGATAGGCGGGAAGTATCCAGTGACAAGTCGGGATGTTCCGGAGCTTCAAACGGAGCCGAAATGCCGGTAAAGTTCTTGATCTCTCCTTTTCGTGCCTTGGCATAAAGTCCTTTTACGTCGCGTCGTTCACATTCCTCCAGCGGAGTGCTGACGTAGATTTCCAGAAAGTTTTCCTTGCCGATGATGCGGGCAGCCATTTCGCGTATGTCGTTGTTCGGGCTGATGAAGGCGGCAATGGTGATGATACCGGTTTCCACAAACAGCTTGCCTACTTCGGCGATGCGGCGGATATTTTCTACCCGGTCTTCGGCCGAGAATCCCAGGTTGTTGTTGATACCGCTGCGTATGTTGTCTCCGTCCAGTATACGGCACAATAACCCCCGTTTCTGCAATTCTCGTTCCAGAGCGATGGCAATGGTGCTTTTTCCGGAGCCGCTCAATCCGGTAAACCAGATCATCACGCTATGCTGATGCAGGAGCGCTTCCTTATCGGTACGTCCCAGCATGCGGTCGAATATCGGATAAATATGATTTTCTGCTTGCATATAATTGGTTTTGTTTTAGTTCATTGTTTTTTAAAAAGGCCAGATTTGCGGAATAACGAATACCGAGATCAGGAACGTGATGATGTTCAGCGGTAATCCTATCCGGACAAAATCTGTAAATTTATAGTTTCCGATACCTTGTACAATCAGGTTGGTCTGATACCCGATAGGGGTGGAGAAACTGGCCGATGCGGCCATACAGATCACCACGAAGAAAGGCATGGGATTGACTCCCAGCTGTTGCGACAGAGACAATGCCAGCGGAAAGGAAAGTGCCGCTGCCGCATTGTTCGTAATCAGTTCGGTAAAGATGTTCGTAATGATGAAAATGGCGGCCAGCAGGATGTAAGGGCCGTGGCTATGGCTCAGGTCGATGATGTATCCGGCCAGCAGGTCGGCGACTCCTGAATTTTCCATGGCTTTACTGATGGCAAAGGCACAGGCTATGGTAATCAGAATGTCCCATGAAATGTATTTGGTATATTTCTGGGGAGGGAAGATTTTGGTCCATGCCATAATGACGGTAGTGACCGATACGAAGAAGAACATGTCCAGCTTGATCCCCGGAGGAAGCAACTCCTGTACGGCGGGTAACTCGCCTATGGTAGCACCTGCGATCATGATGAACAGAAGGGTCAGGGCAAACCAGCGTTTCTTTTTCCCGGCAGGTTCATATTCTTTGCCGTTGGCCAGCATGATGAAGACGGAAGATTCGCCCCATGTCTTGATAAAGCTGTCATCGGCCATGACAATCAGGGTATCTCCTTCGCGGAAGCTGATCCGGTCGAAAGAAGTATAGGTGCGTCCGCTACGGCGGAGTTCTTTGATCCTTGCGCCGTAATGCCGCTCAAAGTTGAAGTCGCTGATACGTTTGTTGATACCTGGGAAACGGGGACCGATGACGGCTTCTACCGGATGAAGGGCGCTATTGTTTTCGTCGTCTTCATCCGTTGTCTTGTCCGGCCGGTCGGCAGGAAGCAGGCGTTTCGAAAAAAAGAACAGATATAGAATGCCCGCAATGGCTACGAAAATGCCGACCTTCCCCAATTCGAACATACTGAATCCTTTCAGACCGGCATCAATCATCATGCTATGTACTACCAGGTTTGTAGAAGTTCCGATCAGGGTACAGATTCCTCCTAAAATCGTGACATACGACAAGGGAATCAGAAAATACGTAGCCGGAAGCTTTACATAATTGGCCCATCGCTTGATGATGGGAGCAAAGATGACTACTACCGGTGTATTGTTCAGAAAGGCTGAAATAAAAGCAATGGAGGGAAGAATACGGACCTGCGCCTTGAATACGGAAGTCCGTTCTTGCGGAAGTAGTTTCTTGATAAGCTGGGTGAGGGCACCGCTTTGGCGGATACCTTCGCTGACCAGAAACAGCAATGCCACGGTAATCATACCTTTGTTGCTGAATCCTTCCAGCATTTCTTTGGGCGAAAGGATTCCGGTGCACAGAAACACGACTACCACCGAGAACAGAATCATTCCCGGACGCATCTTGTCCATGATCAGTGCGGCCAGCATACCTACCAGCGCCAGTAATACGATGATTATCTCAAAAGTCATAATGGTTGTTTATTCGGCTATGAACCAGGGGTTCAACAGGTTTTCCTTGTTATATTGCAGCGGCTCCGTCTTTCCTGCCTGGTAAACTTCTTTTCCTGCGGCCCGGATAATGGCGTGTCCGGCCGCGGTATCCCATTCCATGGTGGGAGCAAAGCGCGGATAGACATCTGCTTCACCTTCGGCTATCAGGCAAAGCTTGAGTGAGCTTCCTTTGGAAGCGGTTACTACCTGTTCGTGCTTCTGCTTCATTTCGTTTATGTAAGCTTCTGTTTCCGGGGTCAGGTGGGAACGTGAGGCTACGATCACAAAATTTTCCCGCCGGGTGGCATAAGGTAATTTTTGTGCCGAAGCTATCAGCGAATCCAAGGTCGCATCGGGGGATAGATGGTCGATGCGGCTGAGTTTATAGGCTCCGTAAGCGCAGTCTCCGAAAAACAGTTCCTGTTTTACGGGAATATAGATTACTCCCGCTTCGGGGATTCCTTGGCGCACATAGGCGATATTTACCGTAAACTCGCCGTTTCTTTTGATGAATTCCTTGGTCCCGTCCAGTGGGTCTACAATCCATAATTCGTTCCAGCTCTGGCGTACTTCTACCGGAATCTGTTTTCCTTCTTCGCTGAGAAGGGGATAGGGAGTCTGTTGTAGCATACTGGCGATGACCGCGTGTGATTTTCGGTCAGCGATGGTCAACGGTGAGTTGTCTGCTTTTTTTTCTATTTCGAAATCCGCTTTCGGATCGGTATATACGGCCATTATTTCTTTTCCGGCTTCCAGAGCGGCCCAGATGGCGGTCAGTAAGATTTCCTTGTCCATAAAAAATAACTCTCTAAAAATGGTGTAAAGTAACAGCTTTTCGGGCAGTTGTCACTAGTTGATTATTCGTATTTTCTGTTCTTCAGTCGTTCTTATAACTTCTTTTAATCATTTTTATACATCAGGATGCTCGTGTGTATGTTTCCACATCCGGTACATATAAAAAGCGCAATGGGTAAAGGCGAACACAAATGATATGATCAGCAATGTCATGTCCTGATTCCAGCCTACGGTTTGCTGGTGCCATAATCCGGTAATGATACTCAGGACGGCAAGTACCAGTCCCAATACGTTGAGTACCATGTTTCCTTTCCGTTGAGGTACGTTCGGTTCCAGTTTGCTGTGTTTTATGCCGTAGCAGGCATATACGTCCAGTCCGATCAGCATCCAGAGTACCAGACGGATCCAGGTATCGGCCGGCAGAAAACACATCATGCACAGGCAAGTCAGGATACCAAGGATGGGTACTAAGGGTACGAACGGAGTTTTGAATGCCCGGTGAGTATGGGGCATGGTCTTTCGCACGATAAGTACGGCCGCGCACACCAGGGTAAAGGCCAGCAGGGTACCGATACTTGTCATTTCGCCGGCTACCTGAGCAGGAATAAATCCGGCCAGCAGGCTGACGAGGACCATGAACAGGCAGTTACTGTGTACGGGAGTGCGGTATTTTTCGTTGATGCGTGAGAAGAAAGGTGGGAGCAGTCCGTCGTGACTCATGCTGAGGAAGACCCGGCTTTGTCCGAGCAGGGTTACCATGATGACGGAACAATACCCCAGAAGAATGGCCAGGATGATGGCTTTGTTGAGCCACGGATAGGCCGGTTGGATGATACCGGAGGCATCCGGTGTACCCATTTTTTCGATGGCGACGGCTACCGGGGCGATACCTACCTGTCCCTGGAAGTCGGTATAATGGGCCACTCCCGTCATTACGTGGGCAAACAGGATGTACAAGATGGTACATACCAGCAACGAGACCAGGATACCGATGGGCATGTCACGTTTCGGGTTCCGGGTTTCCTGAGCGGCTGTGCTCACCGCGTCGAACCCCAGGAAGGCGAAGAAGACGATGGCCGCTCCACGCAGAATACCTGAAAAACCGAATTCTCCTACCTTGCCGGTATTTTCAGGGATGTAAGGCGTGTAGTTTTCGGCCTGGATAAACTTCCATCCCAAAACTACGAATATCAGGATTACGGCTATTTTCAGAAATACGATCAGTCCGTTGAAGAATGAACTTCCGGCCGTACCCCGCATCAGGATGAGGCTCATCAATACCACGATGAGCATGGCCGGGATGTTTACGATACCGCCGTCCCACGGGCAGGCCGTAAAGGCTTGTGGCAGGCTGATACCCGCTCCCTGCAGGAAAACAACCAGGTAACGGCTCCAGCTGATACTGACGGTGGTAGCGGCCACGGTGTATTCCAGCACCAGATCCCACCCGATAATCCATGCGATGAGTTCTCCCATGGTGGCGTACGAATAGGTGTAGGCGCTGCCCGATACGGGAATCATGGAAGCAAATTCGGCGTAGCAGAGGCCGGCGAAACAACAACCGATGGCGGCTATGATGAAGGAAAGCGTGATGGCCGGACCGGTATATTCGGCGGCTACGGTTCCCGTAATTGAAAAAAGGCCGGCGCCAATGATGACGCCTACTCCCAATGCAACCAGGCTGACAGGGCCCAGCACCCGTTTCAGGGTTTGTTTGCCAGACTGATTTGCTTCAGCCTGCAGGGCTTCAATGCTTTTGCGAATAAATAATCCCATGTATTTTGTCTTTACAACTTTTTTATCAATCAACAATCAAGCTGCAAAGATACGGATTTTATTCCAAGTAGTACGAAATTTTTCCGCTTATCTGCAACAAAGAGATTTCGCACATCTTCGTGTCATATTCGGCTGACAATATGCGTTCTTCGGCGTCCAGCAGGCTTTTTTGTGCTTCGCGCATTTCGATTCCCGACAGATCGCCCAGCAGATAGCGCTCCTTGGCTATTTCGTGATTTTCCTTGGCTGCTATCAGATTCTGTCGTTCCAGGTTCAGCAGGCGGAGGTTGTTCCGATAGGCTTGCCACAGGTTGCTCAGGTCCGCCCGAAGTCCCTGTTCCAGTTCCTCGCGTTCCAGTTGGGCGTTTCGGATGGCCAGGCTGGCGTTCCGTTTCTCTCGCCGGCGGTTTCCGTCGAACAGGTTGAATCCTACGGTCAGTCCGCCGTTGAATCCCCAGTTGCTTCGCTGGCGGGTGGCATTCACGTCGTATTTGTTGAATGTATATCCGTATCCGGCGTTCAGCTTCAGGTATGGGTAGTTTCTTGACAGTACCTTTTTGTAGTCTAGTTGTGCCAGGGTGGTATTCTGATCGGCTCTCAGCAGGCTGGCATTGGTTTCGAGTGTACTGTTCCATAGTTCACCGAAGTTCAGGCTTTCTGAAACGTCGATCAGGGAATCCTTCACCCGGATCGGTCGGTCCATGTCTTTTACGGCCATCAGTTCGTTCAGGTTGATGCGTGAGGTGTGTACCAGTTCCTGTTGTTTCATGTACTGGGCGCTGTCGGCATTGAAATCCACCTTGGCCTGCTGGTAATCCAGGCGTGAGAAGTTTCCGATGTGGTACCGTTCTTCCACGATGCGCAGCCGTTCCTTGGAGAGTGAAACCGCATAACGGAAGTTTTTCAGGCGGATTTCCTGCTGGATATAATTGTAATATTCGGCGGTCAGCGAGGCGATGAAATCCTCGATGGCGATACGGGTGTCTGTTATTCCCTGGCGTTCCAGTTCCTTCAGTTGCTTGTAGGTGGTGCTGATGTTGAATCCGTCGAAGATGGTCCAGTTCAGGTCGATACCGGCGTTTAGGGTCTGGTCGAATACGCCCCGTTCCCGTTCGGTGGTCCCGTCGTTGCGAAGCTGGCTGTTGGTATTGTCGGATGTTCCGGAATACCCGGCGGTAAGGTCTACGGTCGGCAGGAAGCCGGCGTTGGCCCGTGTGGCGTTGTTTTTGCTGATCTGTTCTTCGTTGCGGGTGATGCGTAACCGGTAGTTGTTGGCAAGCCCTTCTTCCAGGCATTGTTGCAGGGTATAGTCGTATTGGGCGGCCGCCGGTTCCAGCAATCCTGCCAGCAGGCAGATGAATATCAGGATCTGTTTCATGCTTTTTCCTCCTTTTTGTTACGGTTGGTTGATATGTACGAATAAATGGCCGGTACGATGAACATGGTCAGGAAGGTAGATACCAGCATACCGCCTACCACGGCATTTCCCATGGCAATACGCTGGTTGGCTCCTTCGCCGCTGGCAAACATCAGCGGCAACAGGCCCAGAATGGTAGAAGCACTCGTCATCAGGATGGGACGCAGGCGCTGGAGGGCCGCGTCGCGGATGGCCTGCATCTTGTCTTCGCCTGCTTCTTGTTTCTGGTTGGCGAATTCTACGATCAGAATACCGTTCTTTGCTACCAGGCCAATCAGCATGATGATACCTATCTGGCTGAAAATATTCATGGTGATACCGCCGAAGTGCATGAATATCAGCGCTCCGGCAATGGCCAGCGGCACGGTAAGCATGATGATGAGCGGATCCTTGAAACTTTCAAACTGGGCCGATAGGATGAGGTAGATCAGCACCAGGGCCAGGATGAAGGCAAACATCAGGCTGGACGAGCTTTCACGATAGTCCTTCGAATCGCCCGACAAGGCGGTACGGAACGTTTCGTCCAGTGTCTGTGCCGCTATCTTGTCCATTTCTTCCAGTCCTTCGCCGATGGTCTTTCCCTCGGCCAGACCGGCCGAGATGGTGGCCGAGATAAACCGGTTGTAGTGGTATAGTTTGGGTGGAGTGATGGATTCCACGAAGTCTACCAGGTTGTCGAGCTGGATCATTTCACCCTTGTCGTTTCGGATGTAAATGGACTTGATGTTCGACGGCTGGTTGCGTTGCTGGCGGTTGAACTGTCCCAGGATTTCGTATTGCTTGCCGTTCATGTAGAAATAGCCCATGCGCTGGCCGCTCAGTCCGTATTGCAAGGTCGATGCGATGTCCTTTACGGTTACGCCCATGGTTCCGGCCTTGTCGCGGTTGATGTTTACCCGCATTTCCGGGCTGCTGAACTTCAGGTCGACGTCTGCCATCTGGAAAGTCGGATTATCGTATACCGCATTCAGGAATTGCGGAAGAACCTTTTCCAGTTTCTCGATACTGACCGCCTGTAGTACGTATTGTACGGGCATGCTGCTCCGTCGTCCGCCGAACGATGATTGCTGCTGGACGAAGGAACGGGCTTTCGTCTTGGTCTTGATGGCCTTCGAGATCTTTTCGGCCACTTCCATCTGCGTATAGTCACGGTCCTTGATGTCTTTCAGGGTGATGCGTATGTTACCGCTTCCGCTTGATACACGGGCCGTAATCGATTGTGCGTCGGGCACGATGGAATCCACCAGCAGGTTGATGTCCTCCGTATAGTCGCGCAGGTATTCGTAGCTTACTCCTTCCGCTCCCCGCGTATTGATGTTGATTTGTGAGCGGTCCTCCAGCGGTGCCATTTCGGCCGGAATCCTGTTCCAGAGGTACCCGATGAGGACCAGGGTGAGCAGGGTGAACGGGATGGCGATGAACCTTCGTTTCAGGAAGCTTGCCAGTGCCCGTGAATAGACACGGTTCATGCCTTCGAAGAACGGTTCCGTCTTCCGGTAGAACCAGCTCTGTTTTTCCCGTTTGAGCAGAAGCTTGGTCGAGAGCATGGGGGTGAAGGTCAGTGCCACGAAAGAAGAGATGATGACGGAACCCGCCACCACGAAGCTGAACTCGCGGAACAGGCGTCCGCTGGTACCTTCCATGAACACGATGGGCAGGAACACGGCTACCAGGGTGACGGTGGTCGATATGACCGCAAAGAAGATTTCCTTGGCACCCTCGATACCCGCGTCGAAAGGTTTCATGCCCCGTTCGATACGGATGTAGATGTTTTCGGTCATTACGATGGCGTCGTCCACCACCAGACCCACCGACAGGACGACGGCCAGCATGGTGAGCACATTGATGGAGAAGCCCGCCACGTACATCACGAAGAACGCTCCGATGAGGGACACCGGAATCACGATGCACGGCACCAGTGTTACCCGCCAGTCGCGCAGGAACAGGAAGATGATGATGATGACCAGGATAAACGCTTCGTATACGGTGCTTTCTACTTCGGCGATGGAGGCGCGGATGAACTTGGTATTGTCGAATCCGTAACTGAAGTCCACGTCATCCGGCAAATCCTTGCGCATCTGTTCCATGCGTTCGTACACGGCGTCGGCTATCTCGATGTGGTTGGCACCCGGTTGCGGGATGACGACGACACCTACCATCGGTACACCGTTCATTTTCATGTAGCTTTTCAGGTCGGCGGCACCCAGTTCGGCATAACCGATGTCGCTCAGGCGGATAATCTGTCCGTTTACTTCCTTGATGACCACGTTGTTGAATTCTTCGGCCGAGTGCATCTGTCCCATGGTGCGCAGGGTCAGTTCCACGGTATTTCCTTCAATGCTTCCCGAAGGAAGTTCCACGTTCTCGTTGTCCATGGCGTTCTTGATGTCTACCGGGGTAATGCCATAACCGGCCATGCGTACCGGGTCCAGCCAGAGACGCATGGAGTAGCGTTTCTCTCCCCAGATGGAGACACTGCTTACGTCCGAGATGGTCTGTAGTTGTTCCTTTACGGTCAGGTCGGCTATCTCGCTCAGCTCCAGAAGCGAACGGCTGTTGCTCTGGATGGCTACCATCAGGATGGGGCTGGCGTCGGCGTCGGCTTTTGATACCGTAGGCGGGTCGCAATCGCGGGGCAGGTAGCGCTGGGCACGCGAAACTTTGTCGCGTACGTCGTTGGCCGCCGTTTCCAGGTCAACGGACAATTCGAATTCTACCGTGATGCGGCATTGTCCCTGCTGGCTTACGCTGGAGAGGGAGCGGATACCCGGAATACCGTTGATGTTCTGTTCCAGCGGTTCGGTTATCTGGTTTTCGATGACGTCGGCATTGGCACCCGAATAGCTACAGGTTACGGAGATGATCGGGTTGTCTACCGACGGGTATTCACGTACCCCCAGGGTAGTGTAACCGATCATACCGAACAACAGGATGATGACGGTCAGTACCGTGGCGAGTACGGGTCGGCGTATACTAAGTTCTGAAATGTTCATAAGGCCCCCGGTTTAGTTGATGTGATCGATGATGACCGGCATACCGGTACGCAGCTGCAGGGTACCCGTAGTCAGGATGGTGTCGCCGATGGAGAGTCCACGCAGAATCTGTACCTCGGCTTCGGTGCGGATTCCTATTTCCACATCTACCGGTTCGGCCACTCCGTGGTGATAGACGAATACCTTGTTCTGTCCCATTTCCGGCACAATGGCCTCGGACGGGATGGCGATGGCATTCTTTATTTCGTTCTGGTTCAGCTCGATACTGGCATAGCGTCCGGGCAGGAGTTCTCCGTGCGGATTGGGATAAAGCGCACGTACGTTCAGGGTATGGGTAGCGGGGTCGATACTGGATTCCGTGGCATAGACCTGTGCCTGATACGCATCCAGTCGTCCTTCTATCTTGAAAGAAAGGCTGGTGCCCTTTCTGATTTGCTTGGCGTATCGCTCGGGTACGGCGAATTCTACTTTCAGCGGAGTGATTCTGGTCAGTTTGGCTACTACCACATTGGGGGAGGCGTAGGCTCCGGTACTTACCTGCCTCAGGCCGATGATACCGTCGAACGGGGCACGGAGTTCGGTCAGCGCAATGCTGGCTTTCACGTTTTCGATGTCGGCATTCAGCGTGGCCAGTTCGGTCTTTACCTGTTCGTAGGCTTCCTTGCTGACCGCATCGCGCTGGAGCAGGGCGTTCTGTCGGAATACACGGTCTTCGGCCAGAGGAATCTGGGCTTCCAGGCGGTCAAGCTGGGCTTGCAATTGCCGGTCGTTCACCTTTGCCAGGAGTTGTCCTTTGCTCACAAGTGTTCCTTCGGTAAAAAAGATGTCGACTATTTTTCCCGAAGTCTCGAAAGAAAGATCCACTTCTTCGTCGGGTATCAGCTTTCCGCTCACCAGCAGCTTGTCGGTCAGCAGGTGCGGTTTGATGATCTGTGCGTTGACATTGAGCGCTTTGTTCTGGCTGGTGACTGGTCTTTTTTGCTCCGCTTCGTCCAGCTCGTCGTTGGTCCGTGGTATAAAGGTATGAACTCCCAGTCCGATCAGTCCGATACCTATCAGCGAGAGGATTCCCCATTTGATTCGTTTATCCATGTGTTTTTCTAAGTATTTAGATGGAACAATCTGTTGTTTACAGGCAGAAATGACTTAAAACGAAGGACAACCTGTTTCTCGGCCGGGCATTGCTGAAAACGAGCGGACATTTTGTTTAAAATAAACGTTTGTTTTGTTTTGCACGAACGTTTGTTCCGATTGAAACATACGTTCGTTTTTAATCTTCAGTAAGTGGCTGAATGGTTGTTTCCTGACCTGTATTGTTCCTTTTAGAATATAAAATATCCTTTTTTATAAAGGTCTTGTTTCGTTTATGTCAAATTTCTGATTTTTTTTGTGATGATAAAGTTAATGAAAGGTTTAAACGAGTCTTGTATGTTTTTGCATTTATTTAGAAATAAATGGGTAAATCTCGTAAAAAAAGCCCTCTTCCGAAGCGAAATCGGGAGAGGGCTGCAACAAGGTCTTGTCGGCTTGTCTTATTTCTTGCTGGAAGAGAAGTCTTCGTTTGCCATTTTCCACATACCCAGGAAAGAGGCCTTGGTTATTTCGACGAGCTTGTCGTAATTGATCTTGGAAGCTTCGTCGCCCGGCAGGTGATAGTCCGGATGTCCGTCGGTGTGGTACCACATGATGGGGATGTTCAGACGGGCGAACGTACCGTTGTCGCTTCCTCCTACCGGTTTGTCCCACGGGCGATAGTCCGGTTCCAGCTGGAGGTTGTATTTCTGGATGTCCTGTTTCAGCCAGTCGCCGAAAGCCGGTGTACCTTCGGTGTAAAAGTATACCACGTGTTTGGGTTTCGCCTCGTTGTTATTGCGGCCTACCATGTCGAAGTTCAGGTAACCTTTTACTTTCTGGATTTCGGGATAGGTCATGGCAAAGTAGCGTGAGCCCAGAAGTCCTTTTTCCTCGCCGTCCCAGAAGGCGAAGATCACGGTACGTTCCGGTTGCTGGCCGGTAGCCAGGAAGGCACGTACGATCTGAAGTCCGGCGGCCACACCCGAAGCGTTGTCGTCGGCACCGTTGTAAATCTTGTCGCCGTCCAGCATCGGGTCGTAGCCGATGTGGTCGTAGTGTGCGCCCAGGATGACGATTTCGTCGGTACGTTTTCCCTCAATCTTTACCAGGATGTTGCGCATGTTGTATTTCTGGTGTACGCCTTTGGCCTTGATGGCGGCGATGGAGTCCGGATGAATCTGGAGTTGTCCCCGTTTCTGGCGTTCTACCCGATAGGCTTCGAACGGTTGGAAGTAATCTTCGAATACGGGTTGTAATCCCCATTGCTGAAGGAGGGATACGATGTAGTTTCCGGCGATGCGGCCTCCTTTCCATCCGGCTTCACGGCCTTCCAGTTCGTCGGAAGCCAGAAATCCTACCAGCGACTGGGCGCTCAGCTTGTTGATGGAGGCGAGTCCCTTTTCTTCGGGAGTCTGTTTCTTGGGCGATGCGGCCTGCATGGACGGGATGGCCAGCAGGCAGGTCAACGCGACGATGAATGCGTTTATCAGTTTGTTTTTCATGTTCATTGTTCTATGTTTTTTAAGATGTTTTTAAATGGCATTTGAAACCTAAAAGGCCGAACGGTATTTCCCTTCTTCCTTGTCTTCCAGGATGTTCAGGTAAGAGGCGTAGCGCGACTCGCTGATGTAGTGCTTCTCTACGGCTTCGCGTACCGCGCATCCCGGTTCGTGCCGGTGGGTACAATTCCCGTATTTGCAATTGGCCGAGAATTCAAAGATTTCCTTGAAGTAGTGGCCTACTTCCTCGTCTTCCATGTCGAACGTGCCGAATCCCTTGATTCCCGGCGTATCGATGATGTAGCCGTTTTCTCCCAAAGGATACATTTCCGAGAAGGTGGTGGTATGCATGCCCTTGTTATGCACGGTAGATATTTCTCCCGTCTTGAGGCGCTGGTCGGGCAGCAGGTAGTTGATGAGGGTAGATTTTCCTACTCCGGAATTTCCTGAGAAAAGCGTGATTTTTCCTTGCAGGCTCTGTTTCAGCTCGTCTATGCCTTCTCCGTTCAGGGCCGAAATCCGGTGGCACGGGTAGCCGATGTGCGTATAGAGATTGACCAGTCCGTTCAGGTAATGCAGCTCGTCGTCGGAATATTTGTCTATTTTATTGAAAACCAGGCTGACCGGTACCCGGTATGCTTCGGCCGAAGCGAGGAAACGGTCGATAAAGATGGTCGAGGTCTCCGGATAGTTTACCGTTACGACCAGCATGCACTGGTCCAGGTTGGCGGCGATGATGTGCGATTGTTTCGACAGGTTGGAAGCCCGTCGGATGATGTAGTTCCTGCGGTCTTCTATTTCGGTGATGAAGGCCGTTCCTTCGGCATTCGGGGCGATGCATACCCGGTCGCCCACGGCTATCGGGTTGGTGCTCCGGATACCTTTCAGGCGGAAGTTTCCTTTGATCTTGCATTCCACCAGATTTCCGTCGTCGGTCTTGACCACGTACCAGCTTCCTGTATTCTTGATGACTAGACCTTTGTTCAATGCTTTTTCTTGTTTTTAGGGATGATACTGAGAATCATAAACCAACAAAGCTGGCCTTTGTCGGAAAGCCAGCTTTTGTCGGTAAATGGTAAGTTTATACGGTCATGATTTCTTTATCCTTGGCAGCCAGCATTTCGTCTATCTGCTTGATGTATTTGTCATGAATCTTCTGCAATTTGGCTTCGCTGTTTTTCTGCTCGTCTTCGGGCATACCGTCCTTTACGGCCTTTTTCAGTGCGTCGATGGCGTCGCGGCGTGCGTTGCGGACACTCACTTTGGCGGTTTCACCTTCGCCTTTGCACTGCTTGGCCAGCTGCTTACGGCGTTCCTCGGTCAATGGAGGAATACCCAGGCGGATAATTTCGCCGTTGTTTTCAGGCATGATACCCAGCTCGGAGTCGATGATGGCCTTTTCGATTACGCGGAACATGTTCTTGTCCCACGGCTTGATGGCGATGCTGCGGGCGTCGGGAGTCGTTACTGCCGCTACATTATTGATGGGAACCATGCTTCCATACGAGTTTACACGAATGCCGTCCAACAAGCGGACATCAGCTTTGCCGGCACGGATGTGAGCCAATGCGTCTTCCAGGTACATTGCCGCCATATCCATTTTCTCTTCAGCTTCGCTGATAATAGTTTTTGAGTCTGCCATATATTCTTCAGATTTTTAAAAGTTATGCAATTATATCATAAGATTTTAGGTGAACAAAAGTAGGTTATTTTTTGCTCTTTTGCAATACTTCGACTTATTTAATCGTAGCATTCCTTTCTTTCCCGAAGGTAATCTTTCGGTAACGGGGTGGTTTCTGAACCCTTGCCGCTTCGTGCCGGGAGTACCGGGCCGGTCGGAAATCTGTCCGCTATTTGTCGCGAAGTCCGGAAAAAAGCATGTATCTTTGGCAAAGGAATGGATAAAAACAAGAAACGATGATACAGATGTATTTGGCCCGTCACGGGCAGACGGAAGAGAATGTAAAGCGGATTTTCCAGGGACAGCTTCCCGGTAAACTCACCGAAGAGGGAAAGCGTCAGGCGGTGGCAATGGGAGAGGAACTGGCCGGAGTACTCCTTGACGCGGTAGTGAGTAGTGATTTGCAACGGGTGGTCGATACCGTACAACTGGCCGTAGGCTACCGGAATCTGCCGTGGGTAAAGACGCCTTTGCTTCGTGAGATAGACTGGGGATCGTGGACCGGACGCTCTCTGGATTCGGTAGATCGGAAACACCTTCCGCCTGATGCTGAGACCAAGGAGATGTTATACGAACGTGCCGGACGTTTCCTGGAATACTTGCGTAAGAATTACGAAGGAAAAAAGGTGCTGGTAGTAGCCCACGGATTAGTCAACCGTTCCATCCAGGCGCAACTATTGGGTGTTCCCGCCGACCAATTGCACACCTTGCCTCACATGAAAAATGCCGAGGTACGGTATTTTGAGATAATGAACAATGAAAAATGATGAATGAAGGATGAAGTTTGTCAACTGACTTAAAAACTCAAAATGATGTATAAGGGCGGGTCGACTCCCGCCCCTGTATTGAAATCCGGGTTTCTGGTTCCCGGTTTTTGATAAACAACTCAAAAACTTGCAAACTTAATTATGTACCAGCGTTCCGATGTTTTCGCCGGACATTACTTTTTTCAGGTTGCCTACCGTATCCATATCGAACACGATGATGGGCAGGTTGTTTTCCTTGCACATGCAGGTAGCCGTCAGGTCCATCACCTTCAGGCCGCGGGCCAGTACTTCGTCGTAGGTGATGTCGTCGAACTTCGTAGCTGTCGGGTCTTTTTCCGGATCGGCGGTATAGATACCGTCTACGCGTGTACCTTTCAGCATTACGTCGGCTTCTATCTCAATGCCTCTCAAGGAAGAACCCGTATCGGTGGTGAAGAACGGATTACCGGTTCCGGCCGACATGATGACCACTTCATCGTTTTCCATGGCTTCGATGGCTTTCCATTTCGTGTAGAATTCGCCGATGGGTTCCATGCGGATGGCCGTCAGGACACGGGCCTTCACACCGGCCGCTACCAGGGCCGAACTCAATCCTAGGCTGTTGATAACCGTAGCCAGCATGCCCATCTGGTCGCCTTTAACACGGTCGAATCCCTTTCCGGCTCCGCTCAGGCCCCGGAAGATGTTTCCTCCGCCGATGACGATACCTATCTGTACCCCCATGTCGTGAATTTCCTTGATCTGTTGGGCATATTCTCCCAGACGTTTTTCATCGATACCATATTTTTTTTCGCCCATCAGGCTTTCGCCGCTGAGCTTTAATAGAATACGTTTGAATCTTGCCATAATCCTTAATATTTTAGAGTGTTCTTATTGTTACGCAAAGTTAAAAAGAAAAGCCAGACAGTCAACGGAAAAAGCAAGTTTTTTCTTACAGGCTTTTCCCGGTCAGGATGGACCGTCCCCATACGGCCTGCATGATTCCGCGGAGAGCCAGGTACGCGATGAAGGCTATCCAGAGCGCGTGGTTTCCCCACAAATGCTGAAGGCTGAAGTAGAGGAGGAAAAAGCTGCCGGCTGCTATGACCATGGAACGGAGCATGAGCCCGGTTGCGGTGGCGCCGATGCAGATTCCGTCCAGCAGAAACGCGGAGAATCCGGCCAGCGGAATGGCGAGTACCCAGTAGAAGTATTCGCCCGACTTGTCAATCACGGCGGAGTCGTTCGTCAGCAGGCCGAGAAAGTCTCTTCCGCCGGTAGCGTAGAGCAGGGTGAATGCGGCCGAAAGCATGATTCCCCAGCCGAAGAGGTGCTTGACCGTTTGCCGTAGTTCGGCCGTATTTCTGGCGCCGATGTTTTTCCCGGTCAGGGCTTCGCCCGCATACGCGAATCCATCCATGATGTAAGAGAACAGGGTAAAGAGCTGCATCAGCAGGGTGTTGACGGCCAGTACGATGTCGCCGTAGGCGGCTCCTCTCGACGTGAAGAATACCGTTACGGCTACCAGGCAGAGCGTGCGCAGGAAGATGTCGCGGTTCACCTGAAAAAAGCGGCGCATGGCTTCCCGGTCCAGCAGGTTCCCGAACCGGATGTACTTGTGCAGCTTCCTGTAACGCATCAGGTAGAGGAAGATGGCCATCAGCAGGCCGGCGTATTGGGCTATCAGTGTGCCGAGCGCTACACCTTCTACCTTCATTTTCAGCACGAAGACGAAAAACAGGCTGCCCAGGATATTGACGATGTTCTGGGTAATGGCGATAAACATCGGAAAGCGGGAATTCTGCATACCGATAAACCACCCGATAAAGCCGTAAAGGCCCAGTGTGGCAGGCGCTCCCCAGATGCAGATGTGGAAGTAAAGTGTGGCCAGCTCCTTGATTTCCGTACTGGCGTCGATGCAGGTAAAGGCAATGAGCCGGATGGGGTATTGCAGGACGATGAGCCCGATGGCAAGCGCGCAGCTGATGGTGAGTGAGCGCATCAGCGTATCGGTCATTTCCTGCAGGTCGTGTCGGCCGTAGGCTTGTGCCGTCAGGCCGCCCGTTCCCATGCGCAAGAACCCGAATATCCAGTAAATCATATTGAAGAGCATGCCTCCGATGGCAATGGCACCGATGTATGAGGCCGATCCCAGATGTCCTACAATGCTTACATCTACCAGTCCGAGCAGGGGAACGGTAATGTTTGAAACGATACTGGGGAGGGCAATGTGTAAAATGCTCCGGTTGGTGGAATTCATTGTCAGAGTATGTAACTTACTTCTTTAAACATGTAGGATCTCAGGTGTTTGTTCTCGTCTTCCAGAATGAGCTTTCCGGTAGGCTCTATGTCTACGATACGGGCCTGGAACACGCTTGTCGCGTCCTGGTAAGGGTAAAGGCCGTCGCGCCGGTAGAGAACTTCCTTGTATCTGTCGGCGATGGGCTGCGTGCGGCCGGATTTCAGCATTTCATAGTAGAAGGCCGATCTTTCCAGCAGTTGTTCCAGTATGACGGACTGCTCGTAGCGCTTTCCGGTTATCTGGAAGAGGGAAACCGGATTGGGAATGCATTCGGAAAAGTGCTCCTGATTCAGGTTGACGCCGGTACCCGAGATGGAACGGCTTATGCACGTACCGGTCAGGTCGTTTTCTATGAGGGTGCCGCACAGCTTCCGGTCTTTCCAGTAGATGTCGTTCGGCCATTTGATGGTAATGTCGGGCGTGTAAGCCGACAAGACCTCCTGTAGGGCCAGCGCGCTTACCTGCGACAACAGAAACTGGCGGTGCGCTTCGAGAAAAGTCGGAAAGACCACGAAGCTGAATAGCAGGTTGGCTCCGGCTTCCGATTCCCACGTGTTTCCCCGTTGGCCTCGTCCGGCGCTTTGGAAGGTGGTGTATACACTGGTCATGTCTGAAACCGGTTGCCGGTTACACAGGTCGGCCAGGTAGTTGTTGGTCGATGTGGTTTCGGATAAAAAAACGGGTTCTGGATAGTTCATGTCTTTTGGGGTTATAAATATGGGTTTTGTGTTTCCGGGGTTCTTTCCTTTGTCTCCGTGTTACCAGAGTGGAGGAAGAAAGGCGTTCCGGATATGTTCCAGGTGGAAGGGAGGAACGGTCCCCGTCAGCGTAATGATGTCAAAACGGACAGGCAGGTCGATGGCGAATTTCTTTAGGTAGGCATCGGTCGAAGCGACAATCCGGCGGATCTTTTTCCCGTCGACGGCTTCTTCGGGAAGTCCATGCCGCAGGTCTTTCCGGGTCTTCACTTCTATTACGACCAGCTCGCCGCCCTTTTCGGCCACGATGTCCAGCTCTTTTTTCCCGAATCGCCAGTTCTGATGCCTGATTAAGTAACCCTCAGCCTTCAGGTAAGTGACGGCTTCCGATTCTCCGATTTTTCCTAATTCGTTGTGTTCGGCCATTTCTTTCTGTTCTTTTCGCAAAAATAGCCAATTTTATGCTGTGAATTTGAATGAAGTAACGTAAATTTGCATTTATATGGTAAATAGAGGGAAAAAACGTAAAAAAGTACCTTCCTCAACTCCACCTCGTAGAAAACGGATGGTTTGTTTGCTGAGCGAAGACGAAGTACAGATTGTGAATCGTTATCTGGAGACTTATCAGATAACGAACAAGGCACGCTGGCTTCGCGAGACGATACTGGCCTTTATTCATGAGAACATGGAGGAAGATTATCCTACCCTGTTCAAGGAACACGATATGCGCAGGTAAGTATGGCAGACGACCAGTTTTATATGCAGCAGGCATTGCAGGAAGCGCGGAAAGCGGCCGAGGCGGGTGAGGTGCCCGTGGGTGCCGTGGTAGTTTGTCGTGACCGTATCCTTGCACGGGCCCATAATCTGACGGAGACGCTGAACGATGTGACGGCGCATGCCGAGATGCAGGCCATAACGGCCGCCGCCAATGCGTTGGGCGGAAAATATCTTACGGATTGCACCCTGTATGTCACGGTAGAACCCTGTGTGATGTGCGCGGGAGCTATCGCATGGGCTCAGATGGGGAAGCTGGTATACGGTGCCGCAGACGAGAAAAGGGGATACCATCGGTATGCTCCCCAGGCTTTGCATCCCAAGACGGAGGTGATTACGGGAGTGAAGGCGGAAGAATGCGCGCGGCTCATGAAAGATTTCTTCAGAAAAAAACGGTGAGATACCACCGGGAGGCAGAAAAATCTGGCATTCGTGTGGGGGCCTGCGTTTGAAATGTAATTTTCAACCTGAGAAGAAAATATTTGAATCTGTCCGCAGGAATTTTATCATGCAAGTGTCATGACTGATTGGGGGATGAACAAAAATCAGGTATCGTGAAGGTGTAAGTAGCTGTTCATAAGACACGCTTTTTCAGGCGTGCTCATCATGCGGGAAAATTCGGACCGGGTTGTCTTTTCCTGATTTCCGACAGATACAAGAATTAGTCCTTAATTTCTTCAAAATCAATGTATTCTCCTTCATCGTCACCGAAGATTTTCTTCCGGTTACCTTTGCCCGACTTGCGTCGGTAGTTTCCTGACGAAGTTGTTTCCGTGTATTCGGAATCGGAACCGGTATGGTTCTGCGGGTTCTCGTAAGAGGAGGTCCGGTGGGTACCCGTCATGCGTTTTCCCGCTTTTTTTATGGTACTGATTATTTTCACCAGCACAGACAGGCCGATGATGAGTATGATAAAGACGAAAAATAGAATGAAGCTTAGAAATCCAAACATAGTTATTGTTTTTAATTACTCATAAACAACAACCGTGCCACTTGAAAAGGAGAGTGACGGTTTATGATTTTTTACGAGTTAAGACTGACAGGAGGATATACCACAGGATGACTGCCGCAAAACCGCTGAGCTGAAAGATGATCAGTAACGGAATGCTGACAATCAGGAAAATATAGCTGATTTTGTTGTGGCTCCACGATAAATCCTTAAACTTTAACGAAAACATGGGGAGTTCGGCTACCAGCAACAATGACATGACGATGACCAGTACGAAAAGGTAGATGGCATTGAATCCTTCGGATACCAGCCAGTCGTGTTTGCCGACCACCAGCGATCCCCAGAACAAGGCGTTGGCCGGAGTAGGCATTCCGATGAACGAAGTACTCTGCCGCTCGTCGAGATTGAACTTTGCCAGCCGGAGAGCCGAGAATACCGCTATCAGAAAGGCGCTGTATGGCAGGATGTGCGACAGGGGCAGAAGCCATGACGGATAGTACACTTCCTTGAAGAGGGAGAAGGCGATGGCCGCCGGAGCCAGGCCGAAGGTAATGTCGTCGGCCAGTGAGTCGAGTTCCTTGCCGATGGGCGATGATACGTGAAGCAGACGGGCCGTCATGCCGTCAAAGAAATCGAAGACGGCGCCCAGCACGATGAACAGAAGCGCGTAGGTATAGTTGCTCTGAAAAGCCATGTAACTGGCTATGCATCCACAGAATAGGTTGCAACTGGTAATGCTGTTCGGCAGGTTCTTCACGATTGCGTTTGCCATTTCCCTTTTATTTTAGTTTTGCGATGACTGTTTCATTTCCCGTGGTTTTCTGTCCCATGGTGACACATACTTCTGTACCTAATGGCAGATAGACATCTACGCGCGAACCGAATTTGATGAATCCCATGTGTTCGTCAATGTAGCAGTCTTCTCCTTTTTCGGCATAGGTAACGATGCGGCGGGCTACGGCGCCGGCTATCTGCCGGGCCATGACGGTCTGTCCGTCGGGTGTTTCGATCACTACCATGGAGCGTTCGTTTTCGGTACTTGCCTTGGGAAGCCAGGCTTTCATGAAACGTCCGTTGTGATGGTCTACATGCTTGATGACTCCGTCTACGGGGTACCAGTTGGCGTGTACGTTGGTAATGTCCATGAAAATGGAAATCATCAGGCGCCGGTCATGGAAATATTCGTATTCATCAACTTCTTCGATGACTACTACCTTGCCGTCGGCCGGGGCTACAACGATTTTCTCGGTATCTCCCTTGAACAGGCGGATGGGGCACTGGAAGAAATTCACCATGAGTGCATAGAGCACAATACTGGCTACAGCTATAATATAAAAAGGTATTTTACATGAAATTCCCCAATATAATGCCGCATTGATGACCAGCAGTAAAATGGCGCTGGAAATCAATATATGTGTACCTTCATGGTGTATGCGAATTTTTTTTAGTTTCTTTATACGGTTCAAATTGGCCATGACACAGTTTCATTTATCGTGCAAAAATACATTTAATTTGAAAACTCTGCAAAAAAATGATTGGAAAATGAACGGATAAGGGGAGATATGAAAAAAACTTTTCGAAAGAGTGGGGAGTCGGTTACAAAAATGTATCATATTGGCAAATAACTTTCCGGCTTCGGGGTTTGTTACTTCCGTAAAAGAAGGTATCTTTGATTCGTTTTTATCCGATTATTTAAAGGCAATAGTGAATTTATGCAGGATTTTGTTCATTTACATGTTCATACACAATATTCTATACTCGACGGTCAGGCGTCTATTCCCCGTCTGGTCGATAAGGCGATAGCGAACGGGATGCGGGGCATTGCCGTGACCGATCACGGCGATATGTTCGGAATCAAGGAGTTCTTCAATTACGTGAACAAGAAGAACGGAGGTACGAACGGAGAAATCAAGGATCTGAAGAAGAAGATAGCCGCATTGGAGAGCGGAAAGGCGGAATCGGAAAATCCCGAAGCGGAGCTGGCGGCCTGTAAGGAGCAGCTGGAAGCGGCCCGGAAGCGGTTGTTTAAACCCATCATCGGGTGTGAGATGTACGTGGCCCGACGAGGATTGGAGCTGAAAGACGGCAAGCAGGACCAGAGCGGTTATCACCTGGTGGTGCTGGCCAAGAACCTGAAGGGGTATCACAACCTGATAAAGTTGGTCTCAAAGGCCTGGACCAAGGGCTTTTACATGCGTCCGCGTACCGACCGTACCGAACTGGAAAAGTATCATGAAGGGCTGATTGTCTGTTCGGCCTGTCTGGGAGGAGAAGTGCCGCGGAGAATTGTCGCCGGCCAGTTTGCCGAAGCCGAAGAGGCGATACAGTGGTACAAGAACCTGTTTGGAGACGATTATTATTTGGAGCTGCAACGGCACAAGGCTACGGTTCCGCGGGCCAACCACGAGACGTACAAGCTACAGGAAGTGGTGAACAAGAAACTGATGGAATATTCCAAGAAATTCGGAGTCAAGCTGGTGTGTACGAACGACGTACATTTTGTGGACGAGGAAAATGCGGAGGCGCACGACCGGCTTATCTGTCTGAGTACAGGCAAGGACCTGGACGATCCGAACCGTATGCTCTATACCAAGCAGGAATGGATGAAGACACGTGAGGAGATGAATGAAATCTTTGCCGACGTGCCCGAAGCCATGGCCAATACGGTGGATATTTGTGATCAGGTAGAGTTTTATTCCATCGACCATGCCCCGATCATGCCTACTTTCGCCATTCCAGAAGACTTTGGTACGGAAGAAGAATACCGCAGGAAGTTCACGGAGAAAGACCTGTTCGATGAATTTACGCAGGACGAAAATGGAAATGTGGTGATGGATGAGGCTTCGGCTCAGGCCAAGATAGATCGTCTGGGAGGATACGAAAAGCTGTACCGTATCAAGCTGGAAGCCGATTACCTTTCGAAGTTGGCTTATGACGGTGCCAGAAAACGTTACGGCGACCATCTGTCTGACGAGGTAAGAGAACGGATCAAGTTTGAATTGCACATCATGAAGACGATGGGTTTCCCGGGATACTTCCTGATTGTGCAGGACTTTATTTCGGCTGCCCGCAATGAACTTGACGTGTCGGTTGGGCCAGGACGTGGTTCGGCAGCCGGTTCGGCGGTAGCTTATTGCTTGGGAATTACACAGATAGACCCGATCAAATACGACCTGCTGTTCGAGCGTTTCCTGAATCCGGACCGTATCTCCTTGCCGGATATCGATGTGGATTTCGATGATGACGGACGAGGTCGCGTGCTGAACTGGGTGACGGAGAAATACGGACAGGAAAAGGTGGCTCATATCATTACCTACGGTACGATGGCTACCAAGCTGGCCATTAAGGATGTGGCTCGTGTGCAGAAACTTCCGCTATCGGAGTCCGACCGCCTGTGTAAGCTGATTCCCGATAAAATACCCGATAAAAAGCTGAATCTGACGAATGCCATCGCGTATGTGCCCGAACTTCAGGCTGCCGAGGTCTCTTCGGATCCGGTGCTTCGTGATACCATCAAGTATGCCAAAATGCTGGAGGGAAACGTGCGGAATACGGGTGTGCATGCCTGCGGTACCATTATCTGCCGTGACGACATAACCGACTGGGTGCCGGTGAGTACGGCCGACGATAAGGAAACCGGCGAGAAAATGCTGGTTACCCAGTACGAAGGCTCGGTCATAGAGGATACCGGACTGATCAAGATGGACTTCCTGGGGCTGAAAACCTTGTCCATCATCAAGGAAGCGCTGGAGAATATCCGGCAGAGCAAGGGAATTATTCTGAATATAGATAAAATACCGATTGATGATCCGGCTACGTATAAGTTGTATAGCGACGGACGCACGATCGGTACCTTCCAGTTTGAATCGGCAGGTATGCAGAAGTACCTGCGGGAGCTTCAGCCTACTACGTTCGAGGACCTGATTGCCATGAACGCGCTTTATCGTCCGGGACCGATGGACTACATCCCCGATTTCATCGACCGTAAACAGGGGCGGAAACCCATCGAATACGACATTCCGGTGATGGAAAAGTACCTGAAGGATACGTACGGCATTACGGTGTATCAGGAGCAGGTGATGTTGCTCTCGCGTCTGCTGGCTGATTTTACCCGAGGCGAATCGGATGCCTTGCGTAAGGCGATGGGTAAGAAACTCCGCGACAAGCTGGATCACATGAAGCCGAAATTCATCGAAGGCGGAAAGAAGAACGGACACGATCCGAAAGTGCTGGAGAAAATCTGGGCCGACTGGGAAAAGTTTGCGTCGTATGCCTTCAATAAATCACATGCCACGTGCTATTCGTGGGTGGCTTATCAGACCGCTTACCTGAAGGCCAACTATCCGTCTGAATACATGGCCGCTACCATGAGCCGGAATATTTCGAACATTACGGAAATTACCAAGCTGATGGATGAATGCAAGGCGACGGGTATCAACGTGCTGGGGCCGGATGTGAACGAAAGTAGTCTGAAATTCTCCGTAAACCGCCACGGTGATATCCGCTTCGGCCTGGGAGCGGTAAAAGGTGTGGGGGAGGCTGCTGTACAAAGTATCCTGGACGAGCGTAAAAAGAATGGTCCGTTCCGTGGAATCTTTGATTTCGTGCAGCGTGTCAACTTGTCTGCCTGCAATCGCAAGAACATCGAAAATCTGGCGCTGGCCGGTGGATTCGACAGCTTTACGGAAATCAAACGCGAGGATTTCTTCCTGAAAAACGCGAAGGACGAGAGCTTTTCGGAGGTGCTGGTACGCTACGGAAGCAAGTACCAGCTCGACAAGGCCGCGGCCGTAAACTCTCTTTTCGGCGGCGACCTGCAGGTGGACGTGGCTACACCGGAGATTGTGAAAGCGCCTGCCTGGAGCGATCTGGAACGTCTGAACAAGGAACGGGAGCTGGTGGGTATTTACCTGTCAGCCCATCCGCTGGACGAATTTGCGGTGGTATTGGAAAACGTCTGTAACGTACACATGGCCGAACTGAGTGACCTGACTTCGTTGCAAAACCGTGACCTGATACTGGGTGGTATCGTGACGGGAGTACGTGAGGGGTATACCAAGACCGGAAAGCCGTACGGAGTAGCGAAAGTGGAGGATTATTCGGGAGTGGCCGAGTTTGCTTTCTTTGGCAACGAATGGGTAGAGAAGAAGAATTTCTTCAGTGAGGGGATGTTTCTGTTCATGCACGGCAAATGCCAGCCGCGCCAGTGGAAGCAGGACGAATGGGAAGTGAAAATCAATACCATCGAGCTGCTGCCCGAAGTGAAAGACCGCGTCATCGAAAAACTGACGGTTACGGCGCCGCTATCGGCCGTGGATGATGAGATGATCATGGAATTCTCTTCCCTGGTAAAAGCGCACCCGGGAAATGCCGAGCTTTGTTTCCTCATCCGCGACGAAGACGGACGGATGCATGTCAGTCTGTCATCGCGTACCTTGAAGATCAGCGTGCAGAAAGATCTGGTAAATTATTTAAAGAGCCAACCTTTGTTGGAGTATAAAATAAATTAGTATATTTGCCGTAAATAACTTTTAAATAAACAATCAATTATGGCACTGAACATTAAAGATGACAATTTTGAAGCAATTCTGGCCGAAGGAAAGCCGGTAGTGTTGGATTTCTGGGCAACCTGGTGTGGTCCTTGCAAACAGATTGCTCCGTACATTGAAGAACTGGCAGAAGAATACAAGGATAAGGTAAATATCGGTAAATGTGACGTAGATGATAATGCTGATCTGCCCGCACAGTTCGGCGTTCGTAACATTCCTACCGTTCTTTTTATCAAAGACGGTCAGGTAGTCGACAAGCAGGTGGGTGCTACTACCAAGGCTGCCTTGCAGGCAAAAGTAGAAGGTTTGCTGAAGTAAATAAATTTCTGTTTTAAACTTTAAAACGCATACGACTATGGGAAGCGAAGACGATTTCTTGTTGGAAGATGAGGATGATGAAAAAACTGTAGAGTTCATCAAGAACTATTTGCCTCAGGACTTGAAAGAGAAGTTTACAGACGATGATCTGTATTACATACTCGATCTGATTGTGGAGTATTATACTACCAGCGGCTGCCTGGATGCTCAGCCTGATGAAGAAGGTTATATCAACATTGACCAGGATGAAATTGTAGATTTCATAGTCAAGGAAGCTGCCAAAAACGAAATGGGCCCTTACGATCCGGAAGATGTATTCTTCGTGGTACAGGGTGAAATGGAATATGGCAACCAGCTGGGTACGGTAGAATAATTTCTGTATAACGACCTGTAAGAAAGGTGTATCGGTCTTTGGCCGGTACACCTTTTTCCTTATACAGGCAGCATGCTCGTGGGAGGAAGGAGGGAAATGTTGGTTTGACAGGATGTCAATTGAATTTTTCCAAATTTGGATGTTTGTAAAATGCTTTTTATATTTGCACTACGTTCGTCTGATTTCTTGATATTGCCCTAGAATGTTAACCATGAAACGATTTTTTCAGATTATACTATTTCTGCTATTTTCTTTTATTACCGTGGAATGTAATCATAAGAAAGTTTCTTCTTCGAATGAAGCTTTGTTGTCGGAGCTTGATGATGCCATAGTCAATGCCCAGAAATATGATTCGGTAAAGATAATCACCATTGAAAGATTAAAGACAGTCCAAAGTAATCTGACCCCTGTCGGTCGGTTTGATTTGAATAAGCAGCTCTTTATGCAATACAAGTCATTTATATGCGATTCTGCATTGTATTATATTGATGAAAACATTGCGATAGCCAAGGAAATCGGGCGGGAGGATCTGTTGGTGTGGGCTTTGATCGAGAAAGCTGACCTGATATCCAAGGCGGGTCTGTTTCCTGAAGCTCTTGTCTTGTTGGACTCCATTTCTTCGAGAAAGATCTCCGGCGAGATGAAAGAGAAATATTTTCTTACGTATGAAACAACCTATCAGTACATGCATGAATATACATTCGGTAGTGAATATTCGGATAAGTATATCAAGAAAGTATCTGCATACCGTGATTCTGTTCTGCAAACGGTTTTACCCGAATCGTTTACGTATATTACAGAATATGGGTCTAAACTGATAGAGAAGCGTCGGTTCAACGAGGCGATAGATCTTTTTATCTCCAAGTTGGACAAGTATGCTTCGGGTACCAGGGAATATTCGGTCATGGCTTCTATCCTGGCCTATGCTTATCAAAGGGATGGCAACAGAGACTTGTATGAGAAGTATATCGCTTTGAGCGCTATTTCGGATATAAAGGGTTGTATCAAGGAAAATCTGGCCATTCGCTCTCTGGCTGAGCTTTGTTTTGATACCGGTGATATAGAGCGGGCCCATTCTTATCTGTTGAAAAGTGTAGACGACGCGAATTATTTTTCGGCACGGATGCGTAAGAATCAATCGGCTAATGCCCTGCCTCTGATAACCCAGACTTATGGAGTCATGCAGGAGCATGCTCAGTTAAAGCTTAAGTACTCTCTTGTGGTCATCAGTTTGCTGGCTATATGTCTGATCATAGCGTTGTTTTATATATTTAAGCAGTTACGTCTTGTTTCCCGTAGCTTGAAACTGGTTTCGGATACCAAAGACAAGCTACTGGAGCTGAATCAGAAATTGTCTCAAGCAAATGTCGCTTTGACGGATTCGAACGCGGCACTGATAGAATCCAGCCGTATCAAGGAGGAATACATAGGTAAATTCATGGAACTTTGTTCCATTTATATATCTACACTGGAGCAGTACCGTAAGACTCTGGCTAAACAGGCCTCTAAAGGACACATCGAAGAACTCTATAGCTTGTTGCGTTCGGAAGACATTATTCATGATACGTTGAAGGATTTTTATGAGGTTTTTGATACGGCCTTTCTGAATATTTACCCGCACTTTGTAGACGACTTTAATTCTTTGTTTCCGGTAGAGGATCAGATTGTCCTGAAACGCGGAGAAAAATTGAATACGGAGCTACGGACCTTTGCTCTGATTCGGTTGGGAATAACGGGCAGTGATAAAATAGCGCAATTCCTGCGTTGTTCGATTACTACGGCTTATACATACCGGTCGAAGCGTAAAAAACGCTCCATACATCCGGAGACTTTCGATGAAGATATATTGAAAATCGGACTTTAATACACGAAAAACGGCTGGATAAATCTAGTTTTTAGTATCGTATAGAGATATTCATTCCTTTGATAATAAGATATTTACTTGTAAACCCGCTTTAGATTTTTGTTTGTTGTGTTATTTAGGCTTGATAATAGTCTGTAGATTTGCGCAGTTGATTTTTAAAACCTAAATAATTTATTCACATGAAAAACAACAAGCTCTTTCAATGCAGGGAATCCCATTGGAGGTATCTGTTCCTCCTTTGTAGTTTACTTTTCTTGTCAACTACATTATGGGCGCAACAAACAGTAAGCGGTACAGTGATTGATGAAAGCGGTTCAACCATTATCGGCGCAACGGTTATGGTGAAAGGTAGTACAAACGGAACCGTAACAGACATCGATGGAAAGTATGTTTTATCCAACGTTCCTCCCAAATCCATATTGGTCTTTTCTTATATTGGCTTTGAAACGCAGGAAGTAAAAGTTGACGGACGTACGACCATCAATGTGACAATGGCGGAAGCACAGCAGCTACTTGAAGAAGTAGTCGTGGTGGGGTATGGTTCGTTGAGCCGTAAAGAGTTGTCCAGTTCCATCGTACAGGTAGATAAGGATCAATTCCAGCAGGGAAGCATGAACAATGCCATGGAAATGCTTACAGGAAAGGTGGCCGGACTGAATGTGGCTACCTCTTCTCCGGCCGACCCGAACGGAAGTTCTTCCTTGCAGATACGTGGAGCCGCTTCCTTATCGGCAGGAAATGACCCTCTGGTGGTAATCGATGGTGTGGCGGGAGGAGATATCCGTACATTGGCTCCCCAGGAAATTGAATCGATTACGGTTCTCAAGGATGCGGCGTCGGCTGCTATTTATGGTACTCGAGGCGCTAATGGCGTTATTCTGGTAACTACCAAAAAGGGATCCGGATCTGTTGGGAAACCGACATTTACCTATGATAGCTATTTTGCGGTTAATTTAGCCAAGAATGGTCCTGAAGTCCTTTCTGCGGACGAATGGCGTAGAGCACGCCGTGGCAATGATTTTGGCGCGAGTACAGACTGGTACGGTGAGCTGATGCGTGATTTCTCATACGATACCAATCAGTACATATCCATTGATGGCAATACTGAAAACGGATATTATACGGCATCACTGAACTACAAACGTGCGGTTGGACTTGACATCGTAAGCGGTAGAGAGGAATACGGTGCCCGTACGGCCATACAGCAACAGATATTTAACAAACGTCTGCAGTTGTCTTTTACGCTGAACGGACGTAAGGTAAAAGAAGACTGGGGTGATAATTCCATGTTTGATACGGCTTTGGGAATGAACCCTACCATGCCGATATACAATGAAGATGGATCTTTTTATCAGCCTACATCTCCTACAAATGCTTCTAACCCGGTGGCCAATCTGTTGCAGGAAACCAGTCAGGGCAACCGTACTTATCTGTTGGGTACGGTAGATGCCAAACTGAATATCTGGTCGAACGAACATCACACCATTAATACGACTTTGTCTTATTCGTATGATTACAATGATCTGAAGAGTGATTTTTATACACCGTCTACATCCAGCGAGTCATATTGGGGAGGCTATAAAGGACGTGCCTCTATCCAATATCAGAAATGGTGGACAAATCGTTTGGAATGGATCGGCAATTACATTTTCAACCGTGACGGCCATGATGTAAAGCTTATGCTGGGATATACTTTTGAACGTTCGGATTGGGAACAGATGTTCATGCAGAATAACAATTTTACGTTTGACAATACGTTGTGGCATGGTATCGGTTCCGGATCTTATCTGACTGAAGGCAAGGCCAATATGTATGCCGGTAAGTCTGAATCTACACTGGTTGGTTTCTTTGGACGAGTAAACTATAACTGGAAGGATCTGTTGATTGCCTCCGCTTCGTTGAGGTATGAAGGTTCTACAAAATTTGGTAAGAATAATAAGTGGGGATATTTCCCGTCTGCTTCTCTGGCCCTGGAAATGGCGAACCTGGATTTTCTGAAGGATCACAATGACGTGGTGCAGAGTTTGAAGCCGCGTGTTTCGTATGGTGTTACAGGTAGAAGTGGTTTTGATGCTTATCAGTCTATCGCTACCTATTCTTCAAGTGGCAAATATCTGGTAGATGGTGAATGGGTTACCGGGTATGCGCCTTCTAGCAATGCAAATCCTGAACTGGCATGGGAAAAGTCATCCAGTACGAACTATGGTGTAGACTTTATGCTTTGGAACCGTTTTTATGGTTCTGTAGAATATTTCGACCGCAGATCGAACGATTTGCTTTATACCTATACGGCTCCTCAGCCTCCTTACGTTTACTCCAGTATTCTGGTGAATGTGGGTACAATCAAGAATACAGGTTGGGAAATCCAGCTGACTGGTGATGTATTTGTTGATACTCCTGTAAAATGGACGACTGGAATCAATTACTCTTATGGAAAGACCAAACTGACCAAATTGTCGAATGATATTTATCAGGCTTCTTATCTTGACTTATACTTGAAACCGGGTGTCGGTACAAGTGAATATTTCTTCCGTGTAGAAGAAGGCGGTCAGATAGGACAGTTTTATGGATATGAATACGCGGGAGTAGATGAAGAGGGCAATATGCTGGTGTATAATGCCGATGGAGAGAAAATATTGACGGCTGAGGCTACGGCCAAAGATAAAAGATATATCGGAAATGGCGTGCCCAAGCATTTCCTGACATGGAACAATACGATCCGGTGGAAAGATTTTGATCTTAGCCTGATGTTCCAGGGAGCTTTCGGACATAAGATTTTCAACATGCGTAAATATGGCATGGGACTTCAAGGAAGCGGATCGGACAACGTGCTTCGTAGTGCTTATCTGGAGGACAGCAATGTGCTTACAGGAGGTGGTGTGATTTCTTCTTACTTCCTGGAGAAAGGAGACTATGTGAAGTTGTCAAATCTTACCTTGGGTTATAGCGTACCTTTGGCGAATAAGAAAATAGCAGAAAGTTTGCGTATTTATGTAGCGGCAAAGAATCTGTTTACGCTTACCGGTTACTCTGGCAATGATCCATCCATCGTGACTTCTACAGGCATTACTCCTGGCGTGGATGTGAATAGCGCTTACCCGCAGGCTACTCAGGTAACACTGGGAGTTACTTTCCGTTTTAAATAATTTTATAACTTATTGATTGAATTGATTATGAAGATAATAAGATATTATTGGTTGATGGCAGTAGCTGTAGGGTGCTTGCTGTTTTCATGCACCAACCTGGAAGAAAAAGTATTTGATCGTGTTGATGCGTCTATTTATTATCAGGATGAGAATAGCATAAAGGGAGCTGTCGCCTCCATCTATTCTTCCGCATGTACCAGTTTCCTGGAATATTTCTGGTATCTTAATGAACTGAGTGCCGATCAGGTTGCCTGGCGTTCATGGAATGGCGGTTCATGGGGCTGGGACGAAGGAGAAAAATTCGTTCTTTCTTCTCAATCGTGGAATACGGAATCGGTCATTATCCGTTCCGCCTGGGAAACGGCCTGGACTACCATCGGGCTATGTAACACGCTGATTGAGGATTTGAATGAACTGGATCCGGCTTCGGTAGGTATCTCTCAGGAAAAGAAAGCAATGTACATTGCCGAGGTTCGTACGTTGCGTGCGTGGGCGTATTACAACAACTTCGAATTGTGGGGTGGAACATTGCCGCTTAATATAAGTACCGGAGGTGAAATTCCGGGTTCTGTAGATGCTGATTTTGATACGGGTTGTAAGAAGATCTATGATTTTATTATGACCGAACTGGATGAAACGGTGGCCGACCTGATGAAAGAAGACGGGTCTGGAAGTACCCGGTTGCGTATCAATCAGGGCATGAACCGTATGCTGAAAATGCGTTTACTGCTTAATGCTGAGTTGTTCATCGGTGAAAATCATTATGACGAATGTGCTGCATTGTGCCAGGAAATTATTGACGGTGATTATGGAACTTATTCGCTGGCTTCTGACTGGAGGGATATTTATTCAAACAACAATGTAGCATGTCCGGAAGTTGTCTTTGCTTTTGCACAAGGAGAAGGACAGTTGACCAACAATAACCGTGATACGCCATTCCTGCCATATAATTACAACGAGTTTGTGGGACAAACTTTCGAGAAGAGCGGGTGGAATTGTTTCTGCCTGGTTCCTTCCAAGGATAATACAGGAAACGTTTTGTCTACTGGTGGAACAGATAATCCACGTAGTTTCCTGTTTGATTATGGCGATAAGCTGGGAGCGGTAATGGATCGTTTCGATGATCATGATATCCGTAAGCAGAATTTCCATTATGATCAGGCTACAGGAGAATACAATGGAATGTTTCTGATTGGTCCGATGAAAAATTATGAAACGGGTGAAGCGGTGCTTGCGGATGCGGACCGTGATGGACAACCTTTGGTTTATGTAGATCAATTGGGTACTTTCCTTAATCTGGGGCGTTCCTTGGCTACGGTAATGAATCCGCGTTGGGGGGAAACAAACTCAGGTATCAGGTTATTGAAATATCCGATGCTCCCTGCTTCTACCGGTTTGAGCTACCTGGATATTGCAGAGGTGGAATTCCGTTTGGCCGAAGTGTATTATACACTGGCCGAGTGCAATTTACGCTCCGGAGACAGCAATACTGCTAAAAATCTGGTGAATAAGGTCCGTTCACGTTATTTTACAGACAAGAGTATCGTAGAAAAGCCGGGTCCTGGATTTACTGAGTTTGACATGGATTGGATGTTGAGCGAATGGGGACTGGAATTCTTGAATGAAGGTCGTCGCCGTCGTACGGATTTGCGTCGTTTCGACAAGTTTACGCAAGGACAATGGTGGTTCTTTGGTCGTGATACGGAGACCGGATACGATCTGTCTGCTAAACGTGACCGTAAATACGAGTGGTTCCCGTTGCCTCAGTCGGCTTTAATGGTTAACCCTGGTTTGGTACAGAATCCTAATTATTAATTGAATTATGATGAACATGGAAAAGAAATCTGTTTATACACGGCTGTTTGTTTTATTGTCAATGTTGACTTTGTTTTTAAGCAGTTGTAAGGAAAAAGAGGAAATTGTTTTTGAAAGCGAACTTCCCCGGTTTGAGTTGCGTGAAGATCGGATCCTGCTGGAGGTTATCGTTCCTTCCACAACCCCTGTCGACGACAAGATATTTATCGTAGGGTCCTTTAATGGAGGAGAATCTAATGCCGTAAACAATCCATTGTGGCAGTTGGAAAAGGCTTCTGATTATGATTACAAATACGGTATTTACCTGGATCCAAACACATTCTCTGAAGGAACGTCCTTGTCTGATGGCTTTTATTTTTATTCCACTTCCCAAGGAAAGGAATGTGCGTTGGATGGAACGGAAATATTGCATGTTGACAATCCGTCACTGAATACGCGTACCAATGTAACTGTATCACGTTGGGCTTCTTATTTTGAAGATCCGGATTCAGGTACAGAACAGCATGACGGATATGTTATTTACGTTGTCGATCATTCGGAATATGACGAACTGGCCATGTATGCGTACGGTGATGCCGAAGCTTTTGGAGCATGGCCGGGCATGCGACCTACAGGAGTCACTACCGTATCAGGTACAGAATATACATATTTTGATACGGGAGAATCCAATGAAGGCATGGCTCTGAATCTGATTTTCAATAATAACAATAATGGTTCCCAGCTGGCTGATTTCCCGGTGACATTGGACCGCGACTATTACCTGGAACTTACTCCGGACGGAGTGACAGAAATTGATCCGAATGCAGAGCCGGAAGTCGAACACGACGGATACGCTATTTTTATTGAAGACTTGAGCGGATGGAACGCTTTGGCAATGTACGCTTGGGGAAGCGATATTCCTGAACTTTTCGGTGCATGGCCTGGCGTGACTCCTACTGGAGAAGTTACAGTGAATGGCGTCCGTTATCAGTATTTCGATACCGGAGCTGCCAATGAGGGCATGACTTATAACCTTATTATGAACGATAATAACGGAGGTTCTCAGTTTGATCTTTCTTCGGTTGTACTGAACCGCGACTATTATTTCACCATTACCGGAAACGGTGGTACGGAAGTCGATCCTGAAACTTATGAGGGAGGTGGCGTATCTGAAGAAACCGAGTGATAAATAAAACCTTTAATACTAGGAAACTGTGCTGGACGTACGCGTTCAGGCAGTTTCTTATAGAATATTGTAATCTTTTGTCTTATGAAACATTTATTGATATCTTGCCTGTTGGCCGTAAATATTTTCTCTATGGGAGGATGTTCTTCTAACAGTGCCATGGCTATGCCCGATGAACCGGAGTCTCCAACCTCCTTGAAGTTTGATAATAAGATGGTCATCTATGAGGCCAATCCGCGTTTCTTCTCCAGGACCGATTGCTTTCATGCTATCAGCGACCGTCTGGACGAAATCAAGAACATGGGTGCCAATGTCTTATGGCTGATGCCTGTGTATGAACCCGGAGAATTGAAATCTGTCGGTTCTCCATATTGCATTAAGAATTACGAAGCGCTGAATGCCACTTATGGAACCCTGGACGACCTGAAATCGCTTGTCGATAAGGCACATTCTATGGACATGAAAGTGATACTTGACTGGGTTGCCAATCATACGTCGTGGGATCATGTGTGGATCGATCAGCATGAGGACTGGTATACTGTTGATAATGAAGGAAACATTACTTCACCCGCAGGTCAGAACTGGAATGACGTGGCTGACTTGAATTATGATAATGAAGAGATGAGAAAAGCAATGGTTGAGGCCATGAAGTATTGGGTGAATGAAGTTGGAATAGACGGTTACCGTTGTGATTATTCCGAGGGAGTTCCACATGATTTCTGGGCAGACGCTATTGCACAGTTGCGTATGATTAATCCTGACCTGATTATGCTTTCAGAGAGTGAGGGAGAAACTTTCTTCGATGATGGATTTGATATGGTTTACGACTGGAAGTACGCATCTTATCTCAAGGATTTGTTTCAGGGAAAGACAACCTTTACCGCATTCTATGAGAAAGCACGTGAGGTATATTCGGCTGTACCCGAAGGAAAAAACTCCATGCGCTATGTCAGTAATCATGATGTAGCCTCTCAGAGTACCATGGCTTCACTCTATGGCTCGGCAGATGCGCTACCTGCCGCTTATACATTGACCGCCATGCTTGAGGGAATTCCTTTGGTCTATTCATCGATGGAAACAAAACTTGGCGGAGTACTTTCGTTTTTCAATTATAATCCGCTCACATGGGATTCGGATCTGGAACAGGAATATGCGGCCATTAACAAGGTGTATGAAGCAACTTCCGAAGTACGGAGTGGAGAGATAAAGACGTATGAGGCAGAGAATGCTGCCGTATTTACTCATACTATTCCCGGACATGTCCTTCTGGTTATGGTCAACACATCAGATACCCCTGTAACAGTTAAGGTCCCGATCACTTATAGCGGCGTGACCATGCAAGATATGTTTGATGGGAAATCTGTTGAGATGCCAGCTTCAATGGAACTTCCGGCTTATCATTATGTCATTTATTATAAATAACATTGTCTATGAGTAAGATTGGTTATTGTATAGCATGTGCCCTGCTTTTTGTAAATGCCTTTGCAGAACCTTTGGAGGCACAGGAAATAAAGTCTCCTGATGGAGAATTGTTTCTTAAGGTCAACGTGGATGATAACGGACAGCCTGTTTATTCGCTAAAATACAAGGGAAATCCCCTCGTGAATAAAAGCCATCTGGGCTTGTCGGGCAAGGAAGCTGATTTTGTAAAAGGATTTGCTGTGCAGCACGTAGATTCTACGACATTCGATGAGGTCTGGGAACCTGTCTGGGGAGAATATTCCAAGGTAAGGAATCATTATAATGAGATGTCTGTGACATTCTCGAAGAATGACACGTTGATGCGGGTCCGCTTTCGCCTGTTCAATGACGGCTTAGGATTCCGTTATGAGTTTCCTGAACAGCAAGGTGTGAACTACCTGACCCTGATGGATGAAAGTACCGAGTTTAATATGCCGGGTGATTATACGATGTATTGCATTCCTGGCGATTACGATACGGATGAATACCTTTATGTAAAAGCTCCGATGTCAAAGACGGGAGATCCTATCCGTAAAAGGAAAGGGCGTCACTCTGAAAGTCAGGCTATCGGAGGATTGTCTGTCCAGACTCCCCTGTTGATGAAATCGCCTGACGGAAAACAGTATGTGAATATTCATGAGGCGGCCTTGGTAGGATATCCGGCTATGGCTCTGGATGTGGATACATGTACTTACAGCCTGTCCGCCCATCTTACCCCCGATCGTAATGGAGTCGCCGCTTATCTTCAATTACCTTTTAATACACCTTGGCGTACAATTATTGTAAGTGACGACGCACGTGATATTCTGGCTTCCCAGCTGATATATAACCTGAACGAGCCTTGCAAGCTGGAAGATGTATCATGGATTACACCGCAGAAATACATCGGTGTATGGTGGGAAATGTTTATCGGGACACATCGCACGTGGGCATATAGCGATTATTACAAGGCCAAGCCTGGAATTACGGATTACACTACGTTGAAACCGAATGGACGGCATGCGGCAAATACGGCGAATGTCAAGAAATACATTGATTTTGCTGCAGAAAGCGGTATTCCGGCTGTTCTGGTAGAAGGCTGGAATGAAGGTTGGGAAGACTGGGCTGGATATCGTAAGAACAGACAGTTCCTGTTCGACAAACCTTATCCCGATTTTGATGTAGCGGAATTACAGAAATATGCTTCTCAGAGAAATGTCCGGTTAATTATGCATCATGAAACAGGGGCCAATGCCGCCGATTATGAACGCCAGCTGGACCGTGCTTTCCGTTTCATGGTCGATCACGGTTACAATGCTGTGAAAACCGGATACGTAGGTGCCGTTATTCCCAGAAGTGAACATCACTCCTCACAATGGATGGTCGATCATTTCCTGTATGTGGCGAAACGTGCGGCAGATTATCACATTATGGTAGATAGTCATGAGGCTGTGCGTCCTACCGGTCTGTGCAGAACTTATCCCAACTGGCTGGCTCAGGAATCGGCCAGAGGTGGAGAATTCGAGTCTATGGGAGGAAATCCTCCCGAGCATACCTGCATATTGCCGTTTACCAGATTGAAAGGTGGACCGATGGATTATACGCCGGGTCTGTTCGAAACAAGACTCAGCTATTATCACGAGGGAAAGACCGGACAGGCAGGTACGACGCTGGCCCGTCAGCTGGCTTTGTATTTGACAATGCCTAGTCCGTTGCAGATGGCCTGTGACTTACCGGATAACTACAGACGTTTTGCAGATGCTTTTCAGTTTATCAAAGATGTCCCTGTAGATTGGAGCGACAGCCGTTATCTGGAGGCTGAACCGGGCGACTATATAACCGTGGCCCGTAAAGATAAGAAATCGGATGACTGGTATGTAGGAGGAATAACCGATGAGAATCCCAGAACGGCTGTCATTGATTTCAGCTTCCTACCCAAGGACGTGGTTTATAAGGCAACCATCTATGCCGACGGCAAAGATGCCGACTGGAAAGAAAATCCGCAGTCATATCTTATAACAGAGAAAAAGATTGACAGTAAAAGCCGTCTGAAACAACACATTGCAGCTGGAGGCGGGTTTGCTATAAGACTTATTCCGGAGAAGAAATAATATGGAAAAGACAAGATAGCCGATTCCCTGTTGTTTGGGGAACAGGTGACGGTTATTGGTAATCAATAGGTACAAATATAAAAATATGAGAATGAGGATTTTATTCTTATGGGGAATGTTTCTGGCCTGTGCCTTGGCGGTACAGGCAGAAACAGACTCATTGAGAATCTTGTTTATTGGAAACAGTTATACGTATTATCATGATTTGCCTGAAAAAGTTCAAAAGCTGGCATTGCAGATCAATCCGGATAATGGTATAAAAATAGCTTATGAAGCATATACTCCGGGAGGGTGTACGCTGAAACGTCATTTACAGAATAAGGAGGAATTAAAGGCCATAAGGAAGGGTACATGGGATTATGTTGTGTTGCAGGAACAGAGTTCGGCACCGGCAAAACCCACAGAAACCGTAGCCAGGGAAACTTATCCGTATGCTCGGCAGTTGGACAGCCTGGTTCATGCGTACAATCCTCAGGCTAAAGTTATTTACTATATGACTTGGGGACATAAAGACGGATGTCTGCATAAAATGGAGCATTATCCGATTGTAAATACCTACGAAGGTATGCAGGATCGTTTGATGATAAGTTATCTTGAAATGGCCTATCAAAATAACGGCTGGTGTGCTCCCGTAGGGATGGCCTGGAAACAGATGCGTAAGGAAAGGCCTTTTCATACCTTGTACTGGCCGGATGGAACCCATCCTTCGGTTTTGGGTACCTATTTGGCGGCCAATGTTATTTGGGCGACTATCTTTCAGAAGCCGTACCAGTCTGCTTTTTTAGATGGACTTGATGCGGAACTGGCAGAGTACGTGCAACAACTGGCTCAGAAAACTGTATACCGGAACAGGATGCTGTTGAATCTGGATGCCGTCCATTAAGTAGTTTGCTTGAATCTTGTTTCTGAGATTGAGGAGAGGAGGAAAAACGTGTAGAAGTGGAAACGAAAGATTCTCCCGAAGTGACCGGGCTGATATTTTATTCAAGCATATTTAAACTGACTTTTGATTTAAATGATAAAGAAAATGAGTATTGTAAAACCTGTTTTAATAACGTTGTTGTTCATCGGTGCCAGTGCATCGATGGGAAATGTATGCAATGCTTCTGTTGGTACTCAACAGGCTGTTGAACAACCCAATGATTCCATCGAAATTCAGAAAACATTATCTGTAAGGAACAAGTCACAAGTTCAATGGTTAACCCGTTATGAAGATGAGATGAAAGCATTCAGGCAGAAAGATGCTTCTGTCACTGATTTTCATTGCGATGTTCTTTTTGTAGGTAGTTCATCCATTCGCTTATGGCCGGAGCTTCCGCAAAGCATGTCTCCGTTGAAGGTAGTGAACAGAGGATACGGAGGTGCCACATTGCGTGATTTGTTTTTCAACTATCACACTGTTTTTTCGGCATATCGGCCGAAAGCGATTGTCTTTTATTGCGATAACGACATCTGTGGATGGGAAGAGGGAGATTTGACGGTCGGAGAGGTATTTGATCTTTACAGAGTTTTTCTGAATCAGGTACATGAGGACTATCCACAGACCCCCATTTATTTTTTATCGATAAAGCATTCATTGTCTCGTAAGAATCTGCGTGAAAAGCAACATATATTGAATGTCTTGATGGAAGAATTTGCCGGATTAACCCCTTATTTAACTTATGTAGACGTGTGTACGCCTTTATTGGACGAAGGGGGGAATGTTCGGGATGAACTGTTTCAGGACGATCACTTGCACTTGAACAAAGATGGGTATGCACGTTGGGTAAAGGTGCTGAAACCCCTTCTGCTGGAGCAATGTGAATAGTCGTAGTTAGGGAAGGAAGCAGGTTATTTTTATACTTCTGGAAGGCATTTATATTGATGTGTAGTGTACTAAATAAGTTGACACAAATTATTTAGTAATATGCGCGAATATCGTAAGTATTCCCAAGACGAATGTCTGTCTTATTTGGAGGAATATCTCTCTTCTTCCTTAAACCAAAGAGAATTTGAGAGAGAAAAAGGTCTTAAACGCACAACAATTCTGCGCTGGCTTCGTATCTTTGGACTTGAAGATAAACCAAGTCCCGTTATGAGTAAGAAATTAAGTCAGACAGAACAGGAACTTCATGACCAGATATATGAGCTGGAAAAGAAGATAAAATCCCTGGAAGCAGAACTGAAACGTTCAAACATGGCACGTGATGCATACGACTGTATGATAGACCTTGCAGAGAAGACATATAACATCCCTGTAAGAAAAAACTCAGATGCCAAGTAATCAGAAAGTTATCGCAGAGTGGGTATTGTTATCCCGTACGCCCACTCTGTCGTTTACTTGGCATATCTGCACAGGGATATTATAAACATAACTATAGTTCTGATGAGGTTGACATACTTTCTGCCAGTATAGTACTTTATTGTATGTATATCCGTAGTGATGACAGGCTTCCCAAAGCCGGCTGCCGTGAACTCTATGAACTATGCCGGCAATACTTCAAGGACAAGTTTACAATAGGAAGGGACAGGTTCTATAATATACTTCGTTCCAATGGCCTGATGCTCAGAAGGAAAAGATACCGACCGCATACTACGGACTCAGGACACGGTTTCCGTATTTATAATGATCTGTTGAATACATCACCTAAATTCAAACCATGCAGGAACGGTTCTCTTGTTGTATGTGACATAACCTATATCTACACCACAGAAGGTTTTGCATACCTTTCACTGGTAACGGATGCCTACAGCAGGTTTATCATTGGATATTCACTGACCAGGACACTGGAGGTGGATGGCCCGCTAAAGGCTATAAATCAGGCTATTGAAACATATCATTCTTATGGGATTGATATAGAAGGAATGATACATCACTCGGACAGAGGGGTACAGTATGCTTCAAAAGCATATACAGACCTTCTAAAATCAAACAGGATAAGAATAAGTATGACGTAGACAGGAGATCCGCTTCATAACGCACTGGCTGAGAGAATGAACAATACAATAAAGAACGGATGGTTCTTCAATGACGGTGATTTGAACTTTGAGCAGGTAAGCAGGGTTATAGAGAAGTCCATTGATATGTATAACAGGGCAAGGCCACATAAGGCTCTCGGTATGAAAACTCCGATGGAAATCCTGACAGGAAGAAGTATGAATCCGCTTATGGATTACAGACAAAGCTGACGGATGTGCTCGTCGGGACGGGGCCCCGCCCCTTGCCGCACGGCGCTCCCCGAGCGATGAGTTTTTTTGTCATACAAAGTTTGGTGTAAACCTTTTTAGGTGTAACTTTGCAACAGTGACAACCTTATCAGGTTTTAATACGAAAAGGTGTAAACCTATATATGATTTTAATTATTAACCCGTCAACTAAATTCAGTACACCTCAATGATAAATGAATGGATGTAAATTCGTCCGTTCGTTTGATGTAAAACGTGAGTTTGGTTGCTTTCATTTGTCCGTTCGTTTTTGTTCAAACGAACGGACGTTTTTTTTAGAGAGATTTATCGGTGAAACTGGGTCAGTTCCCGGTTGGCCTGGATGAAACCGTTCACCTTGTCGGTGATGTAGTGGTACAGGTAGAAATCGACGGTCAGTGCCAGTCCGGTTATTCCCAACAGTATCAGTAGGGCCCTTATACTGCCGAATTGTACCATGAACAGGACAATGAAGGCGAAGGCGACTGCATATCCTATCAGGTATGAAAGGTTGGTGTTCCGTTTATACCGAACAATTTTCATCAGTTGCAGTTCCAGGTTCTTTTCTTTCTGGATGTTTCGGAGCATCCGGCAGGACCGGATCTGAAATAGAAGTCCTGTCAGCAGAAGCAGGGACACCAGGATTCCGTTCAGCATGCCGAAGTAAGGATTTTGTGTCCAGGCTACGGCAAAAAACAGGGAGCATGCGATGAGAAATACCAGCCCTGTACGTTCCACGCGTATCAGTTTTTCCAGACTGGATTCCTTGCGGGTGGTGAGAATGCGTCTGATTTCTTCCTGACGCAACAGTTCTTGTTGTTGGATTTTCTTGTCCAACTCTTTCCATAGTGTTTGTAATTCTTCGAGGTTCATGATAGTGGATATTAAAGGTTGATGTCGTTTTTCAGCTTTTCTTTGATGCGGTGAAGTCGTGTAGCTACCTGGTTTCGGTTTGTTCCGATGATTTCGGCTATTTCTTCGTAAGTCTTTCCGTCCAGCCATAGCATGATGTACATACGGTCCAGCTTGTTGAGCCGGTGTATCATGGCATACATTTCCTTCAGCATTTCCTGTTTGAGGTCGTCTTCTTCCAGGAGATTGATGTTTGCCAGCTCAAGTGGGCAGTTTGTACCTTTTCGTTTCCGTTGCCGGATATCCGTAATGCAGGTATTCAGGGTAATCCGGTAGACCCATGTACTGAAGCGGCTCCGGTTTTCAAACTGGTCGTAGCTTTTCCACAGGTTGTAGACCGTTTCCTGATACAGGTCGGCTATGTCTTCTTTTTCATCCGCATACATCAGACAGATTTTATAGATGATATGTTGGTGCTGCATCAGGCGGTCTGTAAATTCCTTTTCCTTGTTCATGTTGTTTTTTATTCTGTTAGTCGCCGCAAGAGGCCGGAAGTTACGGGAAGGTTGAATTTTTGTGGAAAATACGGGTTCCGGAGGAAGGACTGTTGTCTCAATGGGTGAAGGAATTTCCTGTTTGGCAGGAAGATATAAAAAAACATCCTTGAAGAGCAAATTACCCTGCAAGGATGTTCTTTCTGAATATGGTATGGTTGTTGTTAGGCTACAATTCCTTGTATGGACAGGAAGAAATAGATACCCGTGGCAATCATCAGTACTCCCAGGGCCGCATAGAAAAGGCGGGCACGCTTACGTCCCGTGTTTGCGACGATGAACTGGGCATTTCGGGCCGTAAAGAACCAGTCCCAGTTGAATAGGGAAGCCAGCAGGGTAAGAAGTCCTACCAGTACAAAGATGGCTTGTATGATGTAGTGGGTGATCATGGCCGTTTATATGGGTTTAGTCTTCGGGCGCATCGAAACGTACGGTACGGCTTCCGTCTGCCTGTTCTTCGATGGTTACGGTTACTGCATCGCCCGGCAGGAGTTCTTCAATCAGTTCCGGCCATTCGATGAAGCAGAGCGCGCCGCTATAGAAATAGTCTTCGTAGCCCATGTCATACACTTCTTCCAGTTTCTTGATGCGGTAGAAGTCGAAATGGTAGATCAGTTCGCCGGCGTCTTCCGAACGGTATTCGTTGACAATGGCGAATGTCGGTGAGTTGATGACATCGGTCACTCCCAGTTCTTCGCATACAGCTTTGATAAAAGTAGTTTTTCCGGCTCCCATCTTTCCGTAGAAGGCAAAAACGGTGTTGTCACCCATTGCTGCTATGAATTGTTTGGCAGCTTCATGGATATGATCGAGTGATGTAATCTTTATTTCCATATATTCCTGATATTTTAGATGAGGCAAAAGTAACGAAAAAAAAGGAGAAACGCGTATTCGCCTCTGAAAAACTGATGTCTCTTCTTCTGCCGGCCTCGTGACGGAGGGGGATTATCCGTGTCTGGCTATCTGACGGGTAATTTTCGATATTGCATACAGAATGATGGAGACGAATATGATGGCGGCTCCGGAGGGAATCTGTAGCTTGTACGACAACAGCAGTCCTCCCAGGCAACTGATGTAACCGATTCCGATAGAAAGCCAGATGATCTTCTTGAAGCTGTAGGTAAACAGGTTGGCGGTCATCTGCGGTACGGTAAGCAGGGAGATGGCCAGCACGATACCTACCATCCGAAGACAGGAAACGATGGTCAGGGCAATCAGCATCATCAGGGTATACTCGAAGAAAGTGACCGGCATGCGTTGTGAACGGGCAAACTCACGGTCGAAAGCAATGGCCATGATGGGGCGCAGGAACAATGCGAAGAAGACGGCCAGGACCACGCTGAGTATGGCCAGCAGCAGGATGTCGGTACGGGTGATGGTCAGGATGTTTCCGAAAAGAAAGGAGGAAAGGTCGGGAGTAAATCCGGGAGCCAGGAAGCTGAAGATGATCCCGATGGCCATGCCGAACGTCCAGAACACGGCGATGGCCGAGTCTTCCCGCATGTCGCTGTTCTTGCTGAGCCATTCTACTCCGAAGGCGGAGAGTACGGAAAAGACGGCCGCGGCCAGCAAGGGCGAAATGCCGGTATAGAGTCCGATACCGATACCTCCGAACGAGGCATGGGTGATTCCTCCGCTGATGAAAACCAGCCGTCGGGTTACGATGTACGTTCCGATAATGCCGCACGCTATGCTGGCAAACAGGCTTCCCAGCAGGGCGTGCTGGAAGAAGGTGTAATCCAGAAGTTCGAGAATACTGTTCATGGCGTATGCTGGAGGAATTAGTGGAACCGTCGTTCGCCGACGATCAGAAACAGTTCGTCTTTTATTTCGTCGGGGAGCTCGATACCCCGGAGCTGGAGGCTGCGGCACCATCCGGCCACTTCTTCTTCCTTCATGGTATACATGATTTCGCGGAACTCATCCACTTCTTCCGGCGCATATTCTTCGGCGGTACGTCCTTTGAAACGGTCCAGTTCTTCGTCGTCGTAATATTCTATCTGTTTGCTTACGGCGGCCAGCAGGCTTTCTTTTTCACAAATCTGGTGTTGTCCGCAACATTCGCTGTCTACCGTAACTACTTTCGGTTCTTCCTTCAGCTCGCCTTTGTCTATTTTCTTTTGTATGTTTTTGTTGTAAAAGTAACCGGCTACGAGTCCGAATACGATTACTCCGATAAGAATCAGTACTAAAATAATCATGTCTGTCTATACTTCAGTAATGCCGAAACCAGCGGTTAATAAGTTTTCCCAATAGTGGGGATAGGATTTTGATACCACTTCCGGATGATTGATGTCCAGTCTTTTTAGCCGGAGTATGGCCGGAGCAAAAGCCATGGCCATGCGATGATCTTCGTAGGTATCGATGGCCGGAACTGCATCGGCCTCGCAACGTTCGCCTTCCCAGTAGAGGATGGAGCCTTCGGCTTCGCGGATGACGTATCCCAGTTTCTTCATCTCGGCGATGAGGGCGGCTATACGGTCGGTTTCCTTTATCTTCAGGCTTTGGAGTCCGGTAAACCGGAAGGGGATGTCCAGCAGGGCGCAGGTTACCACGAAGGTCTGTGCCAGGTCGGGCTGGTTGATGAAATCATAGTCCATGCGGGGGATGCGGTTGCCGTTTTTCCGGAGAACGACTCTCTGTTCTTCGTAGATTGTTTCTACGCCCAGCGGTTCGAAGAGTCCGGCTACTTTGGAATCGCCCTGGAAACTATGACGGAACAATCCGGGAAGTACTATTTCGGCTTCATCGGCCAGCGAGGCTATCTCGTACCAGTACGAAGAAGCGCTCCAGTCACTTTCGATGTAATAGGGTCTGGAACGGTAAGGACGGGGAGATACGCTCAGGGTATTTTCCGTGGTCCATCCGGCTTCGGCGCCGAATTCGTGCATCAGTTGCAGGGTAAGGTTGATGTACGAGCGTGAAATGATTTCGCCCGTCAGGTGGAGAGTCAGCCCTTGTTCGAGGGTAGGAGCAATCATGAGCAGGGCCGAAATGTATTGCGAACTGACATTGCCGGGCAGGGAAAGCTCGCTTCCGGTCAGTCGGCTTCCGGTGATACGGAGGGGTGGAAATCCTTCGTTTTCTACGTATTCGATACTGGCTCCCAGTGTCCGCAAGGCGTCTACCAGTATCTGGATGGGGCGTTGCTTCATGCGTGCCGTACCGGTGATGAGATGGGTACCTTCGGTTACCGACAGGAAAGCCGTAAGAAAGCGCATGGCCGTTCCGGCCGCCAGTATATCAATGGTTTCGGGCATATCCTGCAAGGCACGTGTCATTACCCGTGTATCGTCGCAATCCGACAGATTCTGGGGTACGTATGTACCTTTGGCCAGTGCATTGATGATCAGTGCACGGTTACAGATACTTTTCGATGAGGGCAACTGGATGGTTGTCCGAATGCTGGCAGGAGCCGTAAGTGTAATCCGCTTCATATCTTGCAAAGATTGAAATATTGTGGGGCAAAGATAGGCAAAAAAATGGAAACGGATAAAGAAGATTTGAACTTCCTTGGACGAAAGGTTCCAGAGTGTTGTCCGATTCAAATCTTTTTTGTAGGTTTGTTAGTAGAATCTAAAAGACGGAACAATCAGTTTAAATTTGAATTTACAATTATGATAGATGATGTGTATGCAGCCAGTCCGGAACGTTACCGGAGTGGCATGAGTTATCGCCGGGCAGGCCGGAGCGGCGTGCTTTTGCCGGAAATCTCGCTGGGTCTGTGGCATAATTTCGGCGATGTGGATACGTTGTCGAATAGCAGACGGAAATTGCATTATGCGTTCGATCAGGGAATCACACACTTTGACCTGGCCAATAATTACGGACCCTCTTACGGTTCGGCCGAGGCTACCTTCGGACAGGTCATGAAGTCTTCGTTTGCCCCTTATCGGGACGAATTGTTCATATCTACGAAGGCCGGTCACGATATGTGGCCCGGTCCGTACGGTGAATGGGGCTCACGCAAATATCTTATGGCCAGTTTGAATCAGAGCCTGAAACGGATGAATCTGGATTATGTGGATATTTTCTATTCCCACCGCTTCGATCCGGTTACTCCGCTGGAGGAAACGTTGCAGGCATTGGTCGATATTGTGCGTCAGGGAAAGGCCTTGTATGTAGGTATCTCGAAATATCCTCCCGAAGCGGCCCGTTTCGCCTATCAGTACCTGAAGGAACGGGATGTGCCTTGCCTTCTGTATCAGGGACGTTACAACATGCTGAACCGGGAACCGGAAGACGAAGGTATCTTGCGGGAGGCACAGGAACATGGATGTGGGTTTGTAGCCTTTTCGCCTCTCGCTCAGGGGTTGCTTACGAACCGTTACCTGCAGGGTATTCCGGCGGATTCGCGGGTAGCCCGGGGCGGTTATCTGAAGAAAGAGGAACTTACACCGGCATTGCTTCAGAAGATTGCCTGGCTGAATGACGTGGCGGCCCGTCGCGGGCAGACACTGGCCGAGATGGCGCTGGCATGGCTTTTGAAGGATGACCGGGTGACGTCGGTCATTGTAGGAGCCAGTTCGGTGGAACAACTGGCCGATAACCTGAAAGCGCTTCGGAATACTTCGTTTACCGAAGAAGAATTGTCGGAGATAGACCGGATTATAAAGGCTTGATTCCTTCCTGCCGATTGATGTAACTCAAGGCTGCCCCCAGGGCCGTGCGGTATTCCGAATACGGTGGAATGTGGAAACGTATCCGGTAGAGCGCTTCTATGCCGTTGAATATCTCGCGGCACTGGGGGAGTGTCGACAGGTTTCCGATGAGTACATAGTCTTTTATACCGCTGTTCAGTCCGGCCAGGTGTGCCGCGCTTCCGATAGCCTGTAGCACCATGTAGATAATGCCGATGGCAATGTCGCCTTCGGTAGCGTTGCTTTCGGCCTTCCCGAAATTGGAAGCGGTGGCTTCCATGGGCAGATTCGGCAAGGGGCGGTTGCAGATGTCCCTGATCTGGAGATTGATGTTCGAAATGTCTCCGGCTTTCGCCAGTTCCATGACCTGGTGAATATCGTGTGTTTTCAGCATCAGGCGTGAAAGTCCCTGAAGGGTTCCTCCTCCGATACCGATACCTCCCAGATGCTTGATGTCGTCGTTTTCTACCTGAATGAAAGAGGTTCCGGTTCCCATGCTTACCGCTATCAGCCGGTCAAGTCCGCTCTGGTACTTGGCTCCCAGTGCGTTTGCTATGAATTCGTCGGTCTTGGCCGTAGGACATCCGTATAACGGGGTGCTGATGTAAGCGCTTCCCACCCCCGTAAGGATAATCTGCTCAATGTCTCCGAGGGTTATCTGATTATCGTACAAATATTTACCAAAGGCTCCGAAGAGGGAGGTCACAGGATCGGTAGCGGTAATGAAAAGCGGCGATTTGAGTTTTCCGTTCTCGATTCCTACTATTTTGGTAGTACTTCCGCCTACATCTATGCCAAGGATAACAGCCATATTCGATAGAGTTTAGAATTTGCGGTAAAGATAGCACAAAGCTCGTGAAATGCAAAGTAGAAACTTTTGCGTTCCGGCTTTTTTCCCGATAGGTTCTCTTTTTTTCGGATCAGGTTGAAAAATTCGATTGTCGCGGATAAAAACAGCCATCCGGGAAACGAGAAGAAAATCATTTCCCGGATGGCTTTGACTTTGGCTTGTCAGGCTTTTCTTCGTGAAGACGAACCCTGTTTCTTTTTGTACCAGAGGTAGTAACCGCTCAGCGGTAATATTCCTCCGAGAATGGCGGCCAGAAAGTAAAGGATTTTGGTCCAGATGCCTCCCCAGCTTCCGGTGTGGAAACTATAGAAATAGCCTTTCATCTTCTGGGAAACCGGTGCCTGATCGGAGGTGATAATACCGGTAATGTTTCCATTGCCTGCCTGAAAACGTGCGGTATCGCTTTTACGTAACGAGCCTTCGGGCGAAGTGACTATCTGCGCGCTACCTTGTTCCAGCTTGATGGAGGTATAGGCCGGATAAGTCCGTTGCAGGCCGGCCAGTACCCGATTCCATGTCTGATACAGACGTATCTGATTACTTGAAGCTTTGTCCGATTCATCCGGGCGTGCCTGACGACCTGTTTTCGAGTCTCCGTCTTGTCTGTTACGATGTTGGGACGAGTCTGCTTCCTGAGGCTTTCCGGCATGACCGTGGCTGGTTTCCATCGCCTGCGGAGCGGCTCCGAACAGGGAATAGGCGGCGGTACGGTACCATCCGAACGACCAGGTCAGCCCGGTCAGGGCCATGACAAGCAGGAATATCAGGGTATAGAAGCCTGTGGCTACGTGACTATCGTACCAAAACCGGCGCCATCCTTTCGTACAACTGATTTTCAAGCGGTTCTTCAGGGCTTTTGTAGTGCGTGGAATCCAGATGACCAGTCCGCTGATGAGGATAACGACCATCAGCAGGGTTGTAATTCCGACGATGGCCTTTCCCACGGATTTTTCGCCTTTTCTGGCGGGAGCATCCAATAACCAGCGGTGTAGTTTCCGTACCTCCTGGAAGAAGGGATAGTTTTTGCTCCATCCGTTCATCTCGCCGGTATACGGATTGACGCTTAAAGTCTTTTTGCCGGCATTCTTGAATCCTGCCCAGACCGGTTTCTCCGGATCTTGGGCGAATTGAAGGCTTGTAAGCTGGAGGGTATCGGGAACTTGTCGGTTTATGGCTTCTGCCAGTTCCGAAGGCGACAGGGGAGTATTTTCCGAAGTCGTCTCGACACGATATAACTTCGGATTCAGTGCCTGGGTGATTTCCTGCTCGAATACCAGGATGGCTCCCGTGAGGCAGATAATGGAAATGAAGATGCCTAGGGGAATGGAAAGCCAGAGATGAATCTTGGCAAAAATTTTTCTCATGCGGTATAATGGTTAAAATAGGGACTGTCCGGTGAAGACAGGATCTTCATCGGTTTCAGCCCACGGGTTTATACTTATAACAAGTATTATTCCTGAATGTTCAGTTTTCCTACGGCGCTCAATTGGGTTGCCTCTACGGTCAGGCCTTTGGTGGCGGTAGCGGTCGACGGATCAACCTTGTAGATGGCCGGGTAGCCTTCGGTAGTCGTCACCGTGACGTATGCTTTCCCGTTTTCGATATACGGAGTTCCTCCGAATCCGGAAATCAGATCGGTCGACGGAAGTCCGCTTACGTAGGTCAGTTTCTTGTCGCTTGCCTTGAAGATGGCCAGCTGGTTGGCGGTGAATCCGGTTTCGGTCAACGGACGGTCGTACATCAGCAGAAGGAAATAATCCTCGGCTATCGGCCAGCAACGCAGGAACGAATTTCCTCCGCTCAGTGCCTCCAGGTTACAATAATAATCGTCGAAGTCTTCCGCTCCGGACGGGATGCGTACTACACCTGCCGGGAGAGTAGTCTGCTGGCGGGTATCGCTCATCGTCTTGGCATAACTCGGCGAGAATACGTAGATGTCGCCGTTGCCGTCTGCCCAGATCATCTGATAATATTGTGACTTGTAGCGTCCACAGGCGTAGCTGATTTTATCGGTCTTGATGAGCTCCTTGTCGGTCAAGGTTTCGTCGGTGAAGATGGCTACCCAGCATTCGTTGGGGTATTGTGTCCATTGTAATTCATCTTTGCTGTATGAACCGCTTCCGGAACCTCCCGATTCGGTCTTGATCAGGTCTTCGTTGCCTGGGAGTACCCATTTGCCGTTTTCGTATTTGGTTCCGTACTGGCTCAGTCCCATTGGCACGGCGGCACTGAAGAGTTTCCCGTTATTTTCCAGCAGTCCGGCTAACGTTACGTATTCGCCGTTTCCCAGGAAGTTCTCGGAAAGGTAGGCTTCGTTCTGGGTATTGTTGGTGGTATAGGTATCGGCAGAGGTATCGAGGTAGGAAATCAGGAACGATTTCGGGGTGTAACCGTTTGTGTCGTTCCATTCGGTAGGTCCGTCACCGGTCGAAGTAGTCATCACATATTTCCCGTAAGTACCGTAAGTGGTGAAACGTCTTACGGCAAATTCTCCGTTTCGTTTTTGGGGGTTGCCGTTATTGTCCAGGTAGAAGGAAGTGGTGATACCGGCATTCCCCTGGTTGTAGCTCAGGCCGTACAGGTATTGGTTGTTGTAATATACCCATTGTGTCGCTCCGTCGTTCACCAGTCCGTTCCTGACGGTACTGATACTGCCTTCTTCCAACGATTCGGCGGTCAGCAATACGTTGGTGGTATTTCCCGAAGCGGTCACCGATGCGGCGATGACGTAGCGTGAAGTCGATACTTCGGGCTGTTCCTCGTTTCCGTTTCCATGGTTGGTATTGTTATCGATGTTGACAACCTCCTCACCCGAACAGGAAGTTAAGCACATTCCGGTCATTGCGGTTGCAAAGAGCCCGGCCATTAAAAGGTTCTTTTTCATGATTATTTATCTTTTTAGTTTATTATTTTCCGAAATAGACGCGTACCTTTCCGTAGAAACTCCGGCCGGCTTTCTGAAGGCTGAAGTTATCGTATAACTTTTCGTCGGTAAAGTTCCGACATTCCAGCGAAAGGTTGTACCGGCCGTTCTTCAGGCTATAGGACAGGCTGAGATTGTGCGAGAACTGGTTGGGCACGATGTAATCGCTACTGGAACCGATAACCTGCGAGTAGTAGGAGAAACTATGCAGGAACTGGTTGTCGTACGTCAGAGTCAGTACGTTGCCTTTTTCTCCCAGATTACGCCAATAGAAGTTTACATCGACGTCGGCGAACTGGTAGGGCAGGTTCGGCATGCGTGCCTTGTAGGCCAGGTTGGTGACGGTAGTCCCGATCATGGTTTTCATGTTGTCGCGTACATCCATCTGTGTGAAGTTTCCTCCGATACTGAACCAGTTGCTATAGCTATACCGTGCCGAAAGGTTGAGTCCTTTGGTGAGGACTTTTCCGTAGTTGGTATAGGCGGCCGCGTATTTTCCTCCACTCAGGTCGGTTACGTTGCGTTGGATATAGTCTTTCGTATCACGGTAAATCAGTCCTCCTTCCACGTAGACGGAATGTTTGCCGAACGATTTTCCGTAGCTGACGTTCAGGTTGATGTTGTCGCTATTTTCCGGGCGGATGGTGATTTCTCCCATTTCCAGGTCCTCGTCGCCGAACATCTCTTCGATGGTTGGGAGGCGGTAAGCCTTCTCGTAGGAAAGCTTGACTTGTAGTCCGGGCAGGATGAAATAGGTGCCTGCAATCCCGTAACCGAATGCATCGGTGCGGCGGGTAATCCGTTCGTAATCGTCCTGGTTGGTAGTAGTGGCCATCGGACCGGCTACATACTGGTTATAGTATTTCCCGAAGACCGAAGCGTTCCAGTGTTCCGAAGGCATCAGTCGGTAAGAGAGTCCCGAGATGTTCTTGCGGGTTTCTTTGGGTATTTCATCCGTCTGTTCCTCATTGGCCAGCAGAGAGGTGTTGTTCCGTTGGAAAGCGTTCAGAACGTGATTGAACGTGAGTGTGTGCATCTTTCCGATGCGGTAGTTTACGGTCAGTGTGCCGTTCCAGTTGTCGTTATCCGCACGTGAGTACTGATAGGATTGTTCCCCGCGGGAGTTCATCAGTTGTTTCTCTCCCAGCCAGTTGTATTGGTAAGCGGCGGTATCGATGTTGGTCGTGGCGTTCCGGTTGTAGTTGGCGGTGAGTGTCACGTCCAGTCCTTTTGTCAACAGGTTCCGTTTGCTATATTCCAGCGAAGGCATCAGCGAATGGCCTTTGCGGTGTTTTTCGCCGTAAACGATGCTTTGGCGTACACCGGTCTGGATTTCCTGGTACATGTGCGAGTAGGTGAATCCGAACATCAGCCGGTCTGCCCATTTCTTGTCGACGATACCTATTTTCCCGACAACCGCTTTGTTGTGATAGGTGTCGTTGAATCGCTTCACCCGTTGGTACGTTCCGTTCAGGTTTCCGGTGGCGAAATCCTGTACCGGAGCATCTACGTAATAATCATTGTCCGAATAGTTCTGGAAAGCATTGATTTCGTAAGTGAATCCGTTACGGAATGTTTGTCCGAAGTTGATGTATGACTTGTGGGTGTTGAACGAACCGTACGAGTACGATGCGTCCAGGAACCAGTTACGTCGTTTCTTGTTGGTCACAATGTTGATGACTCCACCGATGGCGTCCGTCCCGAAACCTACCGGTACCACTCCTTTATAGACTTCGATGCGTTCGGCAAAGTTTACCGGAATGTTGTTCAGCCCGAACGAACTTCCTACACCTTCCTGTGGCACTCCGTCGATGAATACCTTTACGTGCTTGCCGCTGAATCCGTCCATCATGAGCTGCATGTCCGAGCCTACTCCGCCCGATTCGCGCAACTTCATACCCGGAGCTTTGGTGAGGGCTTCACTCAGGCTCTTGGTGGAGTTCTGCATCTCTTTGGTGTCGACCGCTACGGCATTGAAGGCTGAACGTTTCACGCGTGATACTCCCGTAGATACCACTACTACTTCATCCAGTTCGGTTACCGAAGGTTTCAACACGATGTTCTGTTTCAAACGCTCGCCATCTGCCAATACAACTTGTCTTTCGGAGGTTTCGTATCCGATGGCCGATACGATGAGGGTGTACTTACCTACAGGAGCTTTCAGGTGATAAAGCCCTTTTTCGTTGGTGGTACATCCGTAATTCGTACCTTTCAAGTATACTGTTGCAAAATCTATTTCACTTTTGTCGGTCGATATAACCTTTCCTGAAATCATAGTTCCCTGCGCCCATGTTGTCATAGTCCCCAACCATATCATCAGAAGCAGCAGGCTGTGTTTGAATTTTGTTCCCAATTTATCCTTTATTTTAAATAGTTATAGAATTCATGATGCCTTCTTTAGCATTGCGAGTGCAAAGTTAAATTCGATGTAAAAATGCTGCAATCGCAAAAAATAGGTATTCTTGTGTTGTTTGGGAAAAGGTTGTTTTTCGTCTTATTCTATTGAATGATGACGTAGATTCGTGGAAAAATGTAATGGAATGGTGTTGGGTTGGTAATAGAATGTTTTTTCTTTTTCTTCAAGTAAACAAAAGGTGTAAATTGTTTTACTGGATGCATTACTAAAAAATGATTATTGGTTTGGAGAGGAGAAACGGAAGGATTGTGAAAAATAAGAGTTGATTGTCGTTCGGCGTAAAATTTGTCCCATCAGATTGATTTGTTCAATTATTGTTTGCTGGATTCGGGAAATCTTGCGAATATTGTAGTCATCTTATTGTTTTTATAATTGAATTGATAAAATCTGACTATGAAGAGACACAATTTGAAACGGTTGGCATTGTTGTTTGCCTCGGCGGTGTGCTTGTCGTCGTATGCGCAACAACAGGAGATAGTTCCTGGAAGTACCATTAAAGTTGAAGCAGGGGATACCGATGATGTGATTATCCGGAAAGCAGCTCACGTGGTTCCTACCGACAATCAGTTGGCAGCCTTACGGAACGAGTTCATTGCGTTCGTCCATTTCGGACCTAATACCTTTACCCGTCTGGAATGGGGAACGGGAAAGGAAGATCCCAAAATCTTTGATTTGAAAACTTTGGATACCGATCAGTGGTGTAAGGCCATGAAGGCCGCCGGCATGAAGATGGTTATCTTTACGGCCAAACATCATGACGGGTTTGTAATGTGGCAAAGCCGTTATACCAAACATGGCATCATGTCGACGGGATATAAAAACGGAAAAGGTGACATCATGAAAGAACTTTCGGCTTCCTGTCGGAAATATGGATTGAAACTGGGTGTTTACCTGTCTCCGGCCGATCTCTATCAGATAGAAAGTCCAGACGGGCTTTATGGAAACCTGAGTCCGTATACCTTGCGTACCATCCCTCGGGAAGTTCCCGGACGTCCGTTCGCCGTCAAGACGAAATTCCAGTTCGAACTGGACGATTATAATGAATATTTTCTGAACCAGTTGTTTGAATTGCTGACGGAATACGGACCGATAGATGAAGTTTGGTTCGACGGCGCGCATCCCAAGACCAAAGGCGGACAAAAGTACAATTACAAGGCCTGGCGAGAAATGATCCGTACATTGGTTCCGAACGCCACTATTTTCGGAAGGGAAGACGTGCGCTGGTGTGGCAACGAGGCCGGAAATACGCGGGAATCCGAATGGAATGTGATTACTCCGTATACGGAGAACCCGACCGAGATGGTGGAATTTATGGACTTGTACGGTGACCTGGGAGGCAGGGAAGTGTTGTTGAGCCGTGAGAAACCGTTCTACCTGCATTACCAGCCTGCCGAAACGAATACGTCTATCCGGGCTGGATGGTTCTATCGGGACGATACCCGCCAGCAGACCCGAAGCGCCGACGATGTATTCGACATTTATGAACGTGCGGTAGGAGGTAATTCCATTTTCCTCTTGAATATTCCGCCTAACCGGGAAGGACGTTTTTCGGATACGGATGTCGAGGTTCTGGAAGAGACCGGCAGGAGAATTCAGGAAACCTATGGTCATAGCCTGCTGGACGGCGCAGAGGGACCGAAAGAAGTATTGGATAAAGATGAAAATACGTTTGTGCTCTTGGACGGTACAGGACCGAAAGAACTGGTATTTTCCGTACCGCAACCCATTACCTTCAACCGGATTGTGATTCAGGAAGCCATTGCCACGCATAGTGAACGGGTGGAGAAACATGTCGTTGATGCATGGATTGACGGACAATGGAAGGAAGTGGCCCGCTCTACCAATATCGGCCATAAACGTATTCTCCGGTTTCCGGATGTGACTTCTGCCAAAATCCGGATTCGTATATTGGAATCGCGTATGGCTCCAGCTATCTGCCAGGTGTCCGCACATTATTATCAGCAGCGTCCTCCGATGTTGTCGGTCGGTAGAAATGCGGAGGGCTTGGTAACCATCGCCCCCAAGAAGGATGGTTTCAGTTGGCTTTATTGGGCCGATAACAAGGAAAATGAATCGGCGCAGGATACGATAGATTATCAGATTCACTATACGACGGACGGTAGTGAGCCGGATGAGGCTTCGCTATCGTATACGGCTCCTTTCGCTTTGGATAACGGGGAAGTGAAGGCGGTTTCCTTCCTGCATGGAAGAAAGGGAGCGGTTTCCCGTGAACGGCTGGGATTTGTCAAGAAAGACTGGAAGGTTCTGGATGCGTCGGGTGAAGCGGCCGAACATCCGGCGATTGCCGCCATCGATGAACAGGCAGATACCTATTGGGTATCCGGTGAACAGGAACTTTCTTATGTATTTGCTCTCGATTTGGGTAAGGAAGAAGAAGTATCTGGTTTTGCTTATACACCGCAGAAGAAGGATGCGAAAGGCTTGATTGCGGCCGGACGTTTTGAGATAAGTACAGATGGCAAGACCTGGAAGAAAGTAGAGGATTTTACGTTCGGAAATCTGGTGAATGATCCGACCAAGCGTTATCATTATTTCAAGAAGGCGGTGAAAGCCCGTTATGTCCGGTTGGTTGCTACGGATGTAACCGGTGGAGCTGAATTTGCGACGATGGCAGAACTGGATGTATTCTGATAGCGTATGATACAGATAAAACAAGTCCGTTGATGGGGGGATTTTCCCTGTTAACGGACTTTCTTTTTTGTGTGCTATTGTTGTTGTGGGGTAATAAAAAGAAAGTTGTTTCGTTGTGAAATAAACTTTTTTGTAAAAAATATATATTTTTGCGTAGAAAACAGAAATAATGGAGAACTGTATGAAAAGAAAATTATTGCTGGCATGTTCCTTGTGTTGGGGAATATTGTTGAATGCTGAACGTATGGAAATAAAATCTTTTAGTTATGCGGGTCCTTATCCGCTTAAAATGCCGTATATGGTCGATAGTGTAGACGTCAATACGGATACATGGAAAGCTGATCGGTTGTTGAAAACTCCGTTGTCACTGGAGGCAATAGCTCAAGGTAAACAGCTTACGGCCGATGCGTTGCCTGCGGACGGAAATGAATATGCGTTGAGTCTGCTGGGATTTACGCTTGAAAATACTCGTTATGGAAAGGCCGAACTTCATGTAAAGGGACTTGATTCCTATCAGGTTTATGTAGATGGTAAATTGTGCGACGATTTAAAGTTGACGTTTGAACCGGCCTCTCACCAGATTGTCATTAAGTATTTGTCTGTTCCCGGAAAGAAGGAAACTCCTGAATTATCGTTGGAAACTGAACAGGAGGGTATTTTTACGCTGAATCAGGGAGAGGGCCGTTTGTATACGTTGGCCGATGTCTTGCACGGAAAACGGTATACCGGAGTAGAAGTCTCTCCGGACGGCAAGTATCTGATTGTGTCCTATCGTATAACCCGGGTCGGCGGGCAGAGTGAAAACCTGTATTCGGTACAGGAATTGTCTACAGGCAAGGTACTGGCTCAACGAAGCGAAGAATTGCACTGGATGCCTCGTTCTTCTGCCTATTACCTGACTCGTCAGGGAGTAAATGGAAGAGAATTGGTACAGGTAAACCCTTTGTCGGGTGCCGAAACGGTATTGAGTACTTCACTTCCGGAAGGAGATTTCAGATTTTCTCCGACGGAAGACTATCTGTTGTTTTCACTGGTTCAGGAAGGGCCGAAAGAGAAGAAGGAAATTTATGAAGTTATTGATCCGGATGACCGTCAGCCGGGGTGGAGAAATCGTACTTATCTGGCCCGATACGATCTGGCTTCAGGCTTGATGCAGCCATTGACTTTCGGGTACCGGCAGGTGTTCGCTACCGATATTTCTGCAGATGGCAGCAAGGTTTTGATGATGGTAACCAGGCGCCGGTTGGAAGCACGGCCTACCACCTTGTTCTCTTTGTACGTGCTGGATGTAAATACCTTGCAGACTACGTTATTGGTGGGCGATGACGGTTTCATTTCGAATGCGCTGTTTTCTCCGGATGCCTCGCAAGTGCTGATTGCCGGTTCTCCGGAGGCACTGGGTGGCATTGGAAAGAATGTAAAGGAAGGTCAGACCCCCAGTATGATCGATACCCAGCTTTATTTGATGAATGTTTCTGATAAGTCGATAAAGCCGTTGACTCGTACGTTTAATCCGAATGTGATGCAGACCGTATGGGATAAGGCCGACGGACAAATCTATTTCACCGCCGAAAACCGGGATTATTATTCGTTGTATCAGATGAATCCTTCTTCCGGAACGATTCGCCAGCTGGATGTTCCCGAGGACATGGTCATGGATCTGTCGGTTGCTTCGCAGAAGCCTGTACTGGCGTTTTATGGAGAGAGTGTTTCTAATTCGCATCGGTTGTATAGTGTCGATTTGAAGAACCGGAAACCTGTGCTGGTAGAAGATTTGAGTAAAGATATTCTGAAAGGTATCCGTTTGGGTAAATGCGAAGCCTGGAACTTTGTCAATTCCCGGGGAGATACCATTTACGGCCGTTATTATTTACCCCCTCATTTTGATCCGTCCAAGAAATATCCGATGATTGTCAATTATTACGGCGGATGCAGTCCTACGAGCCGGAACTTCGAAAGTCGTTATCCACATCATGCGTATGCCGCATTGGGATATGTCGTTTATGTCATCGAACCCAGCGGTGCCACGGGTTTCGGTCAGGAGTTCTCTGCCCGCCATGTGAATACATTCGGCGACGGGGTAGCCGACGATATTATTGAAGGAACCCGGAAGTTTGTTGCCGAACATAGTTTTGTAAACGATCGTAAAATCGGTTGTATCGGTGCTTCATACGGAGGTTTTATGACTCAGTATCTCCAGACCAGGACGGATCTCTTTGCCGCTGCCATCTCACATGCCGGTATCAGTGACCATACCAGCTATTGGGGAGAAGGCTATTGGGGATATTCGTACAGTGAAGTTTCGGGCGCCAACAGCTATCCGTGGAAGAACAAGGAACTGTTTGTAGACCATAGCCCGTTGTTCAATGCCGATAAGATTCATACACCGTTGTTATTCTTGCATGGTTCGGCCGATAACAATGTTCCGGTGGGTGAAAGTATTCAGATGTATACGGCCTTGAAATTGTTGGGACGTGAAACGGCGCTTGTAGTGGTCGATGGACAGGATCACCACATCGTAGATTATGGCAAACGCATTCAGTGGCAGAATACCATTTTTGCGTGGTTCGCTAAATGGCTGCAGGATGATCCGTCCTGGTGGAATGCTCTGTATCGTCCGAAGTCTTTGTAATCAGTTATAGAAGAGGTTGTTTGTGACTATTTACAGATGACCTCTTATATTTATCGGATGTATTTAAATAAAATATTAGGATGTGAGAGCCGTTGTATAACCTTTTTAGTTAAAACTCTATAATTGTATGGTTATTTATGGGACTGCTTTAGTCAATCCGCTAATTTTGTAGGACATACACAAAATTTTATCACATTTTATGAATGAGATTCTCATTATTATCGGGCTTATCTTGTTGAATGGGGTTTTTGCCATGTCGGAGGTTGCTTTGATTTCTGCCCGAAAGTCACGGCTCTCTGCAGATGTAAAAAAAGGAAACAAATCGGCTAAAGTAGCATTGAAGCTGGCTAATGAACCCGACCGCTTTTTATCTACCGTACAGATTGGTATTACATTGATTGGTATCTTGACCGGTATTTATTCCGGTAATCAGATAGCTGTAGATTGTAAGAGGCTTCTGATAGAATGGGGGGTATCTGCCCATTATGCCGGTGTGCTGGCACAAGGTGGCATTGTAGTGATCGTTACTTATCTGACCATTATCTTTGGTGAGCTGGTACCGAAACGTATCGGTTTGAGTGTGGCCGAAAAGGCTGCCAAGCTGATGGCCCGTCCAATGAACGGACTGTCTATCATTACTTTACCGTTTGTATGGTTATTGGCCAAAAGTACGAAACTTATATTCAATTTGTTGGGTATAAAAGATTCGGATAACAAAGTGACCGAAGAAGAAATCAAATCCATCATTCAGGAAGGAACGGAAGATGGTGAGGTACAGCCGGTGGAACAAGACATCATGCAGCGTGTGTTTATGTTGGGAGATTTGAAGGTCTGCTCTATCATGACACATAAAAGTGACATTGTCTGGCTGGATATAGATATGAAGACTGAAGATGTACGGAAAGTGCTGAGTGAGCACCTGTATGAGTTTTATCCGATTGCGGAAGATGATCTGGATCACGTAAAGGGAGTAGTCAACTTGAAAGACTTGGTATTGCATTTGTATGATGAAGATTTTTCGCTGGAAGGACTGATTCACGAACCTGTGTTCTTTCATGAAAGCATGAATGTATATAAGGTGCTGGAACAGATGAAGGAACAGAAAATAAGCCGGGCTCTGGTATGTGATGAGTTTGGAACCTGTACGGGTATCATTACGTTGCGCGATATTCTGGAAGGCCTGGTGGGTAATATGGATGAAAAAGGTGAGGAGCCTGACATTATCAAGCGGGTAAATAAAGAAGGATGGCTGGTAGACGGGCAGTGTCCGTTATACGATTTCCTTTATTACTTTAATCGTAGTGATTTGTTTGAAAAATCGGAGTATCAAACGTTGGGCGGACTTATCTTACATCAGTTACAGCATATTCCACAAAGCGGTGAGAGTATGGAATGGAACGGTTTTGTGCTGGAAGTAGTGGATATGGACGGAGCCCGCATTGATAAGGTACTGGTTACAATTCCGGTTAGCGAAGATACGGGTGACGAGGAAGCCTGACAAAATCTGAAAACGTACATAAAAGTGTAGAGTTCTGATGAAAACCGAGAAAGAAAAATGTCGTTTGGGCGAATTGTATGACGCCAACTACGATGCGGAACTGGTTCAGGAGAGACTGGTCTGTAAGGAAAAGTGTCATGCCTATAATCAGTTATCTCCTTCGGCAGTGAAAGAGCGGGAGGCAATTATCCGTGATTTGTTGGGGAAAACAGGTAAACAGTTTCTGATAGAACAGCCGTTCTATTGCGATTACGGTTATAATATTGAGATAGGGGAAAATTTCTATGCCAATGTGAATTGTGTCATGCTTGACGGAGCCAGTATCTCTTTTGGCGACAATGTGTTCATTGCCCCCAATTGTGGCTTTTATACAGCGGGACATCCGCTGGACCTTGCCCGGCGGAACCGTGGGTTGGAATATGCCCATCCCATAGTTGTAGGTAATAATGTTTGGATTGGCGCTCAGGTGTGTGTACTTCCAGGCGTAACGATTGGAGATAATTGTGTGATAGGGGCCGGTAGTGTGGTGACTAAGAGCATTCCGGCCAATTCGCTGGCAGTGGGAAACCCGTGCCGTGTCATTCGTCATTTATCTGAATGACTGATGATGATTTCTTGATTATACGGAATTGCCGGATGCAGATTGTAGTGTCGAATATAAAATAGGACGGGTGCAAAAACGAGCGTTCGTTTGAATTGTTTCGTGCGTTCGTTTGACACAGAATGTCCGTTCGTTTGGTTTATTTCGTCCGTTCGTTTTCCGTTTTCCTTCTGTTCATCGCGCGTGCGCGAAATAAATATGGAGTATGGAAATTTCCGTCCTTTTATATTCAGAAAGATTTCTTAACCTGTATTCCTTTGTATTTCAGCTATTTGAATAACTGTTTTGAAAAAACTTAAAAAAAAGTGTTGTACAACAGTTGCAGAAATGGGAAAAGTGCGTACCTTTGCAACCGCTTTCGAGAGCGACAGCAACTGAAACGGATGACATTCTGTATCACGGTGTAAGCCTTTGGCGTTCCTGACGCGGGAATTGCGAGTATCTTACCTTACACGATGTAAGGGAGCGAGAAAGCTTCGCGTTGGTTTGTTCCGGTTCTTCCGAAGAATTTTTCGAAAAAAAACTTCTCGAAAAATTTGGTGGTTAAGAAAAAAGCGCTTACCTTTGCAACCGCTTTCGATACTAAAAAGCGAAGCACGATCTTTGAAAGACTTTGGATAAACAAACAGAAATGTAGTACAAGAAGTAGTTTTCTCCATGTATATATATGGAGGGGATGAAAGGAAGAAATGCCGTCAATTCGAAAGAATAACGAGTAAGATTCGGTCCTGACAGAGCAAACAACGGCCGGTCTGTAAAGACTGGTTGAAAAGATATT
>USCT01000002.1 GCA_900553185.1 uncultured Bacteroides sp.
ACTCGGATTGGTATTGCATAAGGAGTGATTCTTTAGTCATAATTAAAAGTGGTGAGATACTTCTAATTTACTAAAAATTAACAAATTATGCAATACTTTTTCTGTTAATTTTCAGCTGTTTAGCATATCTTTTTCATCCCTTTTCTTACTCCTTGACGATTTATTCTTGACAGTATTTCAATGATCTCTTGAATATAATTTTGAACCGGATTATGCCGATTCTATGTTTAATTTTAATTTATCGGTAAAAATTTACCGAAGTATTGAAGATTATAACGCAAATGTAATAAAAGGTTAAGAGGAAGGCAAAAATTCGACAAAAAAAGGAGCTCTTTCAAAAGGCTCCTTCTATTTTTCAGTCAAAGTAAAGTGTTGAATTAAACAGTGACTGACATTAAATCTTTTGCCAAATCATGTAATCCCTTGGCTATTTTCTCAGCCTGTTGCGGACGCGGCTTGCTTCTACCTGCCGCATAATGCGCAAGTTGCTTTTGGTTTATCCCAGTAATGGTCTGTAAGGCTGAGAAAGAAAAAATACCTTGGTAATAGAGCAACAGACTCTGTACATCAAATTTATAAACAAGCTCGTATTCTCCATCAAATACCGCAGGATATTCCTCTCCGTCCTTTTTGGCACAATCTACATAAAAGCGGATGCTATCAACAACCTCTTTTTTAAAGTTGTCAAAATTACCGGAAGAAGCCACAATCCACCCCGGAAGTAACTCACATGCACCACTATACCCATTTTCAGTACGTGCTGTCTCAATAACAACTTTATCCATATAATGATTTGTATTAAGTTTCTAATAAAGCGGCCAATGAAGACCGCCTTTGTTGAATCAAGAATCTATACGAGCAAGCGCTCGGGGTTAAAATCTCAACCCCGATTGCTTTTCAATACTCTTTAGCAAAAATCCCCAAACATCATCGGAGGGATGACCATTGACGGTTACCTTCCCTTTCTTGACCGGATGTTTGAACTGCCGATGGCTTCCTTCCTGATTCGAAAGATACCATCCGTCATCCTGCAACCTCTGGAGAATTGCTGAAACTTTCACTGTCTTCATAGATCACTATTTAATTCAACTGTACAAAGATAGTAATTTTACTATTATCTACAAATAAAATCGACAAAATAATAGTAAAATAGTTATTATTATCGCCGATTCCAGGCGTAAAAAACTCAATACCGCTGTACCCTGCCGCCCGATTTTGCCGCCAACGAAGTGATGAAGCGGTAAAATAGGGCGGCGGGCGGCTGTTACGTCACCCACCTCCCTAAAACGCTGCTACAGCCATTTGCAGCCCCTACAGACGCCCCTCGTCCGCATAACTGAAATAATCCCCGTCAGCATAGACCAGGTGGTCCAACAAGCGGATATTCATCACCATGGAAGCCTGCCTCAGACTTTCCATCAGTCGGTTGTCGTCGTTACTCGGCCGACAGCTACCTGACGGGTGATTGTGACAAAGTATCATGGCGGTGGCATTACATTTCAAGGCTTCCGCCATAATTACCCTTATATCCACCTGTGTAGCTGTCAACCCTCCTACAGAGATACGCTGTTTGCGGATGATACGGTTAGACTGGTTCAGAAAGATACTCCAGCATTCTTCTATTTTCAAATCATGCATACAGGGAGTCATCACCCGATAAATGTCCTTACTGCTTCGGACAACCTCCGCATTCACCTTTCGCTCCGCAAGTCGTCTGTAAAGTTCCACTACGGCAAGCGCCATGTCACGGCGTGCCGGTGTCAGTTTCTGACAGATGTCCTCTATCGTCACCTTATCTTCCTGTACCAGCATACGTTCCACCTCTTTCGATGCCTTTTCGCTGTTAGTAATCCGATAGACTACCTGCGCATCCGACAGGTGTCTGCATTCTCCACAAATTTCAAACAAGTCTCTCATAACAAATCATTTTATATCAGTTCAACAATAAAGTTCTACCCAAGAAAAAAGCGCCGACAACGGAAGCTCCGAACGTTTCCAGCCTACAGGCAAAGCGAGCGTACGAAAAGCCCAAGGTCAGCACGTCATCGAAAACCAGAATCCGCTTACCCCGAAAGAAATCCGTATCGAAATCAACCGTCTGTACATTCTGCACCCGTTTGCCCGATTTGATTTCGTGTATGGCAAGACGTTCGCCCGATACCTTGATATGGTCGTAAGCGTTGACGGCTCCCGTCAGTCTGCACACCTCTGCGGAAAAGTCCCTGTAACGGATTTCGTTCTTCGCTCCGCTACTTGCCGGAATACAGCAGAATACGATGTTTTCCGCTTCCTTTCCGAAAGTCCGTACCATCTTATCGGCAACCAATCGGGCTACCTGCAAACTGTTTCTGCCCTCCTTGAATCCCCAAATCAGTCGGCGCACATCCCAGTCATGAGGGGAAACCTGCCTGTAACGGGTAGGCAAGTAATCGAAGAAAGCATACATCAGCTTGCTCCATTGTCGTTCAAATGCTTGGCTATAGGTCTTCATATCGGTAGGTCTGTAAGTTATTCTGGTGCCGAGCCCGGGAGTTGAGCCTTTTACTCTGCTCTTCCTGCTCTGAGCTTTTTTTTATTCCGTTCGCTTTCGCTGCGGTTTGTTTTCGCCTTTTACACCTGTCTCAAAAGGTGTTCTGAGGCGTATAAAGACAAGTTTTCCGGAAAAGCGGAGCCTTGAATACGACCCTGAAGGGGTGGAGATTTTTTCAGGAACCCGTCTTGAACTTGGCATACGAATCGGAACATTTACCTTTGCAGGTACAAAAGGCATAAACCGTAGCGGAAGTGATACCGATATGCGGGCGAGGAGCAGAAAAGAAGAGCAGTCAAACAATCCATAGCCTCCGGCTATACCGCCAGTAGGGAGAGCAACGGGGCGGGTGGGCCGCTGCGTGAACGCCATCACAACAGACAGAAAGACTAGCGAGTGTCTTTCTACCGCTACCGAGGCTCCATGGCAAAGGTCGGTCAGGATGCCTGCATACCGTCAGAACGTCCTTTTCCATGGAGTCCAGCAGCCTATTTCCCAACTGATTATCTCCATTATCCCGTCTGTATTCGTCTGTTTTCTTCAAAATTTCCGCTTCTCCGCAAGAAAACCAGCACATTAACAAGCATTTCGCCCTGAAACAACCCGCATTTTATGCGGAAGTCGGGAATCCGACCCCCCACCGCCCTACGCTATAACCGCTAATTAGCCATCTAAAAAAAGCGGAATATGTAACGGAACACACTCCCACACGCACGGTACACGCCAACCCGCGCATAAAAAAACAGCCCCGACAACCATCTACACGGTCATCGGGGCACACCTCAACGAAAAATCTAATTAGCAATTCTGATTACATGGACGAGGTTACAAAGAGATCAAATGTCATCTGAGGAAACCGCTCACAACCGATACACAAAGTATCAAAGGCATCCGAACCGTCCGTTCTTGCCTGAAGCTGGTCCTCTTCCGTCTCTGCCAGCTTCTCACCCCGCTTGTCCTTACCTCCATTATACACACCTGCAGTCTGGACAGAAATAAGCAAATCCTCGTTATTCTGTTCATTAAAGAAAGGAATGAGCTTAGCCTTACCGGCAAACATCCGGTTAATGAGCAGCCACTTCTCGATGTGCTTCATCGGGTTACCGATATAGACAGAACGCACCTCCCATCCCCTATCCCGAAAAGCACGCTCCACCACGAAATGAAAGTCTTCGTCATTGACTGCATAGTTTGAGCCCAGGGCCGTACTGTCGTAATAGAAGATGACTTCCTTGTGCCGCTGGTGCCGGTAATATTTGCAGAAGTCATCCACCAGAGCCTCGAGCTTACGTTCATACTTCACCCAAAAGGACTTGAGCACCTTCAGCCTGTTCCGGTCCGGCTGACCGGCTACCAGCCAGTTGATATTGGCATTGAAGTCAAAAGCGATACAGATAGGCTTATCCCTGTCCAGGTCAGCATCCATCAGGCAGGAAGGCTCCTTGAGTTTATCGAAATGATACTCCAGACTATCCAGGTAACCGAAGTCAGTGGCATTATACTTGTGACCTTCCGTCATGCTGGAATAGAATCCATCCTTGCTGATACCGATACGCCGACAGAGAATGGCCGTCTGAAAGGTAAGCGGAGGAAGATCACGTTTCATCTGATTGATGAAAGCCTCGCCCAGCAGCTGCATGTTCTCGATGGTAGAGAACACACGGTACAAGACAGCCACGGATCCAAGCCGACACACATCACGGTTCAACGTGCGGAGATAGTCCTTCAGATACAAAGGAACAGGATCAGACTTGGCCTGAAGATCACGAATCCGTTTCTTTGTCCGCCATATCTCATGTACCGTCGCCTGGATGACCTCTATCAGTTCCGGGTCGCACTTCTTTTCGTAGTCCAGAAACCAGGAACCTTTCTTCGTCACCGGCATATCAGAAGTAATCAGCATACCATGGTGAAAGTAGTGATGACCGAAGTATTGTTTGTTACCACGATTCGCCGGAAGGGTTTCATCCTTCAGCTGCTCGAAGTCGATATACTTTGCTTCGTCTATATCGAGATAATCAAGGGAGAAGGAGTTGGAGGTTCCGGAACGGTCCTGGCTGATGATGTAGCCGATGGATCCGTTGTAGAATGAAATTACATTCTCCCAGTTGTCAGGCTGGAAGATAGGCTCACCCCATCCCCAGGACTTAGGCGGCTTCTTGCCGATTGTCCAGTGGACATCACGCTTGAATCCCCATCGCTGCCAATGGATCAGCATGGACGGGATGGTATTGGTGAGGGCACGTTTACAGTTGGCCGCCACAAAGCCAGTGATGCTTCCGGGCATACGCTGCATGTTACGCAAGTTGATTGCGGCATGAATCGGACCTTTACCCCAACCACGCCCAGCACAAAGAACTATATCTTTAGCAGGAGTGTAAAGAACCTGCTGCTGGGTTTCGTGAAAATATTCTCTCATGGTTTCGGTTCCTCCTGTAACTTTTTAGGATTGAAGATGTCGTCTTCGTTGAAGTCAGCATCCTCGAACTGGATGTCCTGAACATCATCGTTCATATACTGCTTGATCTTATCTGCAATACGCTGCCTGATGTTGGGTATGGGTTTGATACCCAAAATTGTCGGATCGCTGTCAGGTTGGAACGGCTGAATCACAATCTTGTCGTAACCCATATCTTTGGCATCCTCTTTGTCGAGTTGCATATATTTGGCGTAATAGTTGTCACAGGCAGCCATTGCCCTGGCATCCTTCATACGTTTAGCCATCTCATAGCTTTCTTCGTTTCGTTGAATAAATCGATAGCGGTGATAATCTTTTGTAGCTTTGTTAAGATCTCCCAACAGATACTTGATAATACGTATATCCTCATAAGCTGCCGACTTCTGAATCTGGTATCGTTTCTGAAGCTCCAATACGATTTCCTGCTCCCGTATACGTGGGTACTGAAGCCAGTAATTATACATATCCCGAAGCCGGAGCAGGCGTTGCTGAATGACTTCGGGTATATTACGCTCTTTCATCTCGTCAACCGAGGCAAAGAGATTTTCTTTTGCAATATCAATAGTCGCAGGTAATGGCATAGTTATAAATCTTCGTCAGAATCCATGTCACGGATGTAGGAACCCACAAGCTGCACCGCCAGCGGACTTCCGGCTTCGGCCAGCTCCAGCTCATTTTGCCGGATCTGCAATGCCCGTTCAGCTTTACCTTTGCGGTAGGCTATGCTGGCCGGATGGGACTTGTCGGAAATGATTTCTCGCAGACGGCGTTCGTCTACATCCATCAGAACTGCAATGTCTGATACTGGGGTGAGCATCGTGGCAAGTTTCTTGATTCTGTCAATCTGTGCTGAAGTGAATTCCATTAAGGTGTATGCTACGGGTATTAATAATTTCGGAAAACTGGTCTCGTAAGGTAAGGAAGATGTCAGGTTGCGTCGTAACCATCGCACATTCGGTCCGGTTTCCCCGTGTCTGGTTCTGACTGGTAACAACTGTAACCATCCAACGGTCATTCTCGATAAGCAGCACCTTGGAATGATTTTCCGTAAGGTACACATCATCAAACACGGAAGACATAAAAGTGTACAAGTTTACAGTTTTCTTGGCTGCTTTCAGATCGGCCAGCAGGACGGAATGAATAATCATCTTTCGTTTGCGTAGTGAAAATAACCTGCGCAAAAACTCTTCGGACGTAGAAAAGGTCGATACATAGACCTTAGCCGGTCCGGTTTGTGACAGGATGTATTCGAGTACATCAAAAAGCTGAAGCCGGTTATCCAGGTACGCCTGTAACGGCACATCGGATAACGGCTTCAGCAATCGGTTTACATGTTTCATGCTTTTAACCCTAATTCACGTAAGGCATTCACCTGGTCTTCCCCTACGTTGTTTCCGGTGGAGATAAGGAAGTCGTATCTCTGCTGTACCTTAGCCAGCAGCTTTTCGTATTTCTCCTGATCTCCGGATTCTTTCAGCTCTGTCAGTTTCTTTTTATTGTCTGACAGATAACCGCGGGCTGCACTGACTTTTTTGGCCATTTCAGCGGGGTCTTCAGGTGATTCACCCTCTGCACCGCTAGCACCCTGATTGTCCGGATTGAAATGGTCGTACTTGCTCATGTTATCCCGATATCTGGCATCCAGCTCTTCCAGTTGCTTCAGGTATTCGTACCTGTCGCATGGAAGAGCATCCTTCATGGTTTTCAATGTTTCAAAAGTCTGCTTCAGGCGGAAGTAGATATCCTTATTGTCCTCCCAGAGCTGGCGGATCTCTTCGGGCAATGAATCGTGATCCACGCGTTTACCCTTTGCGATGGTAGCGTCTTGAGGTGTGTCGTCGTCGGAACTGATTACAGGCTGGAAAGTGGCCAGCGTTTCAGCTACGGCCGGAACCAGCTCTTTGTCCATCTTAACCACGTCCTGAATCGTTTTTCGGTCCAGACGGATGGTCAGGTGTTTTTTCAGCTCATATTCAATCTTGCTCGCAAACTTCTGTGGGTTGCGGGAAATATTCTGATAAAGGTAGCGGTTGCGGGTCAGTTTGAGTACCATCTCCGCCCCCTTCATCAGATCACGCTTGGCCGGCTCCGTATTGAGCCAGCCTTGCATGTTTATGGTTAACTGTTCATCTATATACATAACTGTAGTCTCTTTTTATTATCCACCTGGCACAATGGCGCTGCCATCCGCTCCGGAGATGTCACCATCTTCCGTTTCAATCTTTCCCGTATAGAACGGAGCCGGACAAACGTCCGTACACTGTGCTTCGAGGGTAGTCCCTGCAGTACCGGTATCTCCTTCTCCTGAAGTTTGAGAAATGGTGACTGAAGGGTCGAATGCTTCAGAACCGATAACGCGGAACTTACCATTCTTCTGCTGGCAAAGGAAAATCAGTTCATCGATATTGGCCTGTCGACAGAATCCGGACGCTTCTTCATCCGTACCAGCATGTACCAAAGTTGCCTTGTTCAGGATCGTTTTAGACGGAACTTCACCTTGTGACTCTGCGCTGATAGATGACTTCGTTGTAAGCAGTTCGATATACTGCCATTTCTTGTCAGCAGCCAAAACAAAATCACCATCGTATGTGGCTAATGCAGCCATACTTTCTGCCCCATCAATAGCAGGAAGAACCGGCCATTTTTCAATCCAACTTTTCGGGATAAAGAAAACCTTACGTCTGATACCCGGCGTCGATGTCTGTCCCGGGCACCAGGACAGGGATTCATACATCCCCTTACTCGTACAATCTACTGCCATAACTTAACCTCCTATACCAGCGACAACCGGTGTCGTACCGTCGATAGTACCCACCAGCAGACGCTCCTTTGAAATCGTTTCAAACTCAGCACCGAAATAAGTAGTAGCCACAAAATCCAGTTTAAAGGCATGATGCTTTTCAACGGTAATATTTTCGTTATCGGCTCCATTACCGTAACCTACCAGCATGTTACTCTTTGTAGTAAGATGCAGGAATGGCGAACCGGCCTTGTTTGCCAGCGGAACCAGCTCACAACGGCCATTCGAACCTTCGAGTACCGTCTTCTCGAAACTGGTGTTGTAAGGCACATGACCTACTGTAGCCTGATAATCGTCCACATAATTATCATATACGCCTTGAGGGATAAACAATTTGGTCTGTGCTTCACGCAGAACAGGATCGGCAGCACGGTAAAATGTCTTCAGCACATCCACGGCATTGTCCTTACTGATGGCCTCAATTACGAACATATTGCCCAGGGAAGCAGAGATTTTAGAGGCATCTTTTTCTGTTTTGGTAATGGTATCAAATCCATTGAACAAATCCTTAGACTTCGTACCTTCCGCATTACGTACAGCAGACCAAAGTACCGCATTCAGATTCGCTCCCAATTTGGCAGTAAGAAAAGCCAGCACCTGACGGGTTATATCCACATTCTTCAAGGCTTCACCCTTGGATATCAAGTTTCCGTATACAGTCTGCCAAACGGAGTTCGGAGAAAACTTCTTGACTACACTGCCCAGGAACGTTTCCAATGTACGCGGATTGATTGATACTCCATCCGTATCTTCACGCCCTTCATCGTATGGTCCCAATTCAATATCTCCGGAGAGTTCACCAACAACTTCCTTTCCTCTCACACCCGGTCTCTGGGTCATGTGCTGCAAAGAAACGGCCATAGCCAGAACCGGCATCATAAGCAGTTCTTTTCTATACTTGACAGCAGACTTAGCAAGCTGCTCATCTGTTATTTTCACGTGTCCATTAGTGTCTGCCATATCACAACAAATCTTTTACAGAGTTAAACATTTCGACCGCTGTATTCAGCTTGTCCACATCGTTACCTTGTCCCTCATCACCATTGATTTTGGCGGTTTCGTCACCGTCTCCATTCTTAAGGTTCTCGTTCTGCTTCTTGAGTTCGGCAATCTCATCATCTTTATCAGAAGATTCCTGCTCCAGACTGGCGATACGGTCATTGAGGGCCTTGACCTGTTCTTCGGTAAGTGTCACCTTACCATCCTTGTCAACTTCCACACCCTCGATGTTCAAGATGGAATTGACTTTCTGATAATCCTTTTTCATTTGTGTTGAAAGATTGAGTGGTTTATTTTGTGCCTGTGTGGCTACATCACTTTTTTGAGCTTTGAAAAATTTGTTCACGAAGTTATTGAACCAGTTTGGTGCGGATTCTTCTTCCGATCCCTCCGTATCGTTTTCCATCGCCGGTAAAGCCGGAAGCTGGTACATGTTGAACCGGGCTTTCATCGAATCATCAAAATTCAGTCTGGTACCTTCTTCGATGATTTCATCAACAAATCCGTATTCCAAAGCTTCCTGGGCGGTAAGCCAACGGCCTTCCTTCAGGATCGGTAGAATATCACTTACCTTCTTCTTGCATTTGGCGGCGTAAAGGTTGGCCAACACCAGATCCATCTTGTCATTCTCCAGCTTGTTTGCCTTCAGATCATCAATAAGCCGCTGAATCTGGTCGGCATTGTAACTCCCCCAGGCATCAATCCAGTTTGAGACCTTGTGGATAAGATAGAAGGCATACTTGGACATACAGGTTTTCTTGGCTCCGGTTGCCAGAATGGTCGCCGCACTCGCCACATAACCGAACAAGTAACAAGTCACATCGCCGTGATCCTGAAACTGCTGACGGATGTCAAGCGCATCATCCACCGATCCACCGAGTGAAGAAATACGCACACTGACAGGCTTGTTCTTGAAGCCTGACATCTGACTGCGGATATAGTTCTTCGAATACCCCCATGGTCCGATGTGCGAGTCAATGCTAAGGTTATATTCCATATTGTCAAAAATTAGTCTATGCAATATTAACACCTTATATATATTGTATAAAAAGACTCTAATCCAATATGGAAAGCATCGGAATGAGAGATGTCAAGGTAACAGTAACCGTTACTCCGGATTTTCCGCTGTCTGAAGAAGGAAAAGTCTCTTCGTTTTGGATAACGGGATACGGTTTGTCTGCACATCCTATGAGGAACTGGGATCCGGTGACGGTCGTTACACGGAAACAAAGCTTTTTCGCACCTGGCATCAGCTTTTCCGAACGGAACATGGTGAGTTTAGTGGTGAAAACACGCTGCTTGTTTTCAATCTTGTCTGAAATCTCGACTGAACTCAGTCCTATGGTGTCAATCGGACTGAACTGCTGGTATACATTCAGCCAGACTCCACGGTCGGCGATAATATCTGAATGCTGAAGGTGATAGGCTTCGATACATTCTACCCGACGGATGTTTTTAAGAAGATGAATCATATTGGCTATGGGTTTTATCGGTGTTCGGTGTTGTACGGTGTTGTTTAAAATCGAACTACTCGTCCGAGCGATTTCGGGTTAAAGAACCTAAAAAGATTCCTTTCTTGTTGTAGGAGTCTCTCATCCGGTAATATTTCTGCCGGACGGTTTCGGAATAGTCATCATCGATACCGTGCATTTCACACCAGGCGGCAATCGTCTTGTTCAGGCCACAGTTCCGGCGGGTAAGGTCGCTGATTTCGTTCCAAAGGTTGGCACGGAACAGGTCCTCGATGGTTTCCTTTACAGCTGCCTTGGCCTTTTTGCCCAGGTAATTGTAATACTGGGGAGGTTTTGCCTTGCTGTCCGGAATACAGATGGCGGTGAGTCCATCGGCGGCCAGTTCCGGATGAATGTCTTCCGGACGCTTGCGAAGGAAACGCCGGATAACGGCATTCTCGTTGCTTTGTGCCGGAAAGACAACCGGGTCTCCCAATGAATGTACGAGCCATTGCCGAAGGTAAGGCTCCAGTCGAAGATAGAAAACGATGCTGCTCATAGTAGAAAGTAATATTTATGATTGATTCCAAGTATATATTTCAAAAATAAAGGTTTTAAGGCTAGAATCCAAAAAAAATTTCTCCAGCTATGACACATATTTTGCCTTCTACACCTTCTACACTTTCTACAAAATCAAATAACAATTGATTATCAGCATATTAGAAAGAATTTCATTTTCTACAAGTGTAGAAATACTGTAGAAAATGAAGCATTTTGTAGAAGGTTTTACGTTTTTCTTCAATTTGTAGAAAAATGTAGAAGGATTGTAGAAGGTGTGTAGAATATATAAACCTCTCTTTTTCAACGTTGTAGAAAGTGTAGAAGGTGTAGAAGCGGTTTTCACCCCGTAGGAAAACCTAAAAACAGTCCCCAAACATACCTGCACGAAAAAAGGCAACCGCTTCACAGCAGCTGCCTTTACACTCTCAAACAAATCTATTATTATGAAAAACGAACTATTCACTCTCATCGGTATCTTCCAATTCCTGTCCCTCTACCTCTACTTCAAGATTGATGTTGTATGTTTCTCGTATCATGCGGTAGTCAAAACATAGGGCTACGTCCGGCGTGGAGGTTTTCTTGTAAGCAATACCGCCGGTGGGAGTCGTTTCCACTTTCTGCACTTCCACGCCCCGCTGGATATTCTTGAAGCGGACAGAATTCTTCTTGCCCATGTATTCCTTGGAGTTCTCCAGGTAGTATATCAGTGAACCTTCAGGAAGGATGGAATCGCCAACCTGCTTGCCGAACTTCTTATACAGCATGAAGATGCGGTTCTTGCGCATCATCAAAATGGGCTTGGGATCCTGGTACTGCTGTTCTATCTTAATCAAACTGCTCTTGAAGCGGTTCAGGTATTCGATGCGGTAATCCCCCTCGATGAAGATTTCGCCATCCTGCTGCAGATAAGATACCACATTCCAGAAGTTGGCCAGTTCGTTGTTACTCTTGCACTCGGCATTCTGGCGCAAAATACCGTCTACCGTCACCTGTCGGATGTCCGGATAAGAAAACGGGATATCCAGTACTCCCTCGAGGGTACGGAAAGCCGCCAGCGGTATGAGCCAGTTACGCAGGATTCGGTCTTCTACCTTTTCGGCACCCAAGGCATCCAGTACATCGGACAGACAGGTATGGTAGTTGCTGATGAACTGTTGCTCCATACGGGCCCGGTGACGAAGTATCTGGAGCGTCAGGTGGGTAAGCCCCCGTTTGCGGATCTCCACCAGCTCGTTGTAACGGCGTTTCTCTTCTTCCGTAAATTCTGACTTGGCAAAGGTCAGAAACACCAAGCGGCTGAACAGGGCAATGTCGGCGGTCGCCATTTCCTGCCCGGAAAGGATCACTCCGGAATCTACGGCAGTTATTTCACGCTTCTTGTCCCTATCCATGTTCATGCGTGACCGGCCGGCGCCATCCCACAACCCCTTCAGATACTCCCGTTTATCTATGTCAATGTTGTTCTTGAACTCGTCAATATGTACCAGGGCATTGGCACACTGTGCCACCAGGTCGGCCAATGCCGGAATAGTGGCGTTCTGTATATTGGGCGGGATGTTCTCGATGATGAACAGCGCCATCAGGCTATGGCCTAACTCAGACTTACCGGAACCTTTCGGGCCGAACAGGTTTAAGATGGGAAAGCTTTTGGTGTATCCGGTGATAATGTCACGGAACAATGTGGCCAGCAGGAAACAGATTCCTACCTTGGCATTGTCACCGAACACCCCGACCAGTTTGGTGAAGTATTCCTTCAGGCTGATGGAAGAATAGTTAAGGTGAACAAACCGCCGCTCGAACTGGAACAGCTTATCATCGTCCCGATAAATCAGGCTGCTTGCCGGAAGATAGAAGTTACCTTTCTCACCCAGCCGCACGATACCATATTCATCTACCGGATGCCAATCTGTATCGAATACCCCGTTACCGAACGCATAGAATCCTTTGCGCTGCCATCCCAACTGGGTGATTTCAGTGGCCGTTTCGGTCTGTTCATAGAGATACATCTTCAGTCGTGTCATCTCCTTTTCACTGGCCAGCCAGATGTAGTTGCCAAGTCCTTCGACCTTCTGCTTAAATTTGGAGAGAGATACCAGGTCTTCCTGCTTCATCTCGACGATTTCTTCCTGACGGTTCTGGTTCTTGATACGGTACAGACGTTTGGGCATCAGGGAATCTTTGATATGGAACATCGGCAGCATGATGAAGTTGGACCACTGGAACTCCTTGCCGTCGTTGGTGGAGTAATAACAATTGTTGGACTCAAAGAAACCGTATTTGGCCAACAGATCCCGGTTGATGACCTGCGATTTACCGGCTTTGGATTCATTAAGCTTCTTCTTTTCCCGGTTAATGGCCATCGACCAAAGGTTCTTATTGTTGTAGGTGTCTCTCAATTTAGCCAGGTACATGGCTTCTTTGACTTCGTCACCGACCAGTGCCACGAGCTTGGCTATCTGACTGACCGCTGTACTCTTGTCTTCTGTGGTACCGTCTTTATTGAACGCATACCCGGCATACCAGGTAATGAAGTCCTGTTCCTCCAGCTGGTTGAAGCGGCTGATATTGGTACAGTACGAATCCGGATCATTCTTCTGGTTTCCTTCACCCAATGGAATCTCGCGCACGGAAACGGAGAAACCGCACTCCATGGCCAGCACACCGCTCTTGATCACTGCGGCAATACCGGTTCCGTAGCTTTCGTTCACCGGCTTAGGATCTGCATCCGGAAGGAAACAAAGGGCCGTGGCATAACGCTTCAACTGCTCGAACTGTCCTTTGGTCCAAGCAGAACCCAGTGAAGCTATGGTATTGTTGACTCCGATGGACTGCAGGCGCATGACATCGGGAGCACCCTCCACACAGTAGAACTTCTCTTCTTTGGCCGCCTGACGGATGGCATTGTCAATGCCAAAGATGCTACTGCTTTTATGATAAAGGTCACTTTCGCACGAGTTCAGATATTTAGGTGTACCGTCCACCTCACTCATATCGCGTGCCGTCCAGCCGATAATATTCCGGAAACGGTCGCGAATAGGTATCATGATACGGTCCCGATAGAAGTCATAATATCCCCCGGTTTTCTTTTTACGGATAAGTCCCATTTCTTCCATCAGTTCCAAAGACAATCCTTTTGTGGCTGCCATGTCCGATAACTGTGACCAGTCCGCCAAAGCATATCCGATACCCATTTCAACCGGAAACGTGTCGCCCCAACGTTGCCGGATCTTAGCCCTGGTTGCGTCCGCTTCCGGCCGGGAAAGGTTCTGCAGGAACACTTCGGCCGCAAACTGATTGATGACCTGCATGGACTCGCGTTTCTTCTGCCGGCGTATTTCATCGGCTGAAGGCTTCTCCTTTTCATCTTCGATGTGTACCCCATATCTGTCGGCCAGCCAAATACAGGCTTCACGGAAATTCATGTGGTTATACTTCTGCACAAACTTAATGACATTGCCACCTTCTTTGCAGGCACCGAAGCAATACCAGGTACCACGTCCAGGCTCCACCATAAAACTGGGAGTTTTCTCGTTATGAAAAGGGCAACAGGCTTTATACCTGCTCCCCTCTTTCTTCAGTTCGACAAATGAGGATATCACGTCCACAATATCCGCCCGGTCGAGTATCTTTTCTATATCAGCATTGTCTATCATAATATTGTCGAGAGTTAGACAAAGAAAACCCTTTGTCCCCATTAGAAAAATTACACTTGGAAGTGTATATCATAATCCCTTCTCCGGAAATTGGCTGTGACGGAATAACAGCGACCATAACCGTCCCATCGTACTTTTCTCTTTACCGGAATATTCATTTTCACTCCATTGACCAGTTTCCGTTTCAGTACCGTAACAGTTCCGGTTATCTTACGCACTTCGTTTGATTTCTCTGTGTAGAAGACATGTTCGAAGGTATAACCCGGATTGTTGGCCTCCCATTCTTGAATCTTATGCAGTCTGTTCATAGTTTCTCCTCAAGTTCTATCGTTTTTCCGCTTAACTCACCGGATATGTAATCCAGCATAAATATCTGCTCATCTGTCGTGTATGATTTCAGATGGTCATAGATAAATTCCAGTTCCGCCTGGGCAATCTCCTTCAGTGCCTCTCCATGGGGAGATACATATCCGATACCGGCCACTTCGGCCAGTATGTCCGGATTCCTGTTCTTATCGCTTAACCTTTGCATCATCAAATTCCGTGTAACATAAAGAAACCTTCACCTTATTCGTAAATACGGCCCGATAACTGGCACGCACTTCATCCAGGTTATCCGTATCATGACGACAACGGATAATGAGGTGTATATCGCCTTTCCTGACAATAACCCTCCATACTCTGTATCTATGCTTTTTCATGCATCAATATTATGGTTTAATGCCCGTAAACTCACATAAAGTCTTATAATCATTAGCAAATGCCGTATTTCTGCAAAATACATGTATAGCAGCACGCATTTGATTCATAGTATATGTTTTACATTCACGCTTCTGTATATTGATTCTAACCCATAATGGTGAAATTGGGCCGAATTCAGTTACCAAAAGAATCTTTTTAATTATTTTGTTAGCTTGTCTTGCTTTCATTATCATCTATTTTACAAAGTTCTTCAATCATCAAAATCTTCCTTCGCCCGTTCATCCAGATTCTTTGTTTCACTCAAGAATGTGATGGAACTTAACCGAGTGAAATATTTCTTGCCTTCCACTTCAATATCGAGTGATAGGCTGATATCTACAGCATTACATTTCACAGCTTCTTTAGCCAAACGAACTGCCAAATATCTGGCCAAGTCAATGTACAGACTAGGGTCCTTTTCCGCATCCATCAAAAACTGATTGAAACCGTTTTTGGCTCCGCGGTCATACATCTTACGTGCAAATCCCTTATAATTCAGGCATCCTGTATTCTCATATTCTTCTGCGAAAATATCTTCAAATGTTTTCATCTAATCTATTATTTATACTAAATTCGGTTTCTACTTTTCGGACACATAGGTCTGGAGACTTTCGAAGATCTTTTATGTCCATTCTTCTTTCTGTTTTTTCTCCACCATTCTTTGGCTTCATAGTTCAATTTCGTTATTCTGTCATATTCGGTCTCACACATGGCTGTATGTCCTATTGTACCAGGAAGCGATTTCCCGGGTATTGTCAACTTTCAGCTTAAACTTCATCTGCTGAATCATATTGTGTACCGTATGGATGGAGATATACAACAGGTCTGCAATCTCCTGGTTACTGTAACCGTCGGCCAACAATTCAGCTATCTTCAGTTGTCTTCCTTTGATTACGGAAGTACGCACAGGCATACAGATGATGCCTTCATATTTGCAGTCACCGGTTCCTCGTAACGGACAATGAACCTGCTCCAGATTGATATTACCATTTTCATTAATGTCCATCCGTAAAGTGTCATATTCACCGCAATTGCATCTGATAAACCGGTTCACCATCAGAAAATGATGATACCTTTTGTTCGGAACCGATTTCTTGTAACAATCCTCCAGCGCCAGATAAGCATCTGCAAAACATTCATGAATCAATTGTAAAATATCCTCTATGACATCTGACCTGGATTCCGTCAATACCTGCTGCTTACCGTTTCTCACAAATTGAACAGAACCAGAAGGAGAATTGTAGAACTCAATCTGGTTTAACATTCCGATTCCCCTCCTTTATCAACTTTTCAATGGCCTCCTGTTCCAGTTTCGTCCAAGAATTGTACCGCATTTTATACATGAATGTCATGTATGAAAAATCACAGACATCGCAACATTTCTTAATAAAAGGTTGTTTTTCCTTCCGAGTCAAAGATGAATAATAGTCAGATATAACCATATACATTACTTTTTTGATGTTTATAATTGCTGTTATTGATTTTGTTATTAAATTTATAGTGCAAACATATAAAATTATATGTTTCAAACATAGTATTCTGTGATTTATAATTACAGAATAGTTTTATTTAGACACATTATAATTTATTTTTCAATGTTTAACCCGCAAAGAATTACAGAATTAATCGAGAATCACAAACTAACAAAAAAAGAGTTTTGTGATGCTGTAAATATAGCTGTACAGACCTTAGATAATACCTTGAAAGGCTCAGAAATAGGTTGTATGAAATTAGAGCGGATTGCTGATTTCTTTAATGTATCCATGGACTATTTCTATGATAGAGAAAAAACGAAATCACATAATATTGGACACAATGTCACAGGAAACCATAATACGATTCAAGGTGGTATAAGCATAAATGAATATGAAAAAGAAATTGCTTATCTAAAAGAACTCTTACAAGAGAAAGAAAGAACCATTCAAATACTAATGAATAAATGATTTCCTACTATGTTTAAAGGTTACATCATTAGTTCTTTAATAGAAAATAGCAACGTTAAAAAAGTTGATGTTTATAGATATGCTAATATTGAGAAAGTTACGCTCGATAACATTATAAAAGGAACATCAATTCCTAACTGCAAAACACTTGAACGTATAGCAGATTTCTTCGGTGTATCAATGGATGTATTCTTCAACCGGGAAAAACCCTATGTTTCTATCGGCCATACAATTAATGGGAACGGCAATAAGGTAAGCGGTGACATTCAACTCCATGAATGTCAGAAAGAAATTGAGCACTTGAAAGAATTGCTCAATGAGAAAGAACGATTGATTCAAGTTTTAATGAAAAATGTATAATGGCAATATAATCAAACAACTACTGGCTGAAAAGAAGATTCAGAACAAGGAACTTTTAAATTACCTCGGTACTGAAGCCAATTCTTCTCTCAGCCAGATTGTCAACGGGAACCCGACGGTTCGCCGTTTGGAAAAGGTTGCCGATTTCTTCGGCGTATCGATGGACGTATTCTTCAACCGGGAAAAACCCTATCAGACCTTTTCAACGAATGATTTGAACAACTTACAGTTGTTTAAAGATAAAATTGAATTGCTTGAAAAGCTGCTTGAAGAGAAAGACAAGCGAATAGCCCTCCTTGAAAATCTGAATCAAGCACTTTCAAAAAAGTAAATTCAGACATATATCAGACAACAAAAAAGTATAGAAAACTAACCCTCGAAAGCGGTAACAGCTTACCAATCATACCCGGGATGACTGATAAGATCTTTCTAAAAAGTTCGAGTCTCTCTTCCCGTGCAAGAACAAAAAGCTGTAACTGAATAAGTTGCAGCTTTTATCTGTTTATAGGTCGGACAAATTACGGACATTCATTGTTCCTTGAACTGCTCCAGTAGTTCATTACATCTTTTCACATGCTTCCTGTACCGCAGCAGAGTTATCACAACGACCAAGACAGTAGAAATAATTCCTGACAGAGTGATCAAGTGTACAGTTGCAGGATTCTCTGCCTGAGCACACAATCGACTATAGATATATGCAAGCATAACAGTTAAAGGGATAACACCGATAATCAACGACCGGATATAAAATTTACGATACCCGGCAATCTTTTCTGTCACCGTCCGTACATCATCGTTCAAAAGATTATCCATTTCCAAATTTCGGTTAATCCACCATGTGATACCCAAATCAACCAAAGCCCACAACAAGACCAACGATTCCCACATCCTAAAACGAGTCTCATTAAGCACAAAACCTCTGACAAGTCAGTCTGCCACGAATATCCATCGAAAACACGGTACAGGCAATGACTTCCGAAACGATACAGACCCATACTGTCTCCACGGCAATTCAGGCACCTGCTTCGTATTATCTTCCCACACCTGCCAGTCATTTATCAGATTTATCAGTCTTGCAACAGCCTGAGTACAGCTTTCCGGATATGCCAGAAACTGTACAAACCAAAGTTTCTGCCGCTGTACATATTTTGCATAAAAACGATGTCCGTCAACCCTCTCGTTATCAACGTAAAGCGGACCTGAAAGAACAAAACTATCTGAACCGCAACGTCGGCTAGTTGCATGCAGCTGCTTGGCAAAAACATCCATTCCCTGCCGTAACGTAAGATTATCTGCATTAAGCATAACAAAAACAGTCTGAACAATTTTTTCTACATTCCAGAAATAGAATTGACAACACCCCTTCTCTTTTATCAACGAATCAGGAACCTGTTCAAAAAATGAAGGATAGCGTATAGCATAACCATAAAAATCATCACGATAGGTATTCATACTTGTAGTATTCATGACTTGTTCCAGCTTATCAGGAAAAGAAATCTCCTTCCCCTCATTTTGAGAGACGAAAACAGACACAGTTACGAATGCAAGAAAAAGAATAACGATGAATCGTCGCATTCCGATGTAGTGACCAGTTATGTTCATACCTTTTGTACCACAAATCCATTATTTTAAACGTGATAACAAAGTTACGTGAACAGTTTCCAACAAGAAAAAATTCTCACTGACATTACGCTGACATTTACCAGACACCTCTATATACCTAAACGATACCGTTTATCTCGACACTCATAAACAGAATAAAATCACACCTCCTAAACACAGCAGCAAACATTCTCCTATGATTCATCAGTCAATTGACACTGGAGTATTCCGAAAAACATGTTATACGATAAGTATGCAATATAAAGGAACACTACTGCTCAAAATATCCCAGGAAAGGAAGTGACGACACAGAAAATTGGACGGCAGGACCTTCAACTGAAACATGCAAAACAAAAATGCAGACCTCTTAAAAAAAGCCTGCACCTATAAGACTAACCTTTCTCCTTATAGAATATGAATCAGCTTGTGTGTCTGAAGACTCAGACGCCACTGTGGATGTGCCTGGATATAAGCTACAACCTCGTCAGTATTCTGACACGAACACGGCTGCAAGAAATAATGGCTGGCAGACAAAACCAAATAAGGTGAAACATCCTGCCCCACATAAACCACTTTTACCTCATCCATCCGATCCAGGCATACAGGAGCCCCTTGCTTGGGCGAACACGTTACCCAATCAATATTTGCCGGTAACTTCCGGGTACCGTTTGTTTCAATACAAACATATTTTCCTATTCGGTGCAACGCATCCACCAACGCCTCATCAACCCATAATCCCGGCTCACCTCCCGTCAGAATAACTGTCCGGCAAGGATATTTCTGTACTTCGGAAAGAATTTCCTCATCAGACATTTCAACCCCTGTTTCATGACGGGTATCGCAAAACTCACAGCGAAGATTACAACCGGAAAAACGAACAAAAACCGCCGCTGTCCCCGTATAAAAGCCTTCTCCCTGCAGGCTATAGAATATTTCATTAATCTTTTTCATAAATCACGGTATTACCGGCAGACTCCTGAACTTCTACCTTGAAACAGTGAGGAATACGCTCGCATATCCAGCGGGCAATGTTTTCTGCCGTAGGATTACAAGGAAGGATATCATTCAGATTCTGATGATCAAGCTGTCCCATCACTACTTCCTTGATATGAGTAAAATCTACCACCATTCCGTCTGCATTCAGTTCCTTGGAACGACAGTACACGGTAATTATCCAGTTGTGACCATGCAAATTCTCGCACTTGCTCCGATAAGAAAGATTCAACCGATGAGACGCCGAAACCTCCATGCGTTTGATAACAGTATACATAAGCTTATGTGTCTTTAAAAACATTAAACATTGAATTTGCACTTAATGTCACCTCAGTGCCCGACAAAAATACAAAGAATTCGTGAAACCAAGAAAGACGAAACCGATAAGAGGAAAAAATAACTGCAAATCCGAATAAAAATGCGAAAATATTACGCAAATATTTTTGCGTTTCTCACCAATCCACTATATTTGTATACAATTTTGGTGTACTGATGACGGAAGAAGACAAAAGGCTAATAAATACTTTTGAAGGAAAATTGAGACATCTGATGTTCCTGTACGACGAATTGAAAAAAGAAAATGTCTCCCTTCGCCAGCTTCTTTCCCAGAAAGAGGCAGAACTGGCACGTCTGGAAAATAGCCGGAAAGAATTGGAAGAACAATACACCAACTTGAAAATGGCCCGCATAATCAGTATCAATGACAGTGAGCTCAGAGATACCAAACAACGATTGGCGAGGCTTGTGCGTGAAGTCGACAAATGTATCGCTTTGCTGAATGAATAAACGACAAGACAACCGGTAAAGGATTCAATATGGACGACAAAATGAAAATTCACTTGCTGATTGACAATGATCGGTATCCACTGACCATCCGCCGTGAGGATGAAGTGATCTATCGTGAAGCTGCCCGTCAGATTGACTATAAACTAAACAAATACCGCAGGCTTTATCCTGAGTTCAATACGGCCCGGCATTGGGCAATGGCAGCCTTGGAGCTGGCATTCGAAAATGTTTCACTAAAGGACCGTAACGATACGCAGCCATATTTGGAAAAACTGAAACAACTGGAGAAAGACATTGATGACTGCATCAGAAAAGATACGGAATAACGTTTAGTCTATAACAAAAGAAACATCACGCACAAACTAGCAGCCGGATTTATAAATCTGGCAGAAAGTTTGTGCGTTTTTTTATATTACGTTATTATTTAAAAAAAATGGGTATAACAATCATCGTAGCCGTAGTGACCTTCCTGATTGGAGGGGCTCTTTCATATATCTTTTTCAAGCATGGCTTGAGAACGAAATATGACAACATCCTGAAAGAGGCTGAAAATGAAGCCGAAGTGATTAAAAAGAACAAGTTGCTGGAAGTCAAGGAAAAATTCTTGAACAAAAAAGCCGACCTGGAAAAAGAAGTAGCCATACGTAACCAGAAAATCCAGCAGGCAGAAAACAAGCTGAAACAGCGCGAAATGGTACTGAATCAGAAAAATGAAGAACTGCAACGCAAACGGAACGAAACGGATGCCATCAAGGAAAACCTCGATGCACAGCTGGTGATCATCGAAAAGAAAAAAGAAGAATTAGATACACTGCAATCCAAGGAACGTGAAAAACTGGAAGCAATTTCCGGACTTTCTGCCGAAGAAGCCAAGGAACGCCTGGTAGAATCCTTGAAGGAGGAAGCCAAGACACAGGCTCAGTCATACATCAACGACATCATGGACGATGCCAAACTGACAGCCAACCGCGAAGCCAAACGTATCGTGATTCAGTCTATTCAGCGGGTAGCAACAGAAACAGCCATCGAAAATTCCGTTACCGTATTCCATATTGAATCCGACGAAATAAAAGGACGTATCATCGGTCGTGAAGGACGTAACATCCGGGCACTTGAAGCCGCTACAGGAGTAGAAATCGTAGTAGACGATACTCCGGAAGCCATCGTACTTTCAGCATTCGACCCGGTTCGCCGCGAAATTGCCCGTCTGGCACTGCACCAGTTGGTAACCGACGGACGTATCCATCCGGCCCGCATCGAAGAAGTGGTAGCCAAAGTACGCAAGCATGTAGAAGACGAAATTATCGAAACCGGTAAACGTACAACCATCGATTTGGGTATACACGGCCTGCACCCGGAACTGATCCGTATCATCGGTAAGATGAAATACCGTTCCTCTTACGGACAGAACCTGTTACAACATGCGCGTGAAACTGCCAATCTGTGTGCAGTAATGGCCTCCGAATTGGGTCTGAACCCGAAAAAGGCAAAGCGTGCCGGTCTGTTGCATGATATTGGAAAGGTACCTGACGAAGAACCGGAATTGCCACATGCACTGTTGGGCATGAAACTGGCCGAGAAATACAAAGAAAAGCCGGATATCTGCAATGCCATCGGCGCTCACCACGATGAGGTGGAAATGACCAGTTTGCTGGCTCCTATCGTACAAGTCTGTGATGCCATCTCCGGTGCCCGTCCGGGTGCGCGACGCGAAATCGTAGAAGCATACATCAAACGTCTGAATGACCTGGAACAGCTGGCCATGTCTTATCCGGGAGTAACTAAGACCTATGCCATCCAAGCGGGCCGTGAGCTTCGTGTTATTGTCGGTGCCGATAAGATTGACGACAAACAGACTGAAAGCCTGTCTACAGAAATCGCCAAGAAGATTCAGGATGAAATGACTTATCCGGGACAGGTTAAGATTACGGTTATCCGTGAGACACGTGCGGTAAGCTTTGCCAAATAAGTAACACACAAAAAGAATCCTATATATACAGACAGCGGACAGAACTGTTTCGGCATAATACAGTCAAGTCCGCTGTTTTTATTTTATAAGACACACTAAGGGAATAACCTATCCCAGCTTTTACTCCTTGCCTTTCCCATCAGAACCTGTATCAGAAGATTTCTTTTCATGAGACAAATAAGGCGAAAGTACTTTCTCGGCACACTGATACCCTTCTTCGTATAAAGCCGTAAGCTTCTTGACATCCTTTTCAATACGGTTTACCGTAACTTTATGTTCCGGCCGTATTGCCAGAATCCGCCCTTCAGCTTCCATTTTTTCCACCATTTCAAGCTGCTGGTTGTACACCTCGCAACGCCGGCTCAACAACAGGCGCAAACGAGGATACCTGCGATAAATAAACCGTGGTACCCGTATATCACGTTCCGTCTTACGAAATCCCAGGTTGCGGGTCAGTACAACCACATTGTATGCATATCCCTGTTCAACGGCCCGAAGAACCGGAATGGAATCCACGATGCCTCCATCCAGCATCGGACGACCGTCTACATACGTAATCGGACATACATACGGAAGACTGCTCGAAGCTTTTGCTATCCGGACCAGACGCTCTTTGTCTTTACGTTCTTCCAGGTAACAGGCACGTCCCGTCACACAATTGGTGGTAACCATTTCAAAACGCATCGGATTCTTGAAGCAAGCTTCATAATCAAAAGGAAGAATCTCTTCTGGAAAAGCCTCATACAGTAAATGCTGATCCAGAATGCTATGCTGATACCATAAATATTTCAGTCCGATATAATGATACTTAGCCATCATATCAATGTTGCTGTACTTAGCTCTGCCACGTTGTCGAGATACAAAGGAAAGTCCGTTGCATGCACCTGCGGATACACCTATTCCATAAGGAAATTCAATACCCTGGTCCAACATATAATCTAATACGCCACAAGTAAAGACACCACGCATACCTCCACCTTCCAGCACAAGTCCCATTTTCCGGAAATCTACCAACATAATCGTTCAGTTTTTGTATGAATTAATAAGTCTATCTGTGTTATAATACCGCAAATATACATTTTTCAGCCGAAAAGCCTATTTTTTATCTAAATTTATTACTATTTTTGCAACATTGTTGACAATATAGACCATTAACTGATAAATTATGTTTGATTCCTTAATCTATCAAAAACGCCGCCAGGCTTTGCGTGAAAAGATACAAAGCGGCATCATTCTTTTTTTAGGAAACAATGAGGCTCCTGCCAATTACCCCGACAATACATACAAATATCGCCAGGACAGTTCATTCATCTATTTCTTCGGGCAGTCTCACCCGGGATATGCAGGTATTATCGACGTGGACAATGGAGAAGAATATTTCTTCGGCGACGATGTTGACATGGATGACATCATCTGGATGGGACCGCAGCCCAGTGTAAAAGAACTGGCAGCTCAGGTAGGTGTAGAAAAGAGCTTTCCGATTGATAAGCTGAAAGATTTCGTTGGAAAAGTTATTTCCCAACGCCGGAAAATACATTTCCTGCCCCCTTATCGCCACGACACCATGATGCAGTTGGAAGACTTGACTGGCATTAGAGCCTCCATGACCCGAAGCCATGCTTCAGTAGAACTGATCAAGGCAGTCGTATCGTTACGTTCGGCCAAGGAACCCTGTGAAATAGCAGAAATAGACAAAGCCTGCAATGTAGGATATGAAATGCATACGGCAGCTATGCGTCTGTGCAAGCCAGGAGTTTCCGAACAATACATTGCCGGCATACTGGAAGGAATTGCCGCATCTTACGGAAGAATGGTTTCCTTCGCTACCATCCTGAGCCAGAACGGAGAAACCCTCCACAACCACGATCATAGCCAGCTTCTTCAGGAAGGACGAATGATGCTGACCGACGCTGGAGCCGAACTGATGAGCTATTATTGTTCAGACCATACACGTACCATTCCGGTAGGAGGAAAATTTACCAGCCGCCAACGCGATGTGTACAACATTGTGCTGGCCTGTCATGACAAAGCCCTGGAACTGGCCAGACCGGGAATTACCTATAAATCCGTTCATCTGGAAGTCTGCAAGGTACTGGCTCAAGGCCTGAAAGACCTGAATCTGATGAAAGGCAATGTAGATGAAGCCGTAGCTGCTGGGGCACATGCCCTCTTCCTGCCACACGGACTGGGACACATGATGGGACTGGACGTACACGACATGGAAAACCTGGGACAGAATTACGTAGGTTTCGACGATGAAGTACAACCATCAAGCCAGTTCGGACTTTCAGCCCTGCGTATGGGACGCCGGCTGCAAGAAGGTTTCGTCATTACAGACGAACCGGGATGCTATTTCATACCGGCACTGATAGACAAATGGCGTGCGGAAAAATTGCACACAGACTTCCTGAACTTCGATGAAATTGAGAAATTCAAGGACTTCGGAGGCATACGTCTGGAAGACGACATTCTGATTACTCCGGAAGGTTCCCGATTTACAGGCGAAAAACATATTCCTATCACCATCGGGGAGGTAGAAAACATCATGAACGAGTAATTTCCAATAGATTAATTTCAAATTATCACTATAAAAAGAAGACCAATGAACAAATTAATTGCACTTGCAGCTTTAGGACTTTGCTTTACCAGTGTTTATGCCAAAGGTCCGAAGAAAGACAAAGCCGAAGAAGGCTTCGTATTTACTACCGTAAAAGAAAATCCGATCACTTCCATTAAAAACCAGAATCGTTCCAGCACTTGCTGGTCTTTCTCTTCCATCGGTTTTCTGGAATCAGAACTGCTGCGTTTGGGAAAAGGTGAATTCGACCTGTCTGAAATGTTTGTAGTACACAAAACCATGGAAGACCGTGCCACAAACTATGTCCGTTATCACGGTGACGCTTCATTCTCACCGGGCGGAAGCTTCTCGGATATCGTTTATTGCTACGATAATTACGGAATGGTTCCACAGAATGTTATGCCAGGTATCGAATACGGCGACTCTCTGCCCAACCATAACGAACTGGATGCCGTAGCCGGAGCCTATGTAGAAGCCATCGGAAAAGGCAAACAAAGCAAACTTAGCCCTGTATGGAAGAAAGGTTTAAGCGCCATCTACGATACATATTTGGGAGCATGCCCGCAGGAATTTACCTACAACGGCAAAAACTATACTCCGAAAACATTTGCCAGCGAAGTTCTGGGGCTGAACATGAAAGACTATGTCTCACTGACTTCTTTCACTCACCATCCTTTCTATACGCAGTTCAACATCGAAGTACAGGACAACTGGCGTAACGCTTTGTCATATAACCTCCCGATTGATGAACTGATGGCCGTTATGGAAAATGCAGTAAAGAATGGCTATACATTCGCATGGGGTGCTGATGTCAGCGAACAAGGATTTACCCGCGATGGTATTGCTGTATGCCCGGATGCAGAAAAAGGAGCCGAACTGACTGGTTCAGACATGGCACACTGGCTGGGACTGAGCGCTTCTGACAAACGCAAGGAACTGACCAGCAAACCACTTCCGGAAATCAACGTAACTCAGGAAATGCGCCAGGAAGCTTTCGACAACTGGGAAACTACCGACGACCACGGAATGCTGATTTACGGTATTGCCAAAGACCAGAACGGCAAAGAATACTTCATGGTCAAGAATTCATGGGGTGAAAGCGGAAAATACAAAGGTATCTGGTATGCATCCAAGGCATTCGTTGCCTACAAAACCATGAACATCCTGGTTCACAAAGATGCCATCCCTGCCGACATCGCTAAAAAGTTAGGTTTATAATTCGTTAAAATAGACTGATTATAAATAATAATCGGCTTGTTCTATAAAATAAATGTAGAACAAGCCGATTTTTTCTTTCTTTTTTGTTACCTTTACCCATGAATAGCAGTTTTCGGCCACTGGTATTTTAAGAGATGATCCCTACTTTACCCCAGTCGCCCCTCAACAGACTGCCGTTCAAATGGAACGAAGAAAGAAAAAACATATATAATGAATTACAAATGGAACTATCAACCTCCCACACTCGAACAAAGGGAAGCTGCCCGGGCATTATCCAGAGAAATCGGTATCAGCCCCATCCTCTGCCACCTCTTACGTGAACGTGGCATTACTACGGCAGCCGAAGCCAAACGGTTTTTCCGTCCCCAGTTGAGTGAACTGCATGACCCGTTCCTGATGAAAGAAATGGATGTAGCCGTAGAACGGTTAAACCGGGCTATGGGAAAGAAGGAACGTATCATGATTTATGGAGACTATGATGTAGACGGCACAACAGCCGTCGCACTGGTATTTAAATTCCTTCAACAGTTCTATTCGAACATCGATTACTACATACCTGACCGGTACAACGAAGGATATGGAGTGTCAAAGAAAGGAGTAGACTATGCGTATGAAACCGGAGTAAAACTGGTTATCGTTTTGGACTGCGGAATCAAAGCCGTAGAAGAGATAGCGTATGCCAAGGAAAAAGGCATTGATTTTATCATCTGCGACCATCACGTTCCGGATGAGGTTCTTCCCAAGGCTGCCGCCATTCTTAATCCGAAGCGGTCCGATTCTACATACCCGTATCATCACTTGTCGGGTTGCGGAGTCGGCTTCAAGTTCATGCAGGCTTTTGCCCAAAGCAACGGTATCGAATTTCACCAGCTGACTCCCCTGCTCGATCTGGTAGCCGTCAGCATCGCGTCAGACATTGTTCCGATCATGGGAGAAAACCGGGTTCTGGCATACCATGGACTACGACAGCTCAACACCAATCCAAGCATCGGACTAAAAGCCATCATCGACGTATGCGGACTGGCCGACCGGGAAATCACCATGAGTGATATCGTATTTAAAATCGGTCCCCGCATCAATGCTTCCGGACGTATACAGAACGGAAAAGAAGCCGTCGACCTGCTGATTGAGAAAGATTTCAAGTCTGCACTGGAAAAGAGCAACCGGATAAACCGGTACAATGAAACCCGGAAAGACCTGGACAAAAGCATGACCGAAGAAGCCAACAAGATAGTAGACAACCTGGAAAATCTTTCGGAAAGACGTTCCATCGTCATCTACAACGAAGCATGGCACAAAGGAGTAATCGGAATCGTGGCTTCCCGTCTGACCGAAATCTACTACCGCCCCGCCGTAGTCCTGACACGGACCAACAACCTGGCTACAGGATCGGCACGTTCTGTTTCGGGATTCGATGTGTACAAAGCCATTGAAAACTGCCGGGATCTGCTGGAGAATTTCGGAGGACATACGTATGCGGCCGGACTTTCCATGGACGTGAAAAATGTCCCTGAATTTACACGCCGGTTCGAAGAATATGTAACCAACCATATCTTGCCGGAACAGACCAGTGCCACCATCGACATCGACGCACAACTGGACTTCAGAGACATAACACCGAAGTTCTTCTTCGACCTGAAGAAATTCAACCCGTTCGGACCAGACAACCACAAACCGATATTCGCAACGATGAACGTATACGACTACGGCACCAGCAAGGTAGTAGGACGCGAACAGGAACATATCAAACTGGAACTGGTAGACAACAAATCGAACAATGTGATGAACGGCATTGCCTTCGGACAAAGCTCACAGGCACGGTATATCAAGACCAAGCAATCGTTCAACATCTGTTATACCATCGAAGAAAATACGCACAAGCGTGGAGACATCCAGCTCCAGATAGAAGACATCAAACCCAGCCGGCATTGATTTCCATGACGGATTATCTGAAAATACTGAAACAATACTGGGGATATGATAGCTTCCGGGGAATCCAGGAAGCTATCATTACCAGTATCGGTGACGGACGTGACACCCTGGGACTGATGCCTACGGGTGGAGGAAAGTCCATCACCTTTCAGGTTCCGGCACTTGCCCAACCGGGACTTTGCCTGGTCATCACTCCCCTCATCGCCCTGATGAAAGACCAGGTACGCAACCTCCGCGACCGGGGCATCAAGGCAGTGGCCATCTACTCGGGAATGACCCGCGAAGAAATCCTCATCGCATTGGAGAACTGCATCTTCGGCGACTACAAATTCCTTTACATTTCCCCCGAACGTCTGGACACGGAGATTTTCCGCATCAAGCTGCGGAGCATGAAAGTCAGTATGATTACCGTGGACGAATCGCATTGTATCTCACAATGGGGATATGATTTCCGTCCGTCGTACCTGAAGATAGCGGAAGTACGCAAACTGTTGCCGGGCATTCCTGTCTTGGCGCTGACCGCTACCGCCACTCCCGAAGTAGTGAAAGACATCCAAGCCCGACTGGCCTTTCGCAAAGAGAATGTATTCCGGATGAGTTTCGAGCGGAAGAATCTGGCCTATATCGTCCGACGTACCGAAAACAAAGCCGAAGAACTATTGCATATCCTGAACCGGGTTACAGGCTCGGCCATTGTCTATACCCGCAACCGCAAAAAGACCAAAGAAGTAGCCCAATGGCTCAACCAACAGGAAATTACCGCTACTTTCTATCATGCCGGACTGAGCAACGAGACCAAGGATGCCCGACAGAAGAGCTGGCTGACCGGAGAGCATCGGGTCATGGTAGCCACCAATGCATTCGGCATGGGAATCGACAAGCCGGATGTCCGTCTGGTAGTACACATCGATTTTCCGGATTCACCCGAAGCCTACTTTCAGGAAGCCGGACGAGCCGGTCGGGATGGAGAAAAAGCATACGCCGTCCTGCTTTTTGCCAAGAGCGACCCGACCATCCTGCGAAAACGCATCTCAGACACCTTCCCCGAAAAAGACTATATCCGGAAAGTCTACGAAGACATCAACTTCTATTACCAGATGGCCATGGGCGACGGATTAGGCTGTACGTACGCCTTCAACATCGACGAATTCTGCCACAACTTCAAGCATTTCCCCATCCAGGTGGACAGTGCCCTGAAGATTCTGACCCGTGCTGGTTATCTGGAATATACCGATGAGCAGGACAATGCGTCCCGACTGATTTTCACACTAAGACGGGATGAACTGTACCGCATCCAGGAAAACAATCCCGATACAGAGAAACTGCTGCGTATCATCCTGCGTTCCTACACCGGTGTCTTTACCGATTATGCCTACATCAACGAAGACTCTCTGGCAAGCCGTACCGGACTTACCCGTCAACAGGTGTATGAAACGTTGGTCTTCCTGACCCGCCGCCGCATTCTGCATTACATCCCCGGGAAAAAGACACCCTACATCATCTATACCCGTGAACGGCAGGAAACCGACCGTATCTACTTGAGTGATGAAGTGTACGAAGACCGGAAGAAAAGTTATATCCAACGTATCGAGGCCATGCTTTCGTACGCCGAAACCGACGACAAATGCCGGAGCCGTATGCTGCTCCGCTATTTCGGAGAGAAGAACGAGCACAACTGCGGCCATTGCGACGTATGCCTGCAGAAACATGATTCAGGAGTGAAACAGAACGAATTCGACGAAATAGTCCGGAAAATCGAAGAACTGCTGCAAGACAACTCCATGAGTGTAACCGTTCTGCAGCAACAATTGGAAGCGGCTTGGAAGAAAGAGCATATCCAGCAAGTCCTTCATTTCCTGCTGGCCGAAGAAAAGCTGAAACTGGAAGACGGGCGGCTACGTTGGGACAAACAGTAGCGTACTTCGATGGCGGTTGAAGTATATCTTCTCCAGCAGATGCAGTTATACTGTCCAAGTATAATAAGATACTTGGGATTTTAATATAAGATACTTGTCCAAGTATATTAGGATACTTGGGATTTTCATATAAGATGCCTTTAACGGACTTCTGAGTAACATAAAGACAGGCTGCTTCAGGAACGGAATTCCATTCCGAAGCAGCCTGCCTTAATCTTAAGTTCTATCTTTCAATCCGTCTACAGCGTAGCTATTACAGACAGACCTTGCCCAGACTGACCAGCCTGAACCTCCAAACGCTCCGGATCATCCGGATAAACGACATCCAACACCGTTCCGTCCAGACTTATTATTCCCTTATAGTCAAAGACCAAAGTGTCTGGAGAGGGAGGCAGGTATTCGAATCGGATGACATGTTCTTCACTGTCCTCAAACAACGCTTCGCATACAAACCTGAACTCGATTACATGGTTGGACTTGTAATCGCCGAGCATTATTCCTTCTTCAGCCTTATTTGAAAAAAGGAAAAAACTCTTGTAGCCTTTTTTCAGAGGACTGTCTTCTATAAGACACATGGAGTAGTTTTGGTGTTGCTCTGAAGACGACTCTACAAATTTTCCATCCAAATAGACATCCAACGTATAATCATCCGGCAACAATCTAACCCAGCCATCACTTTTGTATGAATCAAGAGGGGCTACCAAATCATTATCCGCTGCATCTGTAAAACCTATATGAAGTGAAATGGTCTGTGGAACATATCCACCGAGCATCGTAACCACATCATCCTCTTCATTGTTACAGGCCACCCATAAAGGGAATAAAGCCAGAATCACGCACCATACCCAATTTTTAGTCTTTCGTTTCATAAGCCATCCTATTTTATGTTTATCGATTCGGTCTGACTGAATAATATCCTCTTCCGGAATTATACTCCTTACCAGCAGGATTTACATTGTCCAGGTAATACCATTTATTGTGTTTACTGTTCGCACCTATATTCATGTGAAAATGATGGGAAACAATGTCGGTCATACCTGAAAAGAATATGTAGTCTTGTTCAAAGCTTTCAATCATATATGCCGCATACTGTACCTTTTCGCATCGGTAGCCGTCGCATACCCATGAATGCCCAATATTTGTACCTTCCTGAGCTCCAACCAGAAAAAGCGGATACTCCGCTTTGATTTCTGCTGCCAGATTATCCCTTAAAGTGTTGCCGGAAGTCGTTATTCTTTTCACGGTATAACCATTGTTAGCTAACATATTCATCGCATCATCCTTAGATATAGTCGTACCGTCATCTTCATACTTAGGATTCATACTATTTCTGATAGTATTCAAGAATCCTCTCTCGGCTGATGTCAACGGAGCAGACATCGTTGTTCTTATGTTATTCCAATCAAACCTAGCAGGCCACTCGTGGTATTTCATGATTTGCCCTACAGCTATGGTAGCACATCCGGCAATGCTGTTAGGTGCATCAGCACAATAAGGAGGGTCTTGATGCCAAGCTGTTTCCAGCTCCGGCCCATAAGTTTCATAATAGCGTCTGAACAACAATAGATTGACATCCAGGCAGTCATATTCAGAAGCTGTATGATGACAGATATCCTGAATAAAACCTTCGGCACGGGAAGCCGGTTGTATCAGATAGACAGCCGCCCCCAAACCGTGACAATCATACCCTTGTGCGGTATATTTCTTTCTAGCCTCATTCTTCAGCCGCTCAATCTCTGCGGATGTATACGTACGCGATTCGATTTCCGGTTCGGATTCATAGCCGGACCATTGGAGGGCATACAATCCCCTGAGACTGTCCGATTCGACGTTCAAGACCTCTTCAATCCTTTCCTTGTATTCATTGATAAATTCATCATGAATGAAAAGGCTGTCATCGGCCTGCAAGTTACCTTCTTCGGAATACGCCAATATCGGCGCATAGTTTTTCGAAGCTCCTACTATCACATACCCGTTGTCATCCGCATAATTCACGAGATACATCAAGTGTGCCCCCGTAGCGGACAAGACAGGCTGTACCTCTTTCACCTGTCTGTTTCCGGATCTGCTGAGTACAGATTTATCGGAAAAAAGATCGGCTACTTTGTAGGCATCTTGAGAAGATAGATTCAATATGCTCCGTTCAATCAGCAGATCATCCTTTAAAACCTCATCCTGCTGTGACTCCACGTCCGGGATATCACCTGAATATTCCTGCGAACAGGAAATGCACCCGATCAAGGCAAATAGGGCAAAAAAAATACAGTTCTTTATAATAAAAATATTTCTTTGGTCGTTGTTGCAAAGATAACACTTTTATTGGAACCTTCTCCAATTTAAAAACTTTTAACCAAAAAAATCATAGGTTTAAGGCACTTAAGAAGTGCTGTATGGTTACATTTAGACAAAAAGCAAGCATCATTTCTTCGTTATCTTCACCAGCAAAGTCTTTCCTGCCGGTTTACCTTTCAAATCGAATGATTCAGACTTCACCAATCCTACTCCCTTGGCATACCATTCCGTTACACGGACCGTGGTGGTTTTCAATACCACTTTCGTACGCTTCAGATAGGAGATTTTGATGCAGTCGAATTTTCCGGCAGTCGTGCTGACCTGTTCGGTTCCCAGGCAGGAGCCTCCGGAAATCGTCACTTCGGTCTTCAACATCTTCGGTACGTATTCATAGAAACGGTCCGGCAAAGAAGAACCGGCAGCTGCATCATCGGCCAACGACCACGAATTGTCTCCATTGAACTTCTTGTCATCCAACATACGCATACGGGCCTGTTCGTTGTAACCGTCCGGGTCAGAATCCGAATCAATGTAAGGTCCGTACATCAAATCCTCGGTACAGACAGTCTTTTCGCCATCATAGCTCCAATTGAATAAAGTATAAGTGGTATTATCCTTTACCTTGATGGTTACAATCTTATCAAAGTAACAGGCCTTCAGCATATTTCCTTCCTTGCTGACATTGGTTACAGTAATGTTTTCATCCGAAATACCTTGTCCGGCACCGTCATAATTCACATAACGTAACTCGGTTCCCTCTTCCGAACAGAAATATTGGGCATGCATAACGTGAGAGGACAACAAAGCCACCACACACAACAGAAATTTTTTCATATCTTATCTTTTAAAGTTTTTAATCTCCCCTAGCGGTTTGAGTCGCAAACTTACAAATTTCTTGGCAGGAAACGATAAAAATAACGGAATTTTCACTTTACATCCGGTAAAGATTGTCCGAATCAAAAATCTGAAGCATAAACTGCCTGCCTCCCATCCCATGCTGACAATTGAATTCAGAAAAGAAACTTTCAGGAACTTTCTTTCCGGAACACCAAAGCTCCATAAATCACAATAACACCAAATAAAAGTATTTCATATTAAAAAGAATAAATTTCTACCATTTTGCTATCCTACCCATCAAATAAAACACTCAAAATAGAATGAAGTGTTAACGGACTTATCATTTCTATTTGATGATTTATCCATTAAATTACCGGAACAGTTAAAATCAAATCTAGTAATTAACAAATGAACCGATAAAAACAAACAGTCATTTCAAGAAAGACTCCCTGTTATCTTGATTAAGATGCCCTGTCATCTCACTTAAAACTTGAGCATGTCTTATTTTAATGCTGAAATCGGACTGAAAAACATACGTTTCTGCTCTAAAACGATTGATTCGAAATCAAGATTCATCATATCATAAAATCTACTTTTTCCCGATATTTCCAGACAATATCCAGTTTATAAAACCATTATAAAACAAAATCCACATAAATAACCACATTTACCTTCTTTTTGATTTAGTATAAAATTGCAAAATTATCATTTTTCCAAGTATCTGTTCCTCTATCCGGATTTTCGCGAATCTGATGCAATTGAATTACCATTTTGACAAAAAGATATTCACAGATGAAATGTGACTCATACAAATTCTTATAAATGCGAATTGGTTTTATTCCAGTTTCCCATATTTCCTTTCAAAAAGCTTCGTATTTCTATTCCCCCATTCAATCATTGCATCTATAATTGGAATCAGTGTCATCCCCAAAGGGGTAATAGCATATTCGGAACGAGGTGGTAACTCTGGAAAGATTGTCTTGGAAACCAAACCGTCCTCCATAAGTTCTTTCAGTTGAAGATCAAGCACACGTGGAGTAGCTTCAGGAAATATTTTATGGAGCCTGCTTGGACGTAATGATCTATAGCGTAACTCATCCAAAATGCAGGATTTCCATTTCGAATCTATCAAACTCATTGTCAACCGTAAAGGGCAACCTAAATCAACTGGTATTTTTCTTTCGTACATAAACTTTCCATTGTTAAATCATTACTGTAACAAAGGTAAGCATAATTACCCTAAACCGTAATATACCGAATAATTTTTCAGTATATGAATAATTTTTCGGTACTTGACAACATAAGAACTATCCCATAATTTTGTTGCAATTAATAACAGATAAAATGACAAATAATATGAGAGCTAGCATTGAAGAATACAGGGCTGTGGAAAAAGCCGCCATGAAGTTTGTGAAAAGCGTAGCAGAAGGCAACAGCAGGTATGCCAAGGAACTGTTCATTGATGAAGCCGTACTGTTCGGCTATTTAGATGGCAAATTAGAACATGGCAACATCGAACAGTTCTACAGGAATGTAGATACAGTCGGTGCAGGTGATGATTTTAAAGCACATATAGATGTGGTAGACATAGAGGAAACCCTCGCCGTAGTCCGTATATTGGAAGAAAAATGGAGCGGACGCATTGATTTCACCGATTATCTCCTGCTAATGAAGATGGATGGAGAATGGAAATGTGTAGCAAAAGCTTACAATCAGAATTCCAATACAATAAAAAATAAGGAAGAAAATCTATGAAAATAGTAGTTGTTACAGGAAGTCCACGTAAGTTTGGAAACAGTTTTTCCATGACAGAAGCATTTATTAAGGAAGCCGAACAATGTGGACATTCCGTCAAACGGTTCGATGCCGCATTTATGAAAATAGGTGGCTGTCATGCCTAGATGACTTGCTTCAAGACAGGCAATGCCTGTTCGTTCGATGATGATTTCAACCTCATTGCACCTGCCATTCTTGAAGCCGATGCGGTAGTTTATACCATGCCTGTCTATGGTACTCCATCCCAGCACAGATAAAAGGAGTGATAGACCGTATCTTCTCACTGGTCGTAGGCGGAAAAGATGTGGCTGGAAAAAAGATGGGCCTTATCTGCTGCTGTGAGGAACACAATCCAACAGTAATGGATGGCGTACGGATTCCGATAGAACGCACAGCAGCTTTATTGAAATGGGACATGGTGGGTCAAGTGCTAATACCCGGTGTACTGAACGAGAGAGAAATCAAAAAGACAAACGGCTGCAAACAAGCAGCTGAGCTTGCGCACAAGTTTTAAGCCTATAAAACTTATCCATGGGAGGTGTGCCGGAATCGGTACACCTCACTTATACCAACCTACAGGAAGCGGAGATGAAGTTGCGAACAAACGATATCAATACAGAATAGATTCATCGTGGATGAAAATCGACGATTGTCTTCATTACCTCATCTTTACCCTAAAAGTAACAATCATTTTCACCAATATATTCCAAAAGCAATAACCACATGTAAATCAAACAATTGAGACACGCTTTTCATCATACAAGTTTGAATTGCAGATGTTCTACAGTTCTTCCAATGTACACCCTATCTGATCGAAAGGTAATTGCGGAAAATCTTGGATATATTTATAGACAAGAGCATCCTCTTTGAATCCCTTCAACGGATCCTCTGGATCTATAAATCCTGGATCGTTGTTAGTAGACCAGTTGTTCCGGAACTCTCCCCATTGAGTTTGTCCGTTTACGATGTTTTTGATACGGTAAAACAGGTTTCCTTCTATGACGTTGCCATGAGGGTAAGAGGGATCTTCTTCCCAGTAATGTACCAGAAACGGATAAGTGGTGCTGTAAGGAGGCTCCTGAAACTTTACCTTCTTCAAACGCTGGTCGATGATACCATCGGGAGCCACCATTCCTGCTCCCCAGTTCTGCATGCGGTTATCCAGATGAATAGCTACAGGCGAATCAATGAAAATGTTGTGATGATAGTGGTTGTAATGGCCACCACCGATCAATACGGGGAGTGAACCGGCATTGTGGTAGATATTTCCATAGACTTCACCCCCACAGGCTCCGTCATCATGATAAGTAGCCGTAACACGGTGACGCGGACTAAGCTTATGGAAATAACAGTAACGGATTACGTTCCCCAACTCCGACGGATCACGTCCGTAATAGATAGCTCCCTGATCATCGACTTCGCCGCATACATTGGTAATTTTACAGAATTCTATTACATGATTATTTCCATGAAAAAGAATAGCCATGCTGGGAGCGTTGTAGATATCGCATTTGCTTACCCGGTTGCCTACACCGTCTATCCAGATTCCAGGTCGATATGATTTTTCTACGCGGTTAAAATCATGAATGCGACAGTTTTCCACAAAGTTTCCGGCTGGAGTCAGTGTGGCGCGGTCTCCCCCTCCCAGGCTGATACCTCCACTTCCGGTGTTGTAAATATAACAGTCTGTGATTCCGTTATCTGTTCCACCGTTACGATTAAAAAGGACATCCTGATATACTCTCCCCATAAGGTCACCTACAACACGTGATTTTGGATCTCCCCCGGCCTCTGCTGCATGTGGCCTCAATGTTCGCTTACCAGGTGTCTCTGTTCCTCTGCCGACGGAAATTCCTACACCGCCGACATTACGGATTGTACATCCAGTAATGCGTACATGATGCGTATTTTCCAGATAAATTCCTATGGAACGTCCATATTCGAAGGTTAATCTGCTGAGTGTGATGTTCTGGCAGTTTTCTATGGCAACTAACGGATCGTTCATCACAGAAACATGCAGTGTCCGGGTATCTTCGGGCAAATAGACATACATCTTCTCGTTTTCCTTGTCGATGACATATTCGCCTGGAAGATCCAGTTCCTCGAGTAAGTTCAAGGCATACCAACGTCTCCAGTCGGCTCCTGTCATAAATCCATAAACGGTCTGTTGTGCGGTATGGATTGTCTTTGTTTCAGAATCCAAGTGATCAACACGTATCATATCGCTGGCATAACCATGTGCAAAATAGCCGCCTATCCAGAAAGATCCTGCCTGAAACCATGCCGACGGACGTTCTTCACAGTATTGAAATACGGGTAATGGAGCTTCTGCGACATTTTCTCCTGTTCCAGCCTCCAACACTTTACCTATCAGTACTGTCGAATCGTTAGGCCAGCGTGATAAATTAAGAGGAACATCATCAGCAAAAAGTTCGCTCCATGCAGGACTGCTGGGACGTCCGAAACCAGAAGGACGTAAATCTGCAATGGGAATACCTAGCTGGGTGAAATCAATTTCCCGAACTTGTTTTCGTACACTTTCGGGGAGCCTTGCAATAATTTTCCTGTCGAATATTTTTTTCATGGAAGAAAGAGGAATCTTTCTTCCTCCTGAAATACTTACATGTTCATCGCGATACGGACAAATTGTCAATGAAGTATATTTTCCACAACTGCCTATTTCAAGTGTTTTTGACTGTTCATAGGTACCTTGACGCAAGATAATCTGTACATCTTCATTTTCCAGTGTCTCGGCTCTTTCCAGAGCAGCCTGAATACTTTTTAATGGATGTGCTATAGTTCCTGCTGCCCGGTCGCTGCCTTTAGGAGATACGAATATTTGTTTTTCAGCCCATACGGGAATTGTAGTAAATTTCCAAAAAGCCAACAATATAAGTAAAGAATGCTTCATAGTCCATCTATAGTAAAAGAATAGTTGCAAAATAATGCTTTTTCAAACATATTTCCAAATTAAGACAGAAGATAATAAAACAACTTTTATAACCTTTTCGGATTGAAACATATCATCTCCTTGTACAGTATTTATGTTAAACTATCTAGCCGCATTTCTCCCGTTTCATGCGGTATTTCCGCAGATTTTCCGTAAGTTTGTCGGCCGAAAAACAACATAACTACATCATATCATGGGTCTACTATCATCATTATTCGGCGGAAAATCATCCGAAGAGAAACAAGCCGCCACACAAGAAGAAAAAAATTTCGACACGCTAAAATACGACGGTATCCGTGCCTGCAACATCCATCAGCTCCCGTATGCCATCAAATGTTTTGAGAATGCCATCCGGCTGAAAGAAGAACCGGAAACCATGATGCTCCTGGCCAACGCCTATCTCCAAACCGACGCACTCGACAATGCCCGTACCATTCTGGACCGGCTGATTGAGATTCAGCCCGATGAAATAAAGAATTTTCTGGCACTGGCACAAGTCTGCTACCAGCAAGCCGATTATGAAAACATGAATCACGTATGTGAGAAAGCCATCCAACTGGACGAATCAAATCCAGCAGCCTATTATTTGTCCGGACAGGCATTCCGCAAACTACAGAATCCGATACAGGCCATCGTCATGCTGACCAAGGCAACCGTATTAAAAGAAAACTACACGGAAGCCTATCTGCTTCGGGCCGAGGTTCTCTGGGATATGCAGCAAGCCAACGATGCACTGGAAGATATAGCCCGCGTACTTACCATCCAGCCTGAAAACGAAGACGCACTCTTACTGAAAAGTAAAATTCAAGCAGCTCTTGGAAACAAGGAAGAAGCTTTCGGAGCCCTCAATCAGGTAATCCAGAACAATCCTTTCAACGAAAACGCTTACCTGATGAAAGGAGAACTCTCCATCGAACTGAAAGAATTCGAATCCGCCATCGAAAATTTTACGGAAGCCATCGAACTGATGCCAGAAAATGCCCGATTCTACCAGGAACGAGGAAGAGCCAGACTCCTGAACGGCGATAAAAACGGTTCGATAGAAGACATGAAAAAAGCCATCAGCCTGGATCCCGAAAAAGAGAATCTGATTTCCGGAAATTTCAACAATTTCTCGTAGTTTTCGACCGTAACAAAAGAAATTGACGAAAAAAAGTTCATAAATCTCTTGTTTTTTCAAGAAAAGTATTACTTTTGCAGCGTAATCAATAACAAAATAACAAAATATGAAAACTTTTGCGACATACTTCTTCTTTTACTTTTTTTACTTTTACTTTAGCAATGAAGTGAAGCGGGAGTTCGCACGCATATAATTAAGAATAAAATAAAAAAATAGAATATAAACGAATCCCGCTTCCATGTGAAACGGGATTTTTTTTATCTTAAAAAACAATGAAAAGAATAGCCATACAAGGAGTACTTGGGTCATATCACGATATTGCAGCCCATAAATATTTCAAAGACGAAGAAATCGAATTAATCTGCTGCAATACCTTCGAAGACGTTTTCGAGAACATGCGCAAAGACAGCAATGTCATCGGCGTAATAGCCATCGAAAATACCATCGCAGGCAGCCTGCTGCACAATTACGAACTGCTTCGTGCCAGCGGTGCCACCATCATCGGAGAACATAAACTCCGCATCAGCCACAGCATCATGTGCCTGCCTGATGAGGACTGGAAAGACCTGACCGAAGTCAACTCACACCCCGTAGCCCTGGCACAATGCCGCGAATTCCTGCAGCACCATCCGGAACTGAAGGTCGTAGAAACCGAAGATACGGCAGGTAGCGCCGAAAACATCAGCAGGAACCAGCTGAAAGGCCATGCGGCCATCTGCTCCAAATATGCTGCCGGACTGTACGGAATGAAAATCCTGCAGGAAGGAATCGAGACAAACAAACACAATTTTACCCGCTTTCTGGTGATCAGCGATCCATGGATAGCCGACGAACTGAAAGACCGCTCAAAGATAAACAAGGTAAACCTGGTCTTCTCCCTCCCCCACAGCGAAGGAAGCCTTTCCAAAGTATTGTCTATCTTTTCTTTTTACAACATCAACCTGACCAAGATACAGTCATTGCCGATTATCGGACGCGAATGGGAATACCTGTTCTACGTAGACATCCTGTTCAATGACTACCTGAGATACAGACAGGCCATCGATGCCGTCACCCCATTAACCAAAGCACTAAAAATTCTAGGAGAATATGCAGAAGGAGAATCAACATTATAACATACAGCCGGCCGACAGACTGGCCAATGTAAGCGAATACTACTTCAGCCGCAAACTGAAAGAAGTAGCCCGGATGAATGCGGAAGGAAAAGATGTGATCAGCCTGGGTATCGGAAGCCCCGACATGCCGCCTTCACCCGAAACCATCGAAGTATTGTGCGAAAACGCCCGGAAAGCCGATGCACACGGCTACCAGCCTACCGTGGGCATTCCGGAACTACGCCGGGCCATGGCCGACTGGTACAAACGCTGGTACAACGTAGACCTGGATCCGGCTACCGAAATCCAACCGCTCATCGGTTCGAAGGAAGGTATCCTGCATGTGACACTGGCATTTGTCAATCCCGGCGACCAGGTACTGGTCCCCAATCCGGGTTATCCTACCTACACCTCGCTGAACCGGATTCTCGGGAGCGAAATCGTCAACTATGACCTGCTGGAAAACAATCACTGGCAACCGGATTTCGACCAGCTGGAACGAATGGACCTGAGCCGGGTAAAAATCATGTGGACCAATTATCCCAATATGCCGACCGGTGCCAACGCTACCCTCGAACTGTATCAGCGGTTGGTAGATTTCGCACGCCGCCACAACATCGTCATCGTGAACGACAATCCGTACAGCTTTATCCTGAACAAGAAACCCATCAGTATCCTGAACATTCCGGGAGCCAAAGAATGCTGTATCGAATTCAACTCGATGAGTAAGAGCCACAACATGCCGGGATGGCGCGTCGGCCTCCTTGCCACCAATGCCACCTTCGTACAGTGGATTCTGAAAATCAAGAGTAACATCGATTCAGGAACATTCCGGCCGATGCAGCTGGCTGCCGCACAAGCCTATCAGAACAGCGCCGAATGGCACGAAGAAGCCAACATCAACGTATACGGACGCCGACGCAAACTGGCAGAAGAGATCATGAATACCCTGGGATGCACTTTCGATCCCGAACAGGTAGGCATGTTCCTGTGGGGAAGAATCCCGGACAGCTATGCCGATGTGGAAGAACTGACTGAAAAAGTGCTTCAGGAAGCCCGTGTATTCATCACGCCGGGATTCATTTTCGGCAGTAACGGGAAACGTTACATCCGTATCTCGCTTTGTGCCAAGGAAGAAAGACTGGCCGAAGCCCTGGAAAGAATCAGAAATATCATGTAAAACTATAAATACCTTTCATTATGGAACTCGATTTACAACCCATCGTATTGGAAGGCGTACCTACCGAACGCCCACTCGTCATAGCAGGTCCTTGCAGTGCCGAAACTGAAGAACAAGTTATGAACACTGCCCGCCAGCTGGCAAACAAAGGAATCAAGATCTTCCGCGCAGGCATCTGGAAACCACGCACCAAACCCGGAGGTTTCGAAGGTATCGGTGTAGACGGACTGGCCTGGCTGAAAGAAGTCAAAAAGGAAACAGGCATGTATGTCACTACCGAAGTGGCCACTGCCAAACACGTATACGAATGTCTGAAGGCAGGCATAGATATTCTCTGGATAGGCGCACGTACAACGGCCAATCCGTTTGCCGTACAGGAAATCGCGGACGCCCTGAAGGGAGTAGACATACCTGTACTCATCAAAAATCCGGTCAATCCGGACCTGGAACTGTGGATCGGAGCACTGGAACGTATCAACAATGCCGGACTGAAACGCATCGGAGCCATCCACCGAGGTTTCTCATCCTACGACAAGAAAATCTACCGGAACCTGCCGCAGTGGCACATCCCGATTGAACTTCGCCGACGCATCCCGAACCTGCCGATCCTTTGCGATCCGAGCCACATCGGAGGAAAACGCGAACTGATCGCACCGTTATGCCAGCAGGCTATGGACTTGGGCTTCGACGGACTGATCGTAGAATCTCATTGCTCACCCGACAACGCATGGAGCGACGCTTCACAGCAGGTTACCCCCGATGTTCTCGACTACATTCTGAACCTGCTGGTAATCCGTAGCGAACACCAGTCTACCGAAAACCTGAACGAACTGCGCCGCCAGATTGACGAATGCGACAACGAGCTGATGGAAATACTGGCCAAACGGATGCGCGTATGCCGTGAAATCGGTACGTTCAAGAAAGAACACAACATGACCATTCTGCAGACCGGACGTTACAACGAAATCCTCGACAAACGAGGCGCTCAGGGTTCCCTGTGCGGCATGGATGCCGAATTCATCAAACAGGTATTCGAAGCCATCCACGAAGAGAGCGTACGCCAGCAGATGGAAATCATCAACAAATAATTCCAAAGACTGAAAATCGGGAGTAAGACTGTTTTTACTCCCGATTTCCATTAACAAGCTGAAAATAAATATATGAGAATACTGATTTTAGGAGCCGGGAAAATGGGCTCTTTCTTTTCTGACGTATTGAGTTTTGAACACGAAGTAGCGGTGTATGACATCAATCTCCAGCACCTTCGCTTCATGTATAATTGTTACCGATTTACCAAGCTCGACGAAATCTCCGAATTCAAACCCGAACTGGTCATCAACGCGGCAACCGTAAAATATACACTCGACGCCTTCAGACAAGTACTTCCGATACTTCCTCCTGACTGTATCATCAGTGACATCGCTTCGGTAAAGACCGGACTGAAGACCTTCTATGAGAATTCCGGTTTCCGTTACGTATCCACTCACCCGATGTTCGGACCGACTTTCGCCAGCCTGGACAAACTGAGTACGGAAAATGCCATCATCATCAAGGAAGGTGACCATCTGGGGAAGATTTTCTTCAAGGACCTGTACCAGCGACTGGGACTGAACATATTCGAATATACCTTCGAAGAACACGATGAAACAGTGGCTTACTCCCTGTCTATCCCGTTCGTTTCCACATTCGTCTTTGCAGCTGTCATGAAACATCAGGATGCCCCGGGTACTACCTTCAAACGCCACATGGCCATCGCCAAAGGCGTATTAAGTGAAGACGACTACCTGCTTCAGGAAATACTGTTCAATCCCCACACACCGGCACAGGTAGAAAACATCCGTACCGAACTGAATGAACTGCTGGACATCATCAGCAGAAAAGACGCACAAGGCATGCACAACTACCTGACCAAAATCCGGGAAAAAATCAAATAACTCCCTACTGCTTCAAATCAAAAAAGGCTGCCCCAACGAGCAGCCTTCCATATTTTTACAAATCCGTAGTCCTATCAGAAACGGTAACCTAACGTCAGCAGGAAACCCAGATTTTTCTCATCAGAATCCTCAAACGGAGATATGAAACCATATTGTCCGCTCAGGTTCAGCAGAATATGATCGCCGAATTCTGCCCCTAATCCATACTGAAGTCCCAAATCGAATCTTCTGGCCCTGTCATCACCAAAATAATCAAGCTTTGTATCTCCGATTTTATATTTGCCTCCCAGACCGATACCGATATAAGGACCTGCATTGATTACAATATTCACATCGTCGGCAACCGCCATCTTATAGGCTGCCAGAATAGGAATATCCAGATAAGTAGGAGTCACCTTCAAGTCACCCAGTTTGGCACCTTTGCCCGTAAACATCAACCCGGACTGAACGGAGAACGAAGGAGCAACAGGAAGATCGACTCCCAGACCGAGCGTATATCCTACCTTTGCATCCATATCCGATTTCGTCAGATTCGTGATCGACATACCTAACCTTACATCCATCCGCGCTTGTGAGAAACCTACCATGGCTACCATGGCCAGCACCAGTGTACATAAAATCTTCTTCATAGTAATAAGCTGTTTAATTTCCGTCCACTTCTCCTACAGACAATTGTGTGTTTCAAGAAGTACAGGAGAAGATCCTTCTTATACAAGGATGTACTTCATATTCACCTTGAAAACGAAGATAACCTTTTAACTTCTAAATTGCAAGATTCGCAAAGAATAAAAAACGAATTGACACACAAATTATTGAAATTACCCACAAATTCTTATTAAACGGACAGTAGTCCACGACTCACAGCTTGATTTTCTTTCTGACTGTCTTCGATTCATTATGTAAACGGTCCAATGCGGTCACTACATACTGATATTTGGTCTTCCCGTTTTCATAAGGTAACTTACAGTACGTGTCTCTGGTTATCTTGACAATGTGTGAAGGATCGCTGATATTGATTTTATCCCCTTTATTGAAACGATACACCACATACTGAACAGCCTTGTCCATTTCATCCTTGGCCTTCGGAGCCGTCCAGAACAACATGTATCCGTCTTCCGTCCATACCGGTTTCAATTTACGGACCTTATCCGGAGCCTTCTTGTCGATAAAAGGTGAAACAGGCACCAATGCCGGATATTTATGATATTCCTGTACCAGCAAATCGCGGTAACTTCCCGGATTGGCCACTACCGCAGCCGCATACCACTGACAACTTCCCTGAACGGTAGGCAACGAACGCTGCAACTGATACTTTGCAGGCATCTGGTGCTGGTTAGGATTCTTCACATCCGCTTTCTGAACCGTACGCATCACATCCTGTCCGATAAACAGCGGACGGGCCGCCGCATTCTTCGCCCACCAGCGTATCAGCGTATCGTAATCGGCGGCAGGATGTCCGATTTCCCAATAAATCTGCGGAATGTTGTAATCCACCCAACCGTTGTTCACCCAAAGCAGTACATCGGCATACAAATCATCGTAATTCTGCAATCCTCTGGTATTACTTCCATTCGGATCACTCTTCTGATTCCGGTAAATACCGAATGGAGATACACCGAATTTCACCCACGGCTTGCAGGCACGCACCGTTTCATGAATCTCCTTGATCAATACATTCACATTATCCCGGCGCCAGTCATCGCGGTTGCGGAATCCTCGTCCGTATGCGGCAAAACTGATGTCATCCGGAAACTTTTCTCCCGGATTCGGATAGGGATAAAAATAATCGTCCATGTGAATGGCGTCCACATCATAACGGGTCACGATGTCACGAACAATCTTACAGATGTACTGACGGGATTCAGGATAACCCGGATCAAAATAAAGCTGTCCGTTGTAACGGACAATCAGTCCGGGATAACGATTCGCCGGATGCATGGGAGACAAGGCACCCGTACCTTTGGTCTTGGCCCGATACGGATTTATCCAGGCATGCAACTCCATGCCTCGCTTATGGCACTCGTCAATCATGAATTGAAGCGGATCCCATACGGGCGAAGGCGCCTTACCCTGCACCCCTGTCAGGAAACGGCTCCAAGGTTCGTACGACGAACGATACAGTGCGTCAGCCTCGGCACGTACCTGAAAAATAATCGCGTTGATACCTGCCTGTTGCAGGTTGTCCAACTGTTGAATCAATGTCCGTTGCATCTGGGCAGTCGACATTCCCTGAAATTGTCCGTTCACACACTGTATCCACGCCCCACGAAACTCACGCTTCGGATAACGCACCTGGGCAAATACGGTACTGCTTCCTAAACACACCAACAATAAGAGCAAGAAAAATTTTAATTTCGTCATTCTATTTGAATAGTTTTTGATAAGTTTTTAACAACGGGCAAAGATAACCAAAATATAAAATCACAAACACAGCTTTGAACAGAATAAAACAAAGATTCTAAAAATATCTGAGGCTTAACTAACCAGAATCCTGTTCGGAACAGCCAAACCCGAAAAACTTTATTTTTCGTTTGTCTCTCCGCTCGCCTTTCACTACCTTTGCACATTCACCAAATATCGGAAAAGCATGTCTGAAAGTAATTATATATCCATTAAAGGTGCCAGAGTCAATAACCTAAAAAACATCGATGTAGATATTCCGCGAAACAAGCTGGTAGTTATCACCGGATTATCCGGATCTGGAAAATCATCTCTTGCCTTCGACACCTTGTACGCCGAAGGACAGCGCCGCTACGTAGAAAGTCTGTCATCGTATGCACGTCAGTTTCTGGGACGTATGAGCAAACCGGAATGCGATTTCATCAAAGGAATTCCACCCGCCATTGCCATCGAACAGAAAGTCATCAGCCGAAACCCACGTTCTACCGTAGGCACATCTACAGAAATCTACGAATACTTGCGCCTGTTGTTCGCCCGTGTAGGAAAAACCTACTCACCCGTCAGCGGACAACTGGTCAAGAAAGATACACCCGAAGATATAGTAAACTGCATGCTTTCTTATCCGAAAGGTACCCGATATACCGTCATGACACCGATACTTCCCCGTGAAGGACGTACACCGGCCGAACAAATCGAGATGGACCTGAAACAAGGCTTCAACCGACTGGAAGTAAACGGGGAGATGACCCGCATCGACGAATATACTTACAACGACCAGGATACCATCTACCTGCTGGTAGACCGCATGAGCTGTGACAACAGCAAAGACGCCATGAGCCGCCTGACCGATTCGGCCGAAACAGCCATGTACGAAGGCGACGGCGCCTGTCTGCTTCGTTTCTACCTGCCGGATGGAACCACACGTATGCATTCTTTCAGTACCAAATTTGAAGCGGATGGCATTCACTTTGAAGAACCGACAGACCAGATGTTCTCCTTCAACTCGCCGGTAGGGGCTTGTCCTACGTGTGAAGGATTCGGCAAAATTATCGGGATAGACGAACATCTGGTTATTCCCAACCGGGCCCTGAGCGTATACGACGGAGCCGTTCTCTGCTGGCGGGGAGAAAAAATGGGAGAATGGCTTACCGAATTCCTGCGGGAAGCCCCCGCACACGATTTTCCTATTTTCACCCCGTATTACGAACTGACCGAAGCACAGAAAGATTATCTGTGGCACGGTCCGCGTGAAAAAGTATGTATCGACTCATTCTTCAAAATGCTGGAAGAAAACCAGTACAAGATTCAATACCGTGTCATGCTGGCCAGATACAGGGGAAAGACTCTCTGCCCTACCTGCCACGGCAGCCGGCTGAAAAAGGAAGCCAACTATGTAAAAATAGGTGGAAAAAGCATTTCCGATCTCGTAGAAATGCCCATTTATCAGTTACAGGAATTTTTCCGTAACCTGCATCTAGACGAACATGATACGGCCATTGCCCAGCGTCTGCTGAACGAAATCAATAACCGACTGACCTTTCTGCAAGACGTAGGATTAGGTTATCTCACCCTGAATCGCCTCAGCAACACCCTCTCGGGAGGAGAAAGCCAGCGTATCAACCTGGCTACCTCGTTAGGAAGCAGCCTGGTAGGTTCTTTATACATCCTGGATGAACCGAGCATAGGCCTGCACAGCCGCGATACCAGCCGACTGATCAAGGTACTGCGTCAACTCCAGCAACTGGGTAATACCGTAGTGGTAGTGGAACACGATGAAGAAATCATCCGTGCCGCCGACTATATCATCGATATTGGTCCGAAAGCCGGACGTCTGGGAGGAGAAATTGTTTATCAGGGAGATATGAAAGACCTGAAAAAAGGCAGCGACAGCTATACCGTCAAATACCTGTTGGGAGAAGAAACCATCAGCCGGCCTGTCAGCCACCGTCCATGGAACAATTTCATCGAGATAAAAGGCGCACGTGAAAACAATCTGAAAGGAATCGATGTACGCTTTCCGCTCAATGTCATGACCGTAGTCACCGGTGTCAGCGGTTCGGGAAAAAGTACACTGGTACGTGATGTCTTCTACAAAGCGTTGAAGCGCGAATACAGCGAAGCCAGCGACCGTCCCGGTGAATTCATTTCGCTGGAAGGCGATCTGAAACTGATAAAAGACATTGAATTTGTAGACCAGAACCCCATCGGTAAATCTTCACGAAGCAATCCGGTAACCTACGTCAAGGCATACGATGAAATCCGAAAGCTTTTCGCCGAACAGCCCCTGGCCAAACAAATGGGATACACTGCCGGATATTTTTCATTCAACACGGAAGGCGGACGTTGTGAAGAATGCAAGGGCGAAGGAACCGTTACGGTAGAAATGCAATTCATGGCCGACCTGGTACTGGAATGTGAATCCTGTCACGGCAAGCGTTTCAAAAGCGATACCCTCGAAGTAAAGTTCGAAGGTAAGAACATTTATGAAATTCTGGAAATGACCGTCAATCAGGCTATCGAATTCTTTACGGAACACGGACAAAAGAAAATTGTGAAAAAGCTGTTGCCACTGCAAGATGTGGGCCTGGGTTATATCAAACTGGGACAATCCTCCTCTACCCTTTCGGGAGGAGAAAACCAGCGTGTGAAACTGGCTTACTTCCTGAGTATCGAGAAATCTCAGCCTACGATCTTCGTCTTCGATGAACCGACCACCGGCCTTCACTTTCACGACATCAAGAAGCTGCTGGAAGCTTTCGACGCGCTCATCAGCCGCGGACATACCATTGTCATCATCGAACATAACCTGGATGTCATCAAATGTGCCGACTATGTGATCGACCTGGGACCGGAAGGAGGCGACAAGGGAGGTAACCTGGTCATTGCCGGTACACCGGAAGAAGTGGCTCAATGCGCGGCTTCGTATACCGGACAGTTCTTAAAGGAGAAAATGCAATAAACTCCGTCAGTCATTATTGTCGGAAGCAGCACGAATACGGCTCAAGGTAGAAAGGGTAATCCCCAGGTATGAAGCGATAAAACCGAGGTTCGTCCGTTGACAGACGTATGGAAACTGTTTTTTGAATTCTTCATACCGCTCCCTGGCCGGAAGCGTAAGACGTTCTTTGTGGCTCCGGTGCAAACGCCGGTATTCGTTCTGATGAATGATCCGTCCCCAGTTACAGAACTCCAGATTGGTTTCAAACAGGCGCACCAGGTCCGTCAGCAGGATACGGTAAGCCTCTACTTCTTCCAGAGTCTCGACAAACTCCTCGCTCTTCTTGTTGTAATAAAGTTCATCCATGCTGAACACAATGCCTCCCTCACAAGAAAACGATGTCGTAATTTCTTCTCCATCCACCAGCCAGAAAGAACGTGTCATTCCCTTTTCAATGAAATAAGCATACTTGCAGAACTTGTTTTCCTGAATCAGCTGGTACCTCTTCGGAAAATGACACAAGGTAACACATGCCATCAGTTCCTCTACTGTCTTATCAGAAACAGGACACAACATTCGCATGTTCTCAATTACAGTTTTCATAATCCTTCAGTCCGTTACATTACAATTGGTACAAATCAAACATCAAAACTTATCACCCAGGTGAATGTATACCATCACCTGGGCAATCAAAAAAATACCTGGCCTGTCTTATTTCAACACTTCTGCCAGTTTGGCGTCCAAAGCATCGCCTTCCAGACCGGAAGCCACAATGACCCCTTCCGGATCGATCAGGTAATTCTTCGGAATCCATTTGATGACATACAGTTCGGCTACAGGAGTATCCCATCCTTTCAGGTCGGAAACATGTGTCCAGGTCAGTCCGTCTTTCTCAATCGCATTCACCCACGGCTCTTTCTTCCGGTCGAACGAAACGCCCAGCACCGTAAAGTTCTTATCCTTATATTTCTGATAAGCCGCTACAACATTGGGATTTTCCTTGCGACAGTCCGGACACCACGAAGCCCAGAAATCCACCAGTACATATTTTCCCCGCAACGAAGAAAGGCTGACCGGATTTCCATCCGGATCATTCGATGTAAAATCGGGAGCGGTTGCTCCTACACGCAAATTTACCAGACGTCCCAGCAGCGTATCGATTTCATTTACATATTCCGTACCGTTCAGCGAAGCGTCAAACTTATCACGAATGGCCTTTACACCATCGTAATCCATACGGGTTGCAAAATTGCGCATGAACAGGTATGCGCTGACCGGTGAAGCCGGATACTTGCTGACCAGGCTATCGATATTATATCCCTCTTCGCCCGCCAGTTTCTCGTTCTGGGCATACACCTCATTAGTCGTTGCACCTGTCAGATCAAGTTTCTTGTTCACTTCATCCATCTTGGCCTGAATCTGTTCATTCCCCAGGAAAAAAACCAGCGGACGACGATTTTCCTTTATGGTAGTCAGACCGTAAGCCAAAGGCTGCGTAACAGTACCTTCGAACGTAAACTTTCCATTTTCAATTACAGCCGAATCCACATCTACAAATTCCCCGTTCTGGTAACACTTCAGGTAGACGGTGCCTGCAGATACATCCGCAATTTCTCCCTGAATGGCATACCCGGTTTTCTTTTCTTGCGTACAAGCTACGGCAGCCAGTGTAACCACTCCTGCCATCATCAGATTTCTTACATTTACAAACATAATTCCTTTACTTTAAAATCATCAACAAATGTATGCAAAAACAAAAGATTAAGCAAAGACTCAAAAGAAAAAGAGAACCTGCAGGAACACTGACTTGCTCGTTCCAAAAAAGAATCGTACTTTTGAATCATCAAAAAATCAATCCAGACATGCAAACAGAAACATTAGCATCCCTATACCGGTCGTATACCGGAAGCCTGCCGGAACAAGTGGAAGAACTGCCGGGAGCCGGTTCCAACCGACGCTACTTCCGGATGAAAGGTCCGCAGACACTGATCGGAGTAATCGGTACTTCCAACGAAGAGAATCACGCTTTCCTGACCATCGACCGCCATTTCAAGGAAAAGAACCTTCCGGTACCGGAAGTCTATGCCGCCACGGAAGACGAAAGCTGCTACCTGCAGGAAGACCTGGGAGATCTCCAGCTCTTCAAGGCCATCGAAAAGGGACGGCTGACCGGAGTTTTCAGCGAAGAAGAGAAAGAATTGCTGCGCAAGACCTTGCGCATATTGCCACGCATTCAGTTTGCCGGAGCCGACGGACTGGACTTCAGCGTCTGTTATCCCCAGCCCGAATTCAACCGGCGTACCATCCTGTGGGACCTGAACTACTTCAAATACTGCTTTCTGAAAGCTACGGGACTGGAATTCCAGGAAGACAAACTGGAAGATGAATTCGAGCACATGGCCGAAATCCTGATGCGCAGTGCCTCGGCCACCTTCCTGTACCGCGATTTCCAAAGCCGCAACGTAATGATAAAAGACGGAGAGCCTTATTTCATCGATTTCCAGGGCGGACGAAAAGGCCCGTTCTATTACGATGTGGCTTCTTTCCTGTGGCAGGCCAAAGCCAATCTTCCGGATTCTCTCCGGATGGAACTGGTATCGCATTACATCGACGCCCTGCGTGAATACAAGCCGGTGGACGAGACCTACTTCAAGAGCCAGCTTCGTCACTTTGTACTCTTCCGTACCCTACAGGTACTGGGAGCCTACGGATTCCGTGGCTATTTCGAAAAGAAACCACATTTCATTCAGAGCGTACCTTTCGCCGTAGAAAACCTGCGCCAACTGCTGAAAGACGATTTTCCGGAATATCCGTACCTGTGTGAAATGCTTCGCAACCTGACGGAACTGAAACAATTTACCGACGAACGGAAAAAACGACAGCTCACCGTGAAGGTCATGAGTTTTGCCTATAAAAAAGGAATTCCGGAAGATCCTACCGGAAACGGAGGAGGTTATGTGTTCGATTGCCGTGCCGTCAATAACCCCGGCAAATACGACCGCTACAAGCCGTATACCGGACTGGATGAAAACGTTATCCGCTTTCTGGAAGAAGACGGAGAAATCACCCGCTTCCTGGAACACGTCTATGCGCTGGTAGACGCCCATGTACAACGCTACATCGAACGGGGATTCACCAACCTTTCCGTATGCTTCGGCTGTACCGGCGGACAGCACCGTTCCGTCTATTCCGCCCAACACGTAGCGGAACACATCAGCCGGAAATTCGGTGTGAAAGTACAGCTCATCCACCGGGAACAGAATATCGAACAAATCTTTGAAGCCAGATGAAAGCCATGATTTTTGCCGCCGGACTCGGCACCCGGCTGAAACCCCTCACCGATCATCTGCCGAAAGCCCTGGTTCCCGTAGCCGGGAAGCCGATGCTGGAACACGTCATCCTGAAACTGAAAGCCGCTGGATTCACCGAAATCGTCATCAACATCCACCACTTCGGAGAACAGATAATCAGTTTCCTACAGGCCAACCAACATTTCGGGCTGACCATCCACATCAGTGACGAACGGGCACAACTGCTTGATACAGGAGGAGGCATTCAGAAAGCATCCACCTTCTTCCAAGGAAACGAACCGTTCCTGGTCCATAACGTGGATATTCTGTCGGACACCGACCTGAAAGCCCTCTACGATTACCATGTGCAGAGCGGAAACGACGCCACTTTATTGGCAAGCCAAAGGAAAACATCCCGCTACCTGCTGTTTGACGATACCGACCGCCTCTGCGGATGGATCAACAAAGATACCCGACAAACCAAACCGGAAGGCTTCGTCTACGATCCCGAACACTACCGAGCCTATGCCTTCAGCGGCATCCATGTCATCTCCCCTACACTCTTTCCTTATTTCCAAGGGTGGAGCGGAAAATTCTCCATCATGGATTTCTACCTGCAGAACTGTCAGAAAGCCCGTATCGGCGGTTGCCTGACCGATACCCTCCAACTGATAGACATCGGCAAACCCGAAACCTTGACCCAGGCGGAAGAGTTTCTGAAACGGATCTGATAAAAATAGCCTTTGCTTTTCCGGTGTTCCAAAGAAAAGCAAAGGCTACCTTTTTGATATCTCCAAAGAGCCACTACATCGTGTCTGCAATCTCCTGAATGTCATTGAAAAGTTTGCAGGTATGATAACCGTCCGCTACCGCATGGCTGACAAAAACTGCAACCGGAATCAGGACTTTACCGTCGTTCTCAACGTATTTCCCGAACTTGATGAGAGGAAACAGTAAGGAACTTTCCGTATAGGTATCTTGTGCGAAACTTGTAAAATTCAACCAAGGCAGACTGGATATCGGACAGAAATTCTTAGGCTGGTCGGGACGTGCCTTGATGACTCCCGTTATGCTTCCATACATTTTCATATCCTGAACGACGGTCTCATAAAAGGTATCAAAATCGGCATGATAGGGGCTCCACACATCCGTAAAGGTCTTGTTCTCCTCATGAAATAGCGTATAGCTGGGAACTACCTCATCCCAATACCCCAGCTCTCCCTGTTCATTGAAACTCATTCGGAATTCCTTATTCTGATTCACCGCTTTCATGATGGCATACAGCATCATCGGAAAGAACTTCAGATTTCGTTCCTTCTTTCTTTTCATCAAATGGGTGATATCGATATTTACCGTCAGGTTATACTTACACTTGATCTGATGATAATAATAATCGAAATAAATGGCCCTTTCCCAAGTCGTTTTGTCTATCACATGAAACACAGCATCCATAACCGGCAGTTTTAGCGTTCAACATGCAAGTACGATACCTTGCCTGAATACAAAAATACACAAAACACTGCTTATTACCTAGCCTCCGGTATTGAATTATCACCGGAAAATATAAAACCGAATCAAACAAATTCAAAACAGGAAAAGATAAACAGGTTGAAAATCCGGAAATGCATTTTCAATTCTTCGAATAATGAATACACAAGATTTTGGTATGTATCTTCCGACATATTTCTTAACTTTGCAGATACAGGGATTTATTTCACAGGAAATCTCCCTGTACAGATTACGAACAGTCCAATTGAAGTGCCATGAAATACCCCATCGGAATACAGAGTTTTGAGCGCATCATCGAAGACGGATATGTCTACGTTGATAAGACCCACTTGATTTATGACCTTACCCATTCAGGAAGCATCTATTTCTTGAGCCGCCCACGCCGGTTCGGAAAGAGTCTGCTGGTATCTACACTGGAGAATTATTATCTGGGACGCAAGGAACTGTTCAAGGGACTGGCCATGGAAAAGCTGGAGAAGGAATGGAATGTACATCCCGTATTCCACGTGGATTTCAACGGAGGAAACTTCACGAATGCCGGTGAACTGGAAAAGAAAATCAACTTTATCATCTCAGAATGGGAGAAACAATATGGGTTAATCGGACATGCGGAAGAACTGGGCTTGGGAGACCGTTTCACGGAAGTGCTTTGCGCCGCCCATGAACAGACAGGCCGCAGAGCCGTAGTACTCATTGATGAATACGATAAACCGATGCTGGATGTACTCGATACAGACGTAACGCTCGAAGACCGTCACCGCAACGTACTCAAGGCATTCTATTCTGTCTTCAAAGCTGCCGACAAGCACCTGCAGTTCGTATTGCTGACAGGAGTCACCAAATTCTCGCAGGTAAGCGTATTCAGCGGGTTCAACCAGCCCAAGGACATCAGCATGGATGCCCGATACGAAACGCTTTGCGGAATTACACAAGAAGAACTGGATCGGTATTTTACAGAACAGATGGCCGAGATGGCCGCAACCAACCAATGTACGCCGGAAGAGATGCGACAGACCTTGAAACTACAATACGACGGTTACCATTTCAGTAAAAAGATGACCGACGTATACAATCCGTTCAGTCTGCTCAACGCGCTGGATAGCATGGATATAAGAAATTACTGGTTCAGTTCAGGAACACCTACCTATCTGATTCGCCTGCTTGCTCACTTCAGGGAGAATATGAACGAACTTACAGGGAAATATTACCCACCGGAAGAATTCATCGATTATAAGGCCGATGTGGAACGGCCATTACCGATGATCTATCAGAGCGGTTACCTGACCATCAAGGACTACGACATGCGACGGAACAGGTTCCTGCTGGATTTTCCGAACAACGAGGTCAAGAACGGATTCCTGACCGCACTGGTCGCGGCATACCTGCAACCCAAGAAGCAACTTTCCAACTGGATAGACGATGTGGTGGATGCATTGGAAGCTGGAGAAACGGACACCTTATGCACGCTCTTTACCTCTTTTCTGGCCAGTATCCCCTACACCATGCGACGCAAAGAGGACGAGACGGAAAAGGAACGTTATTTCCAGTATACCTTCTACCTCATCATGCGGCTAATCAGTGTCTATACGGTATATGTGGAAAAGGTACAGAGCCAGGGACGGGTGGACTGTATCGTAGAAACACCCCAATATGTCTACATCTTCGAGTTCAAGCTGGACGGTACAGCCGATGAAGCCCTGCAACAGATTGAAGACAAAGGTTATGCACGAGAATATGTTACCGACTCACGGAAGCTGTTCCGGATAGGCACTGTATTCTCCTCGGAAACGGGCACCATCGGAGAATGGAAAACGGTTACCGATAAATGAATAAAAAGAGTTGTCAAATTTCAACATTCACATAATATGTTATTGTATGAACAAAGTTCTTGTTTCCGTCATCATACCTGTCCATAACGAAGGAGCCTATGTGCAGGAAGCCGTCAGCCGTATTTTTCAGTCATTTCATCATCTCTGAATTATAGTGATACAATATGGTATTATCAACCTCGTTCTTTCCGCTTCCCCAATATCACATAACTGTTGTCATCCGGTGAAATCTTAGACTTCCAGACGTTCAGGAACTCGCGGTTGCCGGTAGAAATCTTCGGGTCTGCCAGCCGTTCCTCTATCAGGTCCAGCAGGTCACCCGGATCCCAGCATAATGTGTAACCGTATTCGTTCATGTACCAGCGCTTGCTTTCCAAGGCTATTCCACCCAGCTCAGTATTGACCATTTTATAATACGAGCCTCGCAGCGTCCGCTTATCGACGATAATCCGCTTTACCACCGTGGCGGTGTACAGATGCATGGTCTTCGGGTCGGTGTTGGGACCGTAGATATCTGTGAGATAGTAATTGCCGCAATCTTTATAATTATGACTTGGCATTTCGCTGCCAAAATCCGTTGTAAATAGCGGGATAAGTCTGTTGTTGTCCGTGCAGTAAGTATATAAGGAATCCGCAGTCGGCGTATAATGATTTATTGAGAATACCAGGCCGGAACCACTTGTACAGTACAAGCTAATCTCATTGCTATAATCCGGTTCCATGTCCATCTGTGGCGATTTGTTTTCGAACAGGATATTACCTTCCATGTCCTGCACCCAAGCCACCGGATCGCCCATAAAGGCAAGTTGCAGTACAGCCACCCGTCGTCTGTTATAGTCCACCTTAATCCTTCCTTTTCTAACCCTGTAAGGCATTGGGATGCTTTCTACGTAATTTCCCTTCAAGTCGTAAGACAATATTTGTTCAGTATTCCATGGCAATAGGTAAATACGGTTGTTGGCTTCGTCAATCTGGCTGTCGTAAATCAGATTATATTCACCGGGACCCTGTCCGATGTTTCCTACACGACCTATAAACTTTCCCTGGCGAGTAAACAGTTTATAGGGGTAATGAGCGACATTTATTCCCAGGTAATTGTCTGTCACGGTTATCATGTGCGCCTCACTCACCAACGCATCTTCATTGCTGTTGTCCAGCTTGATGACCTCCAGCGTGTCGAAGAACGTGCTGAACGGTATGCGCACGGATTCCTTCACGGCAGACATATTGCATGTTATCACCGTGTCGGTACCTACAACAGCCCTATCGGCTATGACACTACACTTTTCTATCCATTGGGCATTGTCATTGCCCTTGCTTCCGCACGAAGCCATTAGGACGGACAGAAACGCAAATGCATATGCGGCAAGTCGGCGCGTGAGTTTACTGCACAAGGCAGGTCGTTTCATGGTAATATTTTTCATGGCAATTAAATTTGTATGTAAAGTATGAAAAAAGCAATTTTCCAGATTCTGTTCATTCCAGTCAATATACAGTATCTTCAAGAAAAGATTGGTGCGCTCGCCCTGATACGGCCTTTCACAATCACAAACATCTTCTTTGCAAAAGAAATGAATGTATCTGGCAGGAAACGGAACAATTTATCCTAAGGCATAAGCAACCCGTTGTATTTGAAATCCAGACAACATCCTAAAGACAAAGAACTATTAACTGAATAATTATAAAATCTCTGTTTCATGATAGAAACTTAAAAGAGTTCCATCAATTCCTTTCTCTAAAAGCAAACCGATAGAACTCTTGAATAGTCAGATAATGTATAGTAAAATTAAACTTTGAACCTCATAAGGTTACATCCATTCTGAAAATAAGCTAATAGTTTCAGAAGAACAAACTCTTACTTCTTCTTGGTAGTAATCAGCAGGACACCGTTTTTACCTTTCTCCCCAAAACGGTTTATGGCAGCTTCTCCCTTGAATACGTTGATGGATTCAAACGTATCGGGAGAAAGTTTATCCAGTGATGAAACTGAAATTTCCTCGCCATCCACCACAAGTAAAGGAGTCTCTTTACCTTCCGATGCACGAAGTACATGCAGTACATTCTGTAGTACCTTTGCTTTTGCATCTCCAGAAACAGCCGCAATTCTACCGGCCGTAGTAGGTTGCATATCCGTAGAGTCCTTATTCAACCGGAAAGTAACCGGCATTGTAAACTTCACATTCACAGCCTGCCCCCGTTGTGTACCCGGTTTCCATTTTGGCATCAGACCAATGACACGCAACGCTTCGGCATCCAACAACGGGTCAACAGCACGAAGTACCCGCGCATTGGCAATAGAACCGTCCTTCATCACCACAAACTGTACGATGACACGTCCCTGTATTTTCTTTTCGGCAGCTTCTTTCGGATAAGCCACATGGTCTGCCAGAAACTTCAGACAGGCACTCATTCCTCCCGGAAACTCCGGCATATTTTCCACTACCATAAAAACTTCATTTGCGGTCGGAATCTCAGAGGAAGCCACCTTCTGTACACTTTGTGGAGCAGACTCAGAAGATTGGGATACTATCGTCAGTTGGGATTCCGAATCATTATCCGAAGCCAGACGCACCTCCTTTATCTGTTTTTCCAGACACTCTTTAACAGAGAGTTCCACGGACTTCATGCCGACATAAGACACGCTGATACGCTGGTCATTGTTTACCTTCAGCGTAAAATAACCTTCCGAATCAGTAAGGGTTCCCGAAGTAGAATTGACAATAATGACACTTGCTCCGACAATCGGACTACCAGCCTGGTCGGTCACTTTCATCCTCAACGTCACATCAGCGGCAGAATTTGAAGAGACAGAGAGATTTTCCGGCGAATTCTTGCCTGTAATTGCCGACAAATCATTAACTTTGACACTTGAAATCTCGTCCAACGGTTCAGAGATTTCGGGACGGGCAAAAGCGGCAACCGTCACAGCCGCCAGCGGAAGTACATACAGGTACTTGGCGCGTGCCCACGGATTGGATTTTTTTCGAATCATCATAGTGATACGTTTTTTAAGTGAACTGTGATTAAAGCTGTTGGCAATAGAGTAGAGCCTTGCGCCAACGGCTTTTTTTATTAATAGCATTTGATATCGTTTAGCATCAATCCCCTGTCGGAGAACAGCCTCATCGGCTTCGTATTCATGTACATTCTGCAGTTCCTGCTTAAGCAGCCAGGCCGCCGGATTGAACCATTGCAGCCAGACACAAAGTTCCACCAGCAACAAATCCCATGAATGCCCGTTCCGGATATGGGCTTCCTCGTGTGTCAGAATATCGGTACCGTTCTCATCCAGATCGGTCTGTGAAATGACAATGTATTTCATCCAACTGAAAGGAGCAAATCCCGCCTGATGAACAACCAGACAGATACCGTTCTCCATCCTTCGACAACGGCTGTGACGAATCAGGTAAAATACATATCCCAGCGACAAGAAATTACGCAACAGGAAAAACAGGATTCCCAGGAAATAAACCGCTACCAGCCATTCCCGCCACGGGAACGCTGCTTCCTCCTGTACCACAGCCTGCATCTCCCAGGGATACATCAACATATCCTCTTCCACCAGCATGACAGAAGTGTTGACCACTGTCGCCTGGTCTACCGTTACCCTGATCAAAGGAAGCAGACAGGAAATCAGCATGACTCCCAACAACGCTATCCGGTTGAACCGATGAAAAGTCTCCTTGCTGAGCAACAACCGATAGAACAGATAGAACAAAGCCAGACAAAGCGATGATTTCAAGATATAGACTAGAAAGGTTCCCATAAGCGATATGATTTATCGGTGAGTATCATTCTTTCCCTCTTCCACCTGCCGGATAAGCTCTTTCAGTTCCTCCACTGAAATATCCTCCTCCTTTACCAACGAAGAAACAGCTCCCAGGAAAGAATTATTGAAATACTTACTGATGACACCACGAAGCGTCTTTCTGCTGAAATCCTCCTCAGATACTACAGCATAATACTGATAGGTGTTACCGAAAGCCGTATGAGACAAATATCCCTTTTCTTCCAATCCACGGACAATGGTAGAAAGGGTATTGAAATGCGGACGCGGCTCCGGATAAAGCTCCAGCAACTGTTTCACAAACATCGGACCCTTTTCCCAAAAGAATCCCATGATTTCCTCTTCTTTAGCCGTCAATGTTTTCATAGCGTTTTCTTTTGTTTCTGCAAATAACTAGAAAATATAGTTCATAAACTAATTTTTATAGTTAATATAAGCAAACGGGAAGAATTATCTTTATAAGACTTCTCAAAAGAAGGGAAAATCACTTCATTGGAAAGAATAAAAACAAGAAGAACCGTACAAGCCTTTCCTCAGTCTGTACGGTTCCTCCCACAAATTATATTTCAATTCAATGAATCAACTCCACAAGTCCAGTTTATTCTTCTGAGCCTCTGCCAACGATACCGTCTGCACCCGGCGAGTCTCATTCTTCTCACGAAGCTGCTGATATTCATTTTCCAACTCTTCGGCCAGCGCGCTCCGTAAATCCGGATTCATCAGCCGGGCAGCTATCGGCGCATTGAGCGAGGCATCCTTCATATAAACCACCGGAGCATGATAGACCGGAGCTATTTTCAGAGCCGTATGTAGTTTAGAAGTAGTAGCCCCCCCGATCATTACCGGAATATGAAGTCCCGCACGTTCCAGTTCACTTACCACATGCACCATTTCCTCCAGCGAAGGAGTAATCAGTCCGCTCAACCCGATGATGTCTACCTTCTCACGAACGGCCGTCTCGATAATCTTCTCGGCAGGTACCATCACACCCAGATCGATGATTTCATATCCGTTGCAGGCCATCACTACTCCGACAATGTTCTTTCCGATGTCGTGCACATCTCCCTTTACCGTTGCCAGCAATACTTTGCCGGCACTGTGCGTGCCTTCTTTCTTTTCGGCTTCGATGTAAGGCTGCAGAATTGCTACCGCACGCTTCATGGTACGGGCTGTCTTGACCACCTGCGGCAAAAACATCTTTCCGGAACCAAACAGATCGCCTACGTGATTCATACCGGCCATCAACGGTCCTTCGATAATACTCACCGCATTGGGATAACGTTCCAGCGCTTCGTGCAAGTCTTCATCCAGAAAATCGCCGATACCTTTCACCAGCGCATGCTGCAGACGTTCTTCCACCGTCGTGCCTTCACGCCATGCCAGATGAGAAACCGCAGCCTGTCCGGCCGTTCCTTCCTTTTCAGCCTTCAGGCGTTCGGCCGTTTCTATCAACCGTTCGGCCGCATCGGGACGACGGTTGAGTACCACATCCTCAATACGTTCCAGAATATCTTCCGGAATATCGGTATACAATACGGAAGAAGCCGGATTGACAATCCCCATATCCATACCCTGCCGGATAGCGTAATACAGAAAGACCGCATGCATTGCCTCCCGAATATAATTGTTTCCGCGGAAAGAGAAAGAAAGGTTACTTACTCCTCCACTGACATGAGCTCCCGGCAGATTCCGGCGAATCCATCCGGCCGCTTCGATGAAATCGACCGCATAGTTATTATGTTCCTCAATACCCGTCGCTACCGCCAGCACATTCGGGTCGAAAATAATATCCTGAGGACGGAAATTCACCACCTCAGTCAGAATCCGGTATGCCCGTTCGCAAACTTCTATCTTCCGGGCAAACGTATCGGCCTGCCCCTTTTCATCGAAAGCCATGACGATGACCGCCGCCCCGTATTGCCTTACCTGGCGAGCATGCTCGATGAAAGCCTCCTCACCTTCCTTCAACGAAATGGAATTGACGATACATTTTCCCTGCATACATTTCAGTCCAGCGAGAATCACCTCCCATTTCGACGAGTCAATCATGACCGGTACCCGGGCAATATCCGGTTCCGAAGCCACCAGGTTCAGAAAAGTGGTCATCTCCTGAACCGCATCCAGCAGGCCGTCGTCCATATTCACATCGATGATCTGCGCTCCGTCTTCCACCTGCTGGCGTGCAATAGCAAGTGCCTCATCGTATTTCTTCTCATTGATCAGCCGCAGAAACTTACGAGAGCCCGCCACATTGCAACGTTCGCCTACGTTTACAAAATTAATGGCAGGATTCACTTCCAGCAACTCCAGCCCAGACAGCCACATGTATTGAGGCTGCGGAGCCGGTACATGCGGTTTCTTCCCGGCTATGAGCGACTGATAACGGGCGATGTATTCCTCCGTCGTACCACAACAGCCACCAATGATATTCACCAAACCTTCCTCAATGTATTCTTTCACTTCGGCAGCCATCTCATCCGGAGTCTGATCGTATTGTCCCAGACTGTTAGGAAGTCCGGCATTGGGATAAGCGCTAATATAATATGGTGCACGACGTGCCAGATGTTCCAGAAACGGCTTCAGCTGTTTCGCTCCAAACGAACAGTTCAGACCGATAGAAAAAATATCCGCATGCTGTACGGAAGCCAGAAATGCGTCGAGAGTCTGTCCGGACAACGTACGTCCGGCCACATCCGAAACGGTTACCGAAAGCATCAGAGGCACCTTACGTTCCACCTTCTCCATCGAAATCTCGGCAGCCCGAATCGCCACCTTGGCATTCAAGGTATCAAAAATCGTTTCTATCAGAATGGCATCGACCCCTCCTTCGAGCAAAGCTTCCATCTGCTCCACATAAGCAGCTTCCAGCGCATCGAATGTCAAAGCCCGATAAGCAGGATCGTTTACATCGGGACTCATCGAACAGGTCTTGTTGGTCGGCCCTACCGAACCGGCCACAAAACGTGGTTTCTGCGGAGTACGTGCCGTATATTCATCGGCCACCTTCCGGGCCAGCCGGGCAGCAGCCAGGTTTATTTCCCGGCAATAAGGTTGTACATGATAATCGGCCATCGAGACAGTGGTCGCATTGAATGTATTGGTTTCGATGATGTCGGCCCCAACCTCCAGGTATTTACGATGAATTTCTTCGATTACATCCGGACGTGTCAGACACAACAAGTCATTGTTTCCTTTCATCTGGCCCGGAATATCCTTGAAGCGCTCCCCCCTGAAATCATCTTCTTTCAGGTTGTATTGTTGAATCATCGTACCCATGGCACCATCCAGTACCAGAATACGCTCGTTTATCAAATCTTGTATTCTCATTTTGTATGCATGTATATAACCTTATTCCAAACAGTCTATTTACCAAGAAAGTCCCTTCTTGCGAAAGGACTCGTCTTATTTAATGAAGCGCTGACACAGAAATTCAGCAAAAGACAAATCAATGTTTGAACATACGGTCCATCATCCGTTTGTCTTCCTTTTCCTTCAAAGTCTGCCGCTTGTCAAACTGCTTTTTACCCTTCGCCAGGGCAATGACAACCTTTGCCAGTCCCTTTTCGTTGATATACATACGGACAGGTACAATGGTAAATCCGGGTTCGGCCGAAGTCCGTTCCAGTTTTCGCAGTTCCTTTTTGGTAAGCAGCAGTTTCCGGTCTCTCCGGGCAGCGTGATTATTATACGAACCGTAGAAATATTCAGCGATGTGCATGTTCTTCACCCACAGTTCTCCCCGGGAGAAAAAGCAGAAAGTATCTACCAGGCTGGCTTTACCCTGACGGATAGACTTTATTTCGGTACCTGTCAGCACAATTCCTGCCGTATAGGTATCGATAAATTCATAATCAAACGAGGCTCGCTTGTTCTTGATATTGATATTATTGTTGGTTGAAGCAGGTTTCATCAGTTCAAAATAACAGATAATTCGTTAAAAATATATTCGATGACAAAAGGACATAATAACAATACGACCGTTGCCATTACCGCATACCCAGTCTGTTTGTTTTCATCCACTCCCAGCAACGCACGAACTCCTTCAAAGGCCACATACAGGGTATAGACTTGCAGAATCCAGTGCAATATCAGGATAGAAAACAATCCGCTGACAATATTCAGCAGAAATGTAACGACCATGGAATAACCGACAAACAACTGTATCGTATCACGGGAAGCCTGGCAGCCAAACCATCGGGTTCCTACTTTCCTTATCAGATAAGCAGACAAGAAAAATCCGCCGAAAAGAGCCACAGCCACCGCACAACAGCGCGTAAGAGCCAGCTGAATGACCTCAGCCGTAAAATCCTTTCCAATAAAAGTTCCTACAAACTCAGACAATCCACAAAGTCCGATCATGGGATATACAAAATCGGGCAAAACCGTCCTTCCGTCTTCCTTCGCCCTGATTTCCTTCCAGGTTCTGGCAGGAGAAGACACAAGTCCGATAGCCTTCTGATATAAGTCTTTGTAATTCAATATACCTAAATTTTAAACATGTACTAAAAGAATTGCAAATGTATAAAAAAAGAATGAGATAATCATGCAAATTTCCAGAATCTGTATTTCCCCGCAACTTTGTAAAAAGCAAAAAGGCAGGAATACTCTTCCCCAAAGTATTCCTGCCCGAAAATTATGTCAACAATCTATTTATGTATAACTACCGTATCAAAAAGACGACGGAGTAAAGAAATCAGATACGGCCATTCTGCATGTCAACGGAGACTGGGCATTCGAAGAATTAAGATTCAATGTCACGTCGATGGAATCTTTTCCAGCCTGTCTGTACTGATTATACAATTCTGACGGCATCTTCAGGCTGACAACGTATGTCATGGAAGAAATAGCCTGAGAAGCTTCAACGGAATTATTGAAATACAAATTCATGTTCAGACTGCCTTCTGAAGCCTTTACATCTTTCTGTCCGTCATAATACAGACCGAAATACAGCGGCGCTGTTCCGTATGAGAAAGTCGGAGTGAATGTCATATAACCGTTCTTCACATAAAAACCACCTGTCGTAGCATTAGCCGATGCGATCTTTTTACCTTTCAAGGCAATAGAGTCATTACCTGCAGTCTGATACTGAGAGCTTAAAGTATCTACAGCCATGGTATAGGTAGGGATACCGTATGAATAGGCTCCGTTTACCACAATGGTATAAGTGGTATTCGGCTTCAACTGAGTGACACCTTCCTGATCGTCGGTCAGATCGAATGCGATAACCGCACGCTTTACACCATCCAGCTTCAGCTGTGCAACACTTTCACTTGTAGGACGAAGACGGATGTTTTCACCCGCGTCGCAATAGAATGTATATCCGGTCAGTGCATCACCTGTAATAGTTACAGCAGCCTGAAACGACGGATAATTTGATGAACCACCACTGTCCAAACAAGAAGTAAATCCTAACACACTCACCAATGCAGCAAAAAATACTGCCAACTTTGTCTTCTTCATATTTCTTTTTTCGTTTTTAATAATAATTTTTCCAAATATTTTTAATGAACTGTTTCTTAAATGAACCTGCCAGCCAAATACTGCACAAGGAATCCTTCTTTTTTCTGAATTAAACAACTTTTAACTCTCCACTACTGCAAACTGCTCCAAGTGCTCATCCACATAAGCGGCTATCTGTGCGGTTACCTGCTCTTCCATATCCATGAATTTCTCTTCCAGGTCATCAAATTCCTCGTAACGTTCGTACATGGCCATGAATTCTTCGTCCGTACGTTCCTTTTGCAAATCTTCCTTATGCTCATCATAAATTTTCTTGGCCGCATAAATCAGTTTGGCAAACTCCTTGGCACCAAACATACGCATAGCCTTCGCAAACGGGTTGTCAAAAATATAAGGTCCATAACCGTTCTGAATCAGCTGAACGAATCCACCTTCCAGTACCTCTCTCCGAAAATAATGATACCCCAGCAAGGTATGCTGATAGCCATTAAAAAGAGACATTGTATCTGCCGACACATCATCGCCCGTCAGTTCCAGATATTTGTCAATAAAAACCTGCAGGAACTCATCCATTCCAGCTTCTGCTCCCTTGCGCAAATCCGCGTCTTTCACGGTAATTTTCGTTGCTTCCATATACCTAATTATAATTAACCCAACACAGCTAATCATTGCTGCTGTCAGAAATCCGGACAAAGATACGGAATCCGGCGAGAGAGAAAAAACATTTTGCCATACAAAAGCAATAAAATAAACGAATCATCCAAAAATATTTAAATCATGCTGAAAAGTTAGGCGCTGTTCGTTGGATAACTAAATAAAAACAACTAACTTTGCGTGCGGATTAAGGAAGAAAATCCGTAATTCGTGGTTTACGAAATACTTATTTTTTATTACCAATAAAACGTAAAGAATATGATTTATTCACATGAAGTTGAACACATGTGTTGTGTTGCTAAAGGACCTAACCACGGTCCTGCCCCAATTCCTGAAGAAGGAAAATGGATTCAAGCAAAAGAAATCAAAGACATTTCAGGTTTAACTCATGGTGTGGGATGGTGTGCTCCACAGCAGGGTGCTTGTAAACTGACTTTGAACGTCAAAGAAGGTGTTATCGAAGAATGTCTGGTAGAAACTATCGGTTGCTCAGGTATGACTCACTCAGCCGCTATGGCTTCTGAAATTCTGCCGGGTAAGACTATTCTGGAAGCACTGAATACAGACTTGGTTTGCGATGCCATCAACACCGCAATGCGTGAATTGTTCCTGCAGATTGTATACGGTCGTACTCAGTCAGCTTTCTCTGAAGGCGGTTTGATGATCGGTGCAGGTCTGGAAGACTTGGGTAAAGGCCTCCGCAGCCAGACTGGTACTCTGTATGGTACAAAAGCAAAAGGTACTCGTTACCTGGAACTGACAGAAGGTTACATCACTCGCATGGCCTTGGACAAAGACAACCAGGTAATCGGTTACGAATTTGTTCACATGGGTAAATTCATGGAACAGATCAAGAAGGGTGTAGATGCAAACGAAGCATTGAAAGCTGTTACCGGTACTTACGGACGCTTCAAACCCGAACAAGGCGCAGTTAAATATATTGACCCACGTAAAGAATAAGGAGGATACAGATTATGATTAGACCAGTACAGTTTGAAAGTCAGGACCGTCGTATCAAGCAGATTTTGGCTGCTTTGAATGAAAACGGTATCAAAGACATTGAAGAAGCTAATGCAATCTGTGACGCAGCCGGCCTTGATCCGTATCTGACTTGTCAGGAAACTCAGGGTATCTGCTTCGAGAATGCAAAATGGGCATACGTAGTAGGTTGCGCCATCGCTCTGAAAAAAGGTTGTAAAAACGCTGCTGACGCTGCAGAAGCTATCGGTATCGGTTTGCAGGCTTTCTGTATTCCGGGTTCAGTAGCCGATGACCGTAAAGTAGGTCTGGGTCACGGTAATCTGGCAGCTCGTCTGCTTCGTGAAGAAACCCAGTGCTTCGCTTTCTTGGCAGGTCACGAATCATTCGCTGCTGCAGAAGGTGCTATCAAGATCGCTGAAATGGCAAACAAAGTTCGTAAGAACCCGTTGCGTTGCATCTTGAACGGTCTGGGTAAAGACGCTGCTATGATCATCTCTCGTATCAACGGATTTACTTACGTTCAGACTAAATTCGACTACTTCACAGGCGAATTGAACATCGTAAAGGAAACTCCGTATTCAGACGGTCCTCGTGCTAAAGTAAAATGCTACGGTGCCGACGATGTACGTGAAGGTGTTGCTATCATGTGGCACGAAAATGTAGATGTATCTATCACAGGTAACTCTACTAACCCGACTCGTTTCCAGCATCCGGTTGCAGGTACTTACAAGAAAGAACGCGTTCTTGCAGGTAAACCTTACTTCTCAGTAGCTTCAGGTGGTGGTACAGGTCGTACACTTCACCCGGATAACATGGCTGCAGGTCCTGCTTCTTACGGTATGACAGATACTATGGGCCGTATGCACTCAGACGCACAGTTCGCTGGTTCTTCATCAGTTCCTGCTCACGTAGAAATGATGGGATTCCTGGGTATCGGTAACAACCCGATGGTAGGATGTACAGTAGCTTGCGCTGTAAACGTAGCTTTGGCTTTGAATAAGTAATTTATACTTGATTCAATATAATAAACTCCTGTAATCTAAATGATTGCAGGAGTTTTTTTGTTTGTTGTAGATTATAGTTGATGTACACTTTAATAGCCTCATCTTATGATGTTCTGTCTTACTAATCAAGAAGAAAAACAAGGCTATAATAAAGCTGAAATCTGTTCTCTCCAAAGTCTATTTCAGACAAGCATAAAACAGGTCTACTACCGCTTAGTTTAGCTTAAAAAAGTGATTTTTGCAGCCCAATTTGCCATTTTCAGAAATGGGCTGCAAAAACTTATATAATCAGCTATAGTACAATGAGATATACTCCATTTTACAATCATTTTAATATGGAAAAACATTGTACGATGGTTTACTTTTCATTAAGAGAAAGTAAGCAAAACAAGAAAGGTTTATCACCTATTGAGGTTTCTATCTCCACAAACGGAAAAAGAATCTGTTTCAGTACAGGTAAATATGCACGCTCTACAGACTGGAATAAAGAAAAACAGTTAGTAAAAGGTAAGAGTGAAGAAGCTCAGTTAGTAAACAGCTACCTCACCCAGCTAAGAAATAAAATATACCTGAAAGAAGTAGAGTTACTTCAAAAAGGCTATCTAATCACAGCTGAGTTGCTAAAAGAAGCCGTTGCAAACAAAGTAGAAGCATTGAATGAAAAGAGCCTGTTTGAAGTCTTTGAAGAACATAGCCAAGAACAGGAAAAGCTGGCCCTACTCATAACTATCGTATCAGATGCAAATCCATATTGTTGAAGTCATCAGGAAAATCAGCTTCAGAAATAGCTGAAATATTTGATGTAACAGTGCCAACAGTATACGCATGGATAAAACGTTATAAAGAAAATGGTATTAAAGGCTTGGAGACACGTCCCGGCCAAGGTCGTAAACCTATAATGGATTGTTCCGATGAGGAAGCAGTCCGTAAGGCTATAGAGGAAGACCGCCAGAGTGTATCAAAAGCACGCGAAGCCTGGGAAAAAGCTTCCGGTAAAGAAGCCAGCGACATTACCTTCAAACGTTTTTTAGGAGCATTGGTGCAAGATATAAGCGAATAAGGAAACGCCCAAGGGGTACCCCCTCACCGCAACTCTATTCATACAAGAAAGAGAAGTTGCAAGAACTTGAAAGCCTTGATTCCAAAGGTAAAATAGAACTTTATTACGCTGATGAAAGTCATGTATGTACAGATGGTTACGTACCTTACGGATGACAGTTCAAAGATGAGCATGTCTATATTCCATCCGCGAAAGCTGCAAGACTTAATATCTTTGGCATGATTACCCGAAGGAATCAATATAAAGGCTTTCGGGCACAAGAATCCATCAATGCGGACAAGCTTGTGGATTTTCTTGACAGATTTTATAGTGCCATACAAATACACGATCCTCCGGCAAGCTACCTTTTACCTATTCTGAAAACTGAATCCACATATCCTTAAAATTAATAGTGACCCGATTATGGCAAGTCAATGAGGGCAATCCAAAAAGAAAATCAAAGCCCTCCTCTCCTTTTCCGTCCGTGGCAGTATTGACAGTGACAGGTTCTTCGAAAAAGTGCTTGCCGTCCACACTATACGCCCACGATGTGGAAATAGTCTTTATTGTATGTGTACCCCCCACTCCCGCAAGGCATACGGAGTCATTAGAGATCATTCCTTCAAACAACGTAGGATGCTCGTAATAATACTTGGCTGTAAGAGTAGAGATACTTCCACCGGTATCCAATAAACCATAGAGTTGCTGACCAGAGTGCTTGTCCCATACATTGATTCCAAGGGTTTTGCTTTGGGTAAAGAACATATTGGGAGCCGATTCCGGCGATATACTAAGCTGGGCTGGTATTGCCATCATTTTCTTTTCAAAATCGAAATGAATTTCCCCGAGAGGTAACATCGACTGTACCCCCAAGATACAGTTGAATCCTATCTTCTCCATTTCTGTATCTGCTTCTTTATTTCCGGTGTGAAAGTCTACTACTTGAAAAGGCACGTTCTTGTATGTAATGTCTCCCAGCTGGAGCGAATCTACAATGGTAAAGGAAGTAGCTTGAAGCCCGACTCCGGCAATGACCAGTCCTTCAAATGAATAAATTGGAAGTCCGAGTTTTTCGGCTATATCTTTGGAGATAATATTTTCACCGGCTCCCGTATCATAGATGGTCCGGTAAGTCTGTCCACCTATCTGCGTGTTTACAAAAATGAGCCCCGGTTTCTCTCTGGAGTCTAAGAAAGAAATTGGTATACAGACTTCTTTCTGTGGACGGATTATGCTAAATCCTCCTTTTTCGTCAAGGGCACGATACTGGTTTTCATAGGCAAGAATAACCGGATCTGCGGGTTGTCCGGCAGCTTGAAGGGCTTCGTTATATTGCTTTAGGATACCTTGCGCATTTTTCAAATCGTTTACTTTCTCGAAATTATATGCCATGAAGGCGACGACACTACCTGTTAAACTTCCCAAGTTGGTTGCGTGTTTGTTCAACAATTCGGCACCGTAATAAATTGCAGAGTCAGGACGGTTGTAGACATGATTTATCAGGAATTTTGACAGGACATTCAGTGTAGGATCCGACAATTCATTGCCTCTCTGTGAATAAAGGATTCTCAGTTCGTTCCAATGTTGCTGGTTGATGGCACTACCTATCAGCTCATCGGCAGATTGTCCAAAAGCACTTAAAAGTGAGAGGACAGAAATCAGGGTCAGAATGGTTTTTCGCATTGTTCATTCAATTTTAGTTTTTCAATTAGCCATATAATTCACTAAGAGGCTTTAAAATATATCCGATTTTTCTAAAATCCCCATCAGTCCGGATAGTATCTTTGAAGCGACCAAACTAAAAATACATCTGACTGATTTGATGGAAATCAAGTATCAATATATAACAAAAATTTTGAACTAGCAAGAAAGAACACGAAAATATGATTTATGAACAATCTAAAATAGAACATCTTTATCTCATATTTATGTACAAAATGACCTTTTGATAGAAATAGCAAATTATTCTCATCAAAATAAGATCAATCTCCAGATGTCTGACAATGGACGAACGTACCCTATCGGAGTTAAGTATTACCCCTTCAATCTCGGAGGAACGCAACACATCTTCAGTCATTACATCCAATGAGGTACTGCTTTGAACGTCAAAACCTAGTCCGCTCATCATACCCTGTATTTTCCCCTCCAGGTTACGTACCTCGGAAAGCAGGGTAATCAGGTCAGAGTCATTCCATGTAAACTTTGGTACTGCAGGATATTGCCATAGATAGATTGGTCTCATTCATCGCATGTTTATGTACAAAGATAGCCTTTTGATGGAAATAAGTAAACTATTCTCGTCATATTCTGATGAGAATAGCGTAGACAATCCAATCATGCCTATGTTTTTCAACGAAATAACCACCAGCTATCCCCCAACGTCCGAATCTACATGAAACTTACTACCCATTTACGGACTTTCAAGATAAAATACTGAACACTGACCGTGGAGTGAACGGGTATGCGCCGGAATATGCACTTTACATGGAGTGTCAACCGGATTGCTGACCGGCTTTTCGGTATCGACCTGTTCATCGGGCACCGATTGTACGGGCGATCCTTCTATCACTACGGGAACTACTCGCTTCTGGGTCTTTCGGAGCCAATCATTGAAGGCCTTATAAGGGACACTGTTTATCACACAGAATTTGTTGATGAATACTCCTTTGGGTTCACCTTGCGTCTTGTACATGAAGCATAGCTTTTCAAAATCACTTTCGCTACACATAATCTTGGCTTTAAAGTAATGCTACGAAAATAATTCTATGGGAGGCTTTTGCCAATACGCCAGTTTTAGATACTTACAAAATAAAGCCATCACTCCACCCTGTTTTCTTATATTTCTTCGAATAGTTGGTACTGAATCTTAGGTACACTATCTACTACAGATTGTTCTTCACCATTTCCATCAAATGCACATTCGTCAAATAAGGATTGGGCGAAAAGATTATCTTTTTTTTTCTTTGTTACATAATCTCCTAATGGTTTAGTGCCTCTGATGAATCGTTCTTGGATTACTCGAATAGATTCATCTCCAATATCCACTCCTATCCATTGCCGTCCTAATTCGTTGGCAGCAATAAGTGTTGTCCCTGAACCTGCAAAACAGTCCAAGACTAAATCGCCTGGCTTAGATGACGCCTCTATAATCCTCTTAAGCATATCTAAATTCTTTTCTGTCGGATAACCTGTTATGCATGTATTTTGATTGTTTACGTCTAAAAAATCAAGCCAAATATCTTGAACAGGGATACCTTTACTTTGATCTAGATATACTTTTCTTCTTGGATTTCCACTTGAAGACCAAAATATCTCACCTTTTGCATCCATTTCATCTAATTTTTCTGGAGTATACTGCCAATGTTTACCAGCTGGAGGCATTATCCCTCGCCATGGTTTACCTGTTGAACCATTCCTTGTTCCTGGAGCATGACATGGGACTCGTTTATATCTCCGACCTGTTCCTTCCTCAATGAATGGATATTCTTTCAGAATTTTCTCATCGCACCATGCTTCATAAGGTCTATTCCACGTAGGTGAATTGGTCTTGCTATAGAAAAGAATATAGTCCGAAATATTTCCGTAAGTAGTTCTTGTAAAATTTTTCGATTTACACTTTTTTCTAGTTATCATACCTCGAAAGTTCTTCTCACCAAAAATCGTGTCCATCAAAATTTTTATATGGAAAACCATATTGCTATCTAGATGTACATAAATAGAACCTTTTTCTGACAAAAGGCTGTGTAACAACTTTAATCTTACCTGCATAAAATGAACATATCCCTCCGTGGTATAATTATCATTATATGCATGTTTGAAATCTCTAGTTTCGAAAGCCCCCCCTGTATTATATGGAGGGTCTATATAAATTAAATCAACTTTGCCACAGACCTGCTTGTCATTAATCAGATAATTAAGAACATCCAAATTGTCTGCATGATATAACCTTTTTATGTCTTCACCTTCATATTGATTCATGCATTTGAAACGAATGTTATCATTAGGAACCACAGAAAATGATGATATAGAAGAACACATGTTAGATGTAATACTTACTGCCATTTCGTTCGCTTTTTATGAATTCAACCACTCTTTTGTTAGTCGGTCATTAAACATCCTAAGAGTCAAGACCATTATTTTATTTGGACTGATTCTTTCCAAATTTGAATAATCATCCCACATAGAACCTAACAACAGTCCTGGACCATCATTTAGAAAAATAACTTTGATATTTAAATTGTGCTTTATAGCGTAATCTAAAATTTCATTAGCACAGTTATTATAACCTCCTGTACGATCATCTTCTTGTGCTCCCCCTCTGTCACTATCATATCGGGCGAATCCAATCGCAAGAATATTTTTATTATTATCTTTAATGATAAAATCCACTGGTCTAGTAGGATTAGGGTAATCAGGGAAAACATTTCTAAGTTGAATATCTACTCCAGCTCTTTTGGGTCCTTCTATCATATAATCAGGAAATTTGGACTGGAAAATATCGAAGAAATTCTCTGTTAAAGAATATCCCTTTTGTCCTCTGTCCTTGTATTCCCAAAGAATCGCGCACAATGCTTCATCTGGTATTGGACGTTCATTAAATTTTTTTTGAACTATATGTATCGGACGGAAGTCTTTCCCAAAAGTTTTGCAAACCATTGGAATCTTATTCTTCGATTTTAGCATTTCAACTGAAGTACCAGGGGATACATACTTTCGGAAAATCCTAAGAAGTTGGATTCTCATCCAAGTTTGAGTCAGTTTTGTAATTTCCTTAAGTAATATTTCGGATGATGCAGATGTTGCTACTAATTGTCCAAAGTATACAAGTACTGGTTTGTAAAGTTCACAAGCTTGTGCTAAAATATCCGGGTAAAATGCACCATTCGCCATCGTAATTTGATTTGGTGCATCTTCTTTATAATCTGCAAAAAACTTCATTCATTTATTATTCTATTAATTAGTTACTGATTAAAAGTCCCTTGACATCAACATTGAGTAGCATTCAATGTTTTAATATCTGGCTGAATAATATTCTGGCACCATTTACTAACGGTACAAGTTGATTTATTCAGCCGTTCAGCGAAACATTTCCCTGTTTTCCCTTGTTCTACAAGTACAACCTTAATACGATTCAAATTCGCCATATCAATTTAATCTATTTTGAATATAGTGCAAATATATTAAATCATAATGAATAAAACATATCCTCATGTATAATGTTTGGGAATTTTTGCTTTCCAATCAATTCGAAAAATAATTGAAATAAAAAACCTCCTGAAGATCTTTATAATCATGACATTCACAAATATCCAATAAATTCTCACACTTCTTCCTCTTTTATCCTGCTCGCTTGCATCAATAAGCGACTGAATATATTCCGCTTTATCATCTTTAACCACTTTAGAAGGAATCAGACCGAATTCATATTGCAGATGATTCATGACAAGACTCGACGTACGTCCGTTACCGTCTACCCATGAATGAATGGTGACAAGCTGAAAATGAGCATCAAAACTAAGCCGATATTTTGACAATTCATTGTAGGAATAACGAAATCCCATCACAAAGCCAGCACATACACCCGATGCGTCCCCATCCCGCTGATTCCGATACCAGAACCTTCGGTCTCGTACCACCGGCGAAGTTCCTTTCCGGCCGTTGTGCGGCTCAGGCCCGTCAGGGAAGCGTATGTAGCCACCGTCAGCACGGGATGCTCTTCCAGGTAACGTTTGGCCAGGGCGAGGCGTTCCTGCGGAGTGTAGCGCGAACGGCAGAGTGCCGACTTTCCGCCCGATTCCCGTTCCAGATTACAGGCCAGGTCCGTCTCCCGTACCAGTTGGCGGTCTGCCCGGAAACGCACATCCCCTACCCGGATGCTTGCCGCGTTGCGTTTCGTACCGCTCCCGTCGGGTTCCTCACGTTCCTTCCCCTCCTTGATAGCCAGCGACGGAGTAAACAGACCGATACCGTCTATCCGCACCGAACGTCCCTGAGCCATAGTCCGGGCTATCCCGTGCCCCAGAAGCTCGATGACACCTTTCACCTCGGCAGGGCTGAAGCTGGTATGAGCCGATATGTATTCCGCCAGTTCGTCCGTACCGCAACTGTCACGGATAACCATCCGCGGATAAAGCAACGTATCGCCTTCGTTGTTGAGGTCCTTCACCTCCTGCATAATGTATTTCGCAACCATAATCAGAAATTAAATATCAGTTAAACAATTCAAGTTTCGCAAGCTCAACTTGCAGGTAACAAGTTGACCAGTTGACAAGGGGACAAGTGGACAAGTGGATTAGTTGACAAGTGAACAAGTGGACAAGTGGACAAGGAACTTGTTATGTTCAGACAACAAGTAGACCAGCAGACATAGCGTTGTACATTCGAACGGAAAAAGTTTACCAAATCTGACTATATCCAACTATTGATGTTACGACAACGAACCCAAGAACCAACGCACATTTATTCCGGCCTTAGTTTTGAGGTGAATAGCGGAAAACCGGATTCAGGCGAAAAGAAGCGCAGGCTGTCTGAGCGAAGCGAGTTCCTGCGCTTCCGCCGGAAAACGGTTTGTAGCCGCCTCAAAACGGAAGCCGGCGGTTTTTCTTTTTGTTACCTTTTTCTTTTTGGCGTCAAAAAGAAAAAGTAAATATCCTTGTATAGAAAATCCCGCCTGTCCCGACAAGTTCTCTAAACCACAACGTGGTTTATATAAACCTCGACGGTGTTTATGTAAACCACGTCGGCGTTTATATAAACCCCGACGGAATCTATAGATTTCCTATACACAAATATAACTTTCCAACCCAAGGGTCTCCAAGTTTTTCACGGCACAATTTCATGTTTTATGCCGCAAAACATGAAGCATCTATCCGCATCGCATGAAGAAACGGTCACTATATCTATTTTTCCAGGCCCATAAGAAGGATTATTCCCGATTTATTGTTAAATTTGTCTGACTTCAAGCATGAAATCCTTGATACATATAACCTATAAACCCTATTCACTATGATGAAAAAATCGACTATGCTCCCCTTGTTGGCAGCCGCCGTTTCCCTGTTCCTGACCGGATGCGAAGGGAAACTCACCGAGCAGGTGGACCTGATTCCGCAAGCCCAGTCCGTCACCATCAGGAACGGTTCCTTCCCGGTGGAAAACTTACGCAGCATGAAGGCTCCGGCCGAATGGGAAGAAACCGCCCGGATCTTTACCGGACAATTGCAGGAAACAACTGGAATTTCACTTGCAGCGAGCAATGACGACGCATCACTGTCGCTGGTCAAGAATGACCGACTGAGCGAAGAAGCCTATACCCTCACCATTACAAACGGATCGATCGTGCTGGAAGCCAGCGACGTACAGGGAATCAGCCATGCGCTGAACACCCTTTATCAGCTTATCCTGACCGCCAAAGACAAGAAATTGCCCGTACTGAGCATTCAGGACAAACCGCGTTTCGGTTACCGCGGACTCATGCTGGACTGCAGCCGTCATTTCTGGACGGTAGACGAACTGAAGGAAACCCTTTCGCAAATGGCGTTCTTCAAGCTGAACACCCTGCAGATGCACCTGACGGACAACAACGCCTGGCGTCTGGCCATGGACAACTATCCGGAACTGACCACAAAAGGTACTTTCTATCCGGACTTTCCGGAACTTTCCGGCAAATACTACAGTACGGACGACCTGAAGGAACTGGTACGGTATGCCCACGCGCTCGGTATTGAAATCATACCGGAAGTCGACCTGCCGGGACACAGCACCGCCCTGCTGGCCGCCATGCCGCAACTCTCCTGCAAAGGGGGTACCTTCGAGGCTTATCCGGAAGAGCTGCCCATCAATCGGCGTAAACGGGGAAATGAGAACATGCTCTGCATCGGAAACCCGGAATCCATCCGTTTCGCACAGGAAGTAGTGGATGCCCTCATCCAGATATTCCCGTCGCCATACATTCACCTGGGAGGCGACGAGGTTCCGACCGCCATTTGGGAAAAATGTCCGAAGTGTCAGGCTCTCTACAAGAAAGAAGGCATGAAGGAACCGGGCGAGATACAGGACTATTTCACCCGCAAGATGAGTGAATACATCCGCTCGAAAGGCAAGACCATGGTGGGATGGGACGAAATCAACGACCGCCATGCCGCTACTCCCGAAGACATGCTGACCGTATGGCGTGACGACGGTCTGAAAGCGCAGAAGGCTGCTCTGGAACGGGGCATTCCGGTAGTGATGTGTCCGCAACACGGATGTTACCTCGACTGGGGATATGCCGGAAACTCTACCCGCAAGGTCTATGAATGGGACCCGATAACCGACCAGGTGAGTCCGGAACAGGCTTCACTCGTGAAAGGCGGACAGGGAGCGTTATGGACGGAACGTGTGGCTACGCAGGACCGTGTGGAATGGATGCTGTACCCGCGTCTGGCCGCCTTGTCTGAAGTGTTCTGGTGCGAACCTTCTTCCCGCAACTGGGACGACTTCTATCGCCGTATCACGGCCTTCTATCCGGTGATGAAACAAATCGGTATCAACTTCTACGAGGACGACGCTCTGAACGAAAAGGAATTTGCTCCGACACAGGAGAAACCGATGCTGATACGTCCGGCCAGCATCGATACCAACATCCCGCTGAACCCGCCTTATCATCCGGAATATGCCTTCGACGGAAAGACCAACTCCTTCTTCTGGGGAGGCAGCACCATCAATCCGACGCATTACTTCACGGTGATTCTGACCGAACCGACCGACGTAAACTCCATCGAAGTCATTACGGGCGACTCGAAGGACTATATCACCCAGGCCGACCTGCTGATCAGTGCGGACGGCAACGAGTTCCAGAAAGTCGGTACCTTCGACGAACTGGGACAGGCCAAGGCCGACATCGGCGGAAAGCCGGTGAAAGCGGTCAAGATTCAGGTAACGGGCAACCATACCTGCTGGCCAATCATCAAGGAAATCATCCTGAAATAGTATCTGACTTCAGCCTGCCTCTTCTTTCAGGGACAGGCTGATTCATGTTTTGTCACTATATATCAAAATAAATCATTACCTTTGTACAAATCGTGAAGAACTTATCACCAAACAATCTGTAACCATGAAAACCTATTTATGCAGTATCATCCTGCTGATCAGCAGCCTTACGCTTCCCTTACATGCCCAGAACTACATCCCTACTCCGGAAAACCTGAAATCCCGTCAAGAATTCAGAGACGGCAGATTCGGAATTTTCCTTCATTGGGGGCTGTATGCCATGCTGGCCACGGGCGAATGGACCATGACCGACAAGAACCTGAATTATAAGGAATACGCCAAGCTGGCCGGAGGATTTTATCCTTCCAGGTTCGATGCCGCCCAATGGGTAGCCGCCATCAAGGCTTCAGGCGCCAAATACATCTGTTTTACCAGCCGTCACCACGAAGGCTTCTCCATGTTCCATACCCGATATTCCGATTACAACATTGTAGACGCCACTCCCTTCAAACGCGACGTACTGAAGGAACTGGCTGATGAATGTCACAAACAGGGCATTCGCCTGCATCTTTATTATTCGCACATCGACTGGTATCGCGAAGATGCCCCCTGGGGAGGAACCGGACGAGGTACCGGACGTCCCAATCCCCAAGGAAACTGGAGCAGTTACTACCAGTTCATGAACAACCAGCTGACCGAACTGCTTACCAACTACGGCAAAATAGGCGCCATCTGGTTCGACGGATGGTGGGACCAGAAACAAAACCCTGACTTCGACTGGCAGCTTCCTGAACAATACGCATTGATACACAACCTGCAGCCCGGATGCCTCATCGGTAACAATCACCACCAGACTCCCTTCGAAGGAGAAGACATCCAGATATTCGAACGTGACCTTCCGGGAGAAAACAAGGCCGGATTTTCGGGACAGGATGTCAGTCGGCTGCCGCTGGAAACCTGTGAAACCATGAACGGCATGTGGGGCTACAGGATTACGGACCAGAACTACAAGTCTACCCGGACCCTGATTCAGCTTCTGGTAAAGACCGCAGGCAAAGACGCCAACCTGCTGATGAACATCGGCCCGCAACCGGACGGCTGCCTGCCCGAAACGGCCCTGCAACGGCTAAAAGAGATGGGCGAATGGATGCAGACTTACGGTGAGACCATCTACGGTACCCGTGGCGGCTGCATTGCCCCGCATCCCTGGGGAGTGACCACCCAGAAAGGGAACCGTCTGTTCGTACATATCCTTGACTATCAGGACAAGGTACTCTTCCTGCCGCTGGAAGACAAAAAAGTAAAGCGTGCCTTTACGTTTGCAGACAAGCAACCGGTAACATACAAGCAGGTAAAAGGAGGAATCGTCTTGCAGCTCAATGAAGTACCGACCGAAACAGACAAGGTTATAGAATTACAGCTGAACTGAAAATATACACCAACCCTTGTCGGTTCCCCTACACAAGAAACCAGACAAACCGATAAAATCTTATTATAACCAAATTACTGATATGCAACAGAAACTGAAAGTGGGAATCCTCGGAGCCGGACACATCGCCCGGAAGATGGCCGCTACCCTACAGGAAATGAAAGAGGCGGAACTATACGCCGTAGCCGCCAGAGAATTGTCAAAAGCCGAACAATTCGCCAACGAATTTCAGGCCCGGAAAGCCTATGGAAACTACGAAGCCCTGGCCGACGATCCGGACATCGACCTGATTTATATCGCTACTCCCCATTCGCATCATTTCGCACCGGCACGGATGTGCCTGCTCAAAGGGAAACCGGTGTTGTGCGAAAAGGCATTCACCGCCAATGCCCGTGAAGCCGAAGAACTGATACGGATAGCGCAGGAAAAACGGGTGTACCTGGCCGAAGCCATCTGGACACGCTACATGCCTTTTTCACGGACCATCCGTGAACTGACGGAAAACGGCATTATCGGAAAACCCATGATGCTGACAGCCAGCCTGGGTTATCCCATTTCGCAGGTGGAACGGATCATACGTCCGGAGCTGTGCGGAGGAGCCTTGTACGACCTGGGAGTATATCCCATCAACTTTGCCCTGATGACATTCGGCGGCGACATCGACAAGGTAACTTCTACCTGTGTAAAGAATGAGGCAGGCGTAGACATGCAGAACAGCATCACCTTTACATACCGTGACGGACGCATGGCTGTGATGCAGACCACGGCTTTCTGTGCCTCCGACCGCCAGGGAATCGTTTCCGGCGACAAAGGCTACCTCGTCATCGACAACATCAACAACCCCCAACTGGCCGTGGCCTACAACGCCGACCACCAGGAGACAGCCCGCTATACCTGCCCGCCACAGATTACCGGATTCGAATACCAGGTGCTGGAAGCCGCCGAAGCCATCCGCCAAGGAGCCATCGAACCGGCTTCCATGCCTCACGCCGAGACCCTCCGCGTAATGCGCATGCTTGACAGCCTCCGCCAGGAATGGGGAATCCGTTTCCCGATGGACGAATGACACCCGGACTGATCTTCCTGCCGGCTTTTCTCGTTTCATACCGCCCGCAAGCAGATCCGGAAAGCGGTTCCCATTGAAACGGGAAAAACGCCGATTCCCCAAATCTCTCATTACGCATCATGGCTGAAGTGATTCTTTCTTCCAAACGGAAGAGAAAACTTCAGCCATCTTCGTGTTACCATGCATAATACATGCGCAACAAACCTGCCGCGTACGTACCCAGGCTGTTACAAATCAAATGAACCGCCGGCTGAATCGTCATCCGCCGCGTACACATCAGCCTGCAAGAAAGCTCTCCGGCCCATTCATGAGCGGCCGTATAACCAGCATAGTCTACAAAAGCCCCGACAGAAACCTTATCGCCAGATATCACGCCTCCGATTCCTGCATAGCTTTTACATCCCCTCCCTACGGACGGATTTACCGAATACTGCAACAAGGCATACACATGCCGACTGATCCGCTGTTCCGCATAGCCCCACAAGGCATAAGTTATTTTTTTCTTTTCCGCCGATGATTCAACCGGTTCTTCCACTCCTTCTTCATCACCCATACACATCCCGCGATGTATACAAGCGCCCATATAATATCCGCTACCATTTCTTTGATAATTTACAGATGAAAGTCCGATGATTCCGTCAGAATCCGGACAAAAACGAAACACATTGTCTCCTCCAGTCAGCGACCGATGACCGGTTCCGTTATAAACGGATACTTCCATGAACCAGTCTTTCAAAGTCAACTTATAATCCAGCCCGACAGCCGCCGTCGGATAATTGGCCAACCGGTAATTGGCGGAAATTGTAGGGAACATGCCACAAGAACTGTTCGTGAAAAACGAAGCACAGGGCGAAGTAAAATAATCTTCATTTACATTTCGGATTCCGGCAAAAAAAGACGAATTTCCGGTCTGATACTCCATGCCCATCACAGCCGGCGCAAACGCCAAATTATCTTCTTCGATATTCGAGAAAACCTGTAAATCATTGACCAGAGGCTCCTGACGTGTTTTAGCAACACTGATTGACGAAAAATGAAAGGAAAGATCTTCTCCCAATGAATGCAGAAAATCAATCCGTAAAAGATTTACCCAGTCCGTTCCTTTGTGGAAGTCCGTCTGAATTTCCGTCGTATAAGTCACTCCAACCTCGCCAGCCACCACAGATTGCCTGCATGCCATGCACACAAAAATCACGTACAAACGAGTTCGCTGTTTTCTCCTCATGCTTCCTCCTTTCCGTTTTTTACCAATAAAACCTATCTTACCTTTCGCGCCACAAAAATAAAAAGGGTTCACTTAAACGGTATTTAAAAAGAAATTAGAGTCGCATTAGAATATCATTAGAAAGACCGGAATCCACAAGGTCCTCATCCCAAGGGATACCTTCAAAAAGAAACATTCCGGACAGGCAAGGCTCTTCAGCCTTTGTCTGTCCGGAATGTCCGTCACCACACCTGCCAGCCGACAGGCAGATGCTTATGCCATCATCTATACCTTATTCGGTTGCCGCTTCTGCCGGCTTTTCAATTCCGTCTTCCGTAGCCCGTTCTTCCATCCGCTTGATTCTTACATCCAGATCCGGATGGGTAGAAAACAGCTGGTTCAGCTTGCTGGTACCCTGCGCTCCGCTTTCTTCCTGAAGTTTCTTCAACTTCTGGAACGACAAGGCCATCGCCCACGGATTCTTACCGGCTTTCTTCAGGAATTCATAACCGTAGTCGTCGGCATCACGCTCCTGCTTCTGGGAATAACGGGCATTGACCAGCGCTTCGGTCAGGTCGCCAATCTGTGAGTCTGTCAAGGCAGCCGCCTTGCCTCCCTGCGAGGAAATACCGTCCTTCAAAGCCGAAGTAAGCAATGCCGTACGGAATCCTTTCTTGGAATCCCGATGTGCCACATGACCGACTTCATGACCAATCACTCCAAGCAGTTCCTCGTCGGTCATGATGTCCATCAGCGAAGAAAAGACACGCACACTACCGTCGGCACAGGCAAATGCGTTCACATCCGTCACATAATATACCTTGAAATTCAATGGAATACCATCGGCATCACTCAATCCTTCCGTCAGCTTTTTCAGCCGGATGGTATATTCATTGTCATCGGCACACACCTGATTGTGCTTATCCATCCAGTCGATATACTCCGATACATATTCAGCCATCTGGTCGTCAGTCAACGTAGCCGCACTCACCACCTTGGTAGCTCCACTGATCGCTTTTTTCAAATTAAACTGTGCCATTGACGGAATCGCCACAACGGCACATGCCAGCAATAAGATTGCTTTGAGATAATTACTGTTCTTCATAAAAATAGGTTATTAAAATATGGATTATCTGTTCACATTATCAGGCTTACCTCTCATTTTCAGGAAGCCTCCCGCCGCTATGCAAAGTACTCCGAAAACAAGCAGGACTCCCCAGATACAACATTCCAGAACAGGCAGCCGAATCTCTCTGGGATGTTCCGGATGATACCATACCGTTACCTCATCACCGACCTTTCTGAACGGGCAGTAACTCTTTTCAGAAACGTACAAGTCACCGTATCTGGGTGTAGAATAACAAATTAACATCTCATTTTCATACCTGATTTTCCGATGGCGATACACCCGTTTACTTTGATACTTCTTGACTACACCGGTGGTGGTTTCACAGTCCTTCGAAGCGATAAAAAGGGAACTGAGCCCCACTATCCCTCCCAGGAACAAAAATCCTCCGACAACCAACAGGAATAAAACAATTATTTGAGGATTCAATGTCTTCATAGGGTCGTTTAGTTTTTTACAAAGGTAACATTTATTCCGGCTTTTTGACTTTTTCAATCAAAAAAATCAAACTCAGACAAAACGCCCCCCAAACAACTGATACAACTATAAATCACAGCGAAAGAAAACATTTTCAAAAATTCCTTTTGCCAACTTCCCCACTGGCAGATAGGAATGGAATATGTACCCACTACGGCCTGGTACGGCGATACGAATCCGGCCAACGGCAGAATCATCAACACCCATTCGGTCACTAACCACCACATACTGGGACTGGTAATGTATTACTTCTAGCGATAGTTTTGCTTTTTAATGTCGAAATGAAAAGCCACCGGCTTCCGTTTTGAGGCGGCTACAAAAAAGGCTGGACTCCATCCGAATCCAGCCTCTTTCTTATGTTTTTAAACCAGCTTTAAAAGCCATTTAAAGCTTATTCCGGCATCAATACCAGCACGCGGTAATTGTTCTGCCGCATCACTTCACTGACGAATTTTGAGATTTCTTCCGGTGTGATGGCCTGGATGGTCTGCTCAGCCTGCACACATACTTCTGATGGTTTCAGTTCATTACCACTCATCATCGAGCACCAGTAACTGTTGGTGCGTTCATTCTCGGCATACTGTTTCACCATAAACTCTTTCACCTTGTTCAGTTCTTCTACCGGTGTTTCCTTGGCCAGTTTCTCGAATTCGTTACGGATGATTTCCAAGGCACGGTCCTTCTTCTCCGGCTTCATCGGGAAAGCAGTCTGATAAACCACCGAAACTTCTGCCATTCTATCCTGAGAACCCAACAGCTGAATGCTGTAAACGGCTCCCTCCTTTTCGCGTACTTCGCTGATAAGACGGGTAGAGATAATCTGTCCCGACATGGAAGCAAGCAGTCTGTTCTTGAAAGAATACGGCATTTTTCCGCTGACGATAACGGCCGCACTACCCTGCGGAACTTCCATCTTCATGGTAAATTCTTTGGACTCGTTACCGGCCTTGATTTCCAAAGCGCTGTTATACTTGACTTCCGGTTTCTTTCCCTTTACAGCAGGCAAAGAAGCGATGTACTGTTCGGCGAGTGATTTCAATTCAGCCTCATCAAAATTACCGCTGAATACGAAAGTAAAATCGGCGGCGTTAGCCAGTTGTTCACGAATGATACCGAGAATAGTATCACGGTTGGCCTTCTCGATGTCGGAAACTTCGAAGATATGCTTGGCGGGAGACGCATACAGGAATTCCTGCAATCTCTTCTGGAAAACGAAGTTCGGATCCAGTTCCTGGTTCTTCAGCACTCCTGCATACAAGCTCTGCAAGGCAGCAAACTCATCGGCAGTCACATTCAGCCCCGTGAATGTCATGTAAAGCATTTCCATATAAGTCTTCAGGTCTTTGGGAGTCGTATTTCCCGACAGGCTGCGTGTATAGTCGTCCAATGCAAATTGCAAAGAAACCTGTTTGCCAGCCAGTGCCTTGTTCAAATCAGCGTAAGTAAACTTACCCAATCCGTGCTGCATTGCCACTACCGGCAAGAAAAGCAAATCGGTAGTCTTGTCTGCACCGTAAACCGATGTACCGCCTTTGGCCACAGCCAGCATACTGATTTCGTCGGCCTTGAAATCGGTCTTCTTCACAATGACCTTCGCACCGTTCGAGAGAATCCATTCCTTGGCACCGAAACCGGCAAGTACATTTTCCTGTACGACCTTTCCGGCCTCCGGCAACTGACTGACAAGCGGTTCATCCTTCACATTGTCCACGTATGGAGCAATCGTTTCGGCTGTCACCTTATCGAGTACAGCCTGAATATCCGCATCAGTCGGACATACCAGTCCTTCACGTTCCGGCATCATACCGACAATGACCAGATTCTTGCCGGAAACCAACCGGGCATACAACTGATTCACGGCCTCTACCGGAATCTGATTGACAATCATACTCATCATCTGATATTCGGTTTCGATACCCGGTATCGGAGTCTTGTCGAGGAAGTTGCGTACATACGATTCGGCCAGCTTCTTGTTCTCCTGCTGGTTGCGGTTGTTGTAAGCCTTTTCGAGCTGCGACAGGTATTCACTCCGGCTACGCGCGTATTCCGTGGCAGTAAATCCGCCCCGCTGGGCACGTAAGACTTCCCGGTAAACGGCTTCCACCCCTTTCACGATGTCATCGCCTTTCGGAATGATGAAACACTGGTGTACCTTCCTGGTCTTCGACATCAGAAAATCTTCGTGACTGGCGACAGCCAGCGAAAAATTCGCATCCGGCTTCTGACTCAGTTCATGAAGTCTGCCGGTCATCATCATGTCCGCCATATCCATCAGGTATTCCGTCGTCAGATAAGCCAGGGTTCCTCTCAATGAATCAGGCAGTACATCGTACTTGAACATCAGTTGGGCAACAGTCCGGTTCTGTTCCTTATCGGTACCGAAAGCAATGATGGGCTTTTCGTTATCGGCTACCGGATAATATACCCTTTCGGCCGGATGCACAGGTTTCTCAATCTTGGAGAACAGTTCCTTGATTTTGCCTTCTATACGGTCTACATCAATATCACCCACTACTACGATTCCCTGAAGATCCGGACGATACCATTTCTCGTAATAGTCACGTAAAGCCTGATGCGGAAAATTATCCACCACTTCCATGGTACCGATAGGCAGACGATGACCGTACCGGCTGTCCGGATAGATTTCCGGAAGCAACTTTTCCAGAATTCGCATCTCCGGAGGAAGCTGGCTTCTCCATTCCTCGTGGATAACGGCACGTTCCTCGTCTATTTCCTTGCCATCGAGCAACAGACCATCCGCCCAATCAGACAAAATCATCAGGCAGGAATCCTGTACGCCGATGCGCTCAGTAGGAACGCTGGAAATGCGATAGACCGTTTCATCCACACTGGTATAAGCATTCAGGTTCTGGCCGAATTTCACTCCCACAGATTCCAGCCATTTGACCATGGAATTTCCCGGGAAGTTTTTCGTTCCGTTAAAACACATGTGTTCCAGGAAATGGGCCAGTCCACGCTGGTTGTCTTCTTCCAGGATGCTCCCTACTTTCTGAGCAATGTAGAAATCCACCTGATTCTTGGGGTATTCATTGTGACGGATGTAATAAGTCAGTCCGTTGTCCAGTATACCGATTCTCACTTCCTTATCTACCGGAACAGGGGGCATCTGTTGTGCTTTGACTGCAACCGGCAGGCAGGCGAAAGCCGCTACGGCGATAAACGCCATTCTCATAATTTTTTTCATAACTTCCATGTTTAATTCTTATGCTGCAAAGGTAATACTACAGCATCAGAAGTTACGTTATCGGTATGTTATCTTTACGTTAACAGAGATAAGGAGCTCTATAACCTCCCATGCTTTTATGCTTCACCCCCTACTAAAAATCCCCGATACACCATACAGCGATAGGGTATATCAGGGATTTTCAGGTTAAAGTTTCAAGAGAGAATCGGGAGAGTCTTTATTTCGTGAATTTCTCCGCCTGTTTCAGCATATATTCCTCGGTCTTCTTATCCCATACGTAGGTCTTCTTATCGGTAATGTGTCCCTCTGCGTCGTAAAGGAAATCGATTTTATACAACCGGTTCAGATAACGTCCGTCCGTTACGGAATACATTTCGATGTTGGTCACCTTCTTGTCTTCGGTTGATACGTTGTAAGCTACTTCAGAGCTGGATACAGATGCTGCCACTACGGCCGACATAATCAAAGTTGCAATCATAATGAATATCGTTTTAAAGTTAAACTGCTTTTGTTATTTCTTACGATGCAAAGGTAAGCGTGTCGGATAAGGATTTATGTTATCAGTAGGTTATCTTTAGGTTAACAGACTCGTACCCAATATTAAAACACATCCAAGGCCCTTAACGGTGTAATATCCAGACGCTCAGCCAGCCTGGTAACGATACGTCCTATCTTATTCTACATTAGTATCGGTGAAAGCATATTACTTATTCTTTTATCGGTTCGACACTCTTAAAATGAAGACAATCATCAATCAATCTTTGATTGATAAGGCAAATCTGATTGTTGGGACGATGAAAAGCCAATTGCCCCTACGCCATTTCTAAAGTAATATTACCTATCATATACGCTTCAATCGTATCAATGACCCGGTCATCAGCTATCCCGCCTTCAATATAATCATACTCCTTCCACTTGTTGAGACTACTACGATTGGCTACAATAAAATCCAGCCATTTTTCATCATACTCCTTAAACTGTAGAACCTTAAACTTAGATACGACTTGTTCGAAATCAAGTTCATGATTATCTAAGAAAAAGCCCAAAGTTGAAAGTCAAGTAAACTTGACCTTCATACTCAAAACAACCTTAGGCTGTTCCACAAAGATAGCGAAACTCGCCCGATTATGGATGGATTCAGGAAAAATAATGTAAACTATTGGGCCTTCAGTAAGATACGTAGCATTATTCGATATTCCTTAATATGTGCTTTAAAGCCGTTTTTTGAATAGCTAAGCAGAAAAATTGCTACCTATCCGTTGCCCATTCCGGTTGCATTAATCCGTTTGAATAGTCACTTCTGTTCCGTCCGTAAAGAACGGCAGTTTCATCATTTTGACTCAGCGTTATTCTTATACTACAAAGGTATGTGCAAAGAACAAGAGCTTATGTTATCACCATGGTATCTTTAGGTTAAAAAGTTTTCTACAAAAACTTTGGTTATATATCTGCATAATGTTATTAACTTTGCAATAAAACTGCTAAATGAAAACATATTATATCAGATTAATTACAATATTAGGTTTATCAATAATATTACTGGTTCAGTTTGTATGGTTAGCAAATTCATACAACTTTGTCAAGGATGAACTGAAGATTAAATCTACCAATATGCTGGAGCAGGCTATTATGGAAGAAACGTTCTCCAGATTACAAAATTTACCGATTGGAACTAAGGTTCAAAGTAGAACAGAGGAAGATAAAAATAGAAATGTTCCTGAGTTTGTTTATATGCAAGAATCTTTGGAACAACTAAAAAGTCCAATAATACTTGACTCTATTAATCATATATACAAACAGTTATTATTGAAGAATAACTATCCAAGCGAATGTATGATATCTATTTCGAAAAAAGATACCATCGTACAGTATATCGGGAATAAACCTTCCTCATTATTTTCTTTACAAACAGATAAAGTACCTCTAAGAAAAGATTATTCCATAGTTATACAGGCTCAATTCGTAAACCCCAATAACCTTTTTTTCGGAAAGATGGGGCTACTCCTTATATCTACAACTATACTTCTCATTTTTGTTGTATTCTGCATAATCTATCAAGTAAGGATAATATCAAAAATGAATAAGATATCCCAAATCCGTGAGGATTTCTCATACGCCATGGTGCATGACATGAAAACACCCCTAAGTACTATTATGATGGTACAGGATATGCTGGAAAGCGGAAGACTTGATTCCAAACCGGAGATAAAGAACAAATATATGAGTATAGCAAAAAGCGAGGCAGATCATCTGTTTGCTCTCACCAACAAGATACTGACCATCTCAAAGCTGGAGAACCATAAACTGGAGATGAACAAAACAGAAGTCGAGCTTACACCGATAATAGAGAAACTGACTGATAAATTCAAGGCCAAAGCACAGAAACCTGTAAACTTTATCATCAGCTTGCAGGCCAAAACAGCTTATGCAGACAACGATTACCTTGGGGAAGTAATAAGCAATCTGATTGACAATGCCATCAAGTACTCAAAGGAGAGTGTGGAAATTAACATCACGTCTGAAGAAAGCGAACGCTACACCATCCTGAAAGTACGAGACAATGGTCTGGGTATATCCGAAGCCGACCAGAAAATCATTTTCCAGAAATATGAACGTGCAGCGGCGGCAAAGCGCAGCCGCAGAAACGGAGCTTCAGGATTCGGACTGGGCCTGAACTTTGTTGACCAGGTGATAAAAGCGCATGATGGAAGAATATTCGTCAACAGCACAGAAGGAGAATTTACGGAATTTACCATATATCTGCCGCTTGAAAATCCTGACAACAGTCATATCAGATAAAGCACAATGCTGTTTATCACAGCGATAATATCATTATAATGTATATCCATAAAAATCTCTGATATCCGGTACAAACCATACAGAATATCAGAGATTATAGAGTTAAGCTTCTAAGAGAGAATTTGAAGGATTTTATTTGGTCTTTTTTACTGTTTTACTGTTATGATACAGCCAGAGTATGAGCAGATAACACACTGGCAATATCCATACACTCTTTACTTTCGTAAAAACATAAAACAGGATGGCAGCGATACCGATAAGAAACAGACACCGGAACGGTCCGATGCCTGCAAATAGACGCACAATCTGTTTTGAGCGTAGATTCATATAGAGTAACAAACTCTCTGTCATAATCTCGGATAGTTATTCTCTGTCTGCCTTATATCTGCACAAAGCCTGTCCGCTGTAATGGCGTAGTCTCCATACGAGACTGGTTTCATCAAAGAAGAACATTATTGATAAAAGACCAAAGTAACATATAGAAATATCACCTATTATAAAACCTAACAGCAAAGGGATATATCCGCATACACAATGTGCAAGGATATTAGCTATACGGAAATGAATTATCCTCACATCTCCCTTATAAAAGAAACGTATGGTATGGTAACGCTTGTTATATATTACCGATAATTTTCTATATGAATTAGGATTGACAATAATATAAACGACAGCCTGAATTAACCAGTTCAATAATATACCACAGAGTACACTGAAAAAGATTACATATTTTCCTTTAGTGAAATAATTCTCTGAAGTTACATTCAGACTGTCAGTTCCATAAATGGCAGAAAACAGCCACATCGTAACTGGCAGAATAATAATGAATGCCACAATTGCTTTTAGATTTATTCGTTTAGGTTCTGTGAAGTCTATCATTACTTCCTCCCCTTCAGGCCCTCTTCCGTACGAAATCAATGTTCCTTTTCCGGATGACTGTCCACTAAAATATTTCTTAAACGCTTTCATATCTATTGCTTTTTTCATCTTATTCTTTATCACACTACAAATATAAAGTGATACAATCAAATCATTTGTTATCCTTATGTTATCTTTACGTTAAGACTTCGATGTTTCGATTCATGTTAGTAACCCAATTATTATATTTGCACTGAAAAACCATTAAAAAGTCATATAATATCATACATGAAGACTTCAAAACGTAAGAAAAACATATTATTCATCACCATACTGTCTATCGTAGGACTTATCGGGGCTATGGCTTTGCAGATGATATGGATATACAATTCGTATGAACTGATAAAAAACGACATTCTGAATGAAGGTTATGCAACCATTGAAAAAGCCTTGGAGGAAGAGGGGAATATGAGATTTGGGAAAACTCCCAAAGGAACAGAAATCATGAGTGGACCTACAAACGACACCATTCCTCCAATGACCTATTTTTATGAACGGCTTTCAGACATGGGATATCCGATATCGTTACACAATCTTGATTCCATTACTGCCGAATTATTAATACAAAACGGATTAGGGAACAAATATTATATAGACATTATAAATTTAAAGACGGGAGAAAAGATAAACGGTATCGGCACCCAAAAAGAACCGTCTTTTATGGCTGTCAAACCCAAATACTTTCCAATCCGATCGGATTATACACAGGTTGTTCAGCTCATCATCACCAATCCCAATAAGACTTTCTTAGAGCGTATGGGCCTGATGCTTGCCGGCACATTCATCATCATGCTGCTCGTAATCGTCAGCATCAGCTATCAGGTAAGATTCATTTCACGCTTCGAGAAGATTTTCCAGATTCGCGAAGACTTCTCATACGCCATGATACACGACATGAAAACACCGCTCACATCCATCATCATGGCGCTGAAGTTCCTCAGAAGCGGAAAGCTTGACAACAGGCAGGAAATGAAGGACAAATACTTCGACATTGCCGAGAACGAAGCAGACCATCTGCTTACTCTTACAAATAAAGTGCTGACCATATCCAAGCTGGAGAACCATAAACTGGAGATGAACAGAACAGAAGTTGAGCTTACTCCTATAATAGAAAAACTGACCGAGAAATTCAAGGCGAAATCGCAAAAGACGGTGAATTTTATTACAGATATAAAAGCCGAAACAGCTTATGCCGATGCTGAATATCTGGAAGAGGTACTCAGCAACTTGATAGACAATTCCGTAAAATATTCGGGTGAGAGCGTGGAGATAAGAATAAGCACAGCACGGGATGACAGATATACCGTAATAAAAATTCATGACAATGGTTTTGGAATATCCGATAAAGATATTCATCTTATTTTCCGAAAGTTTGAACGTGCATCAGCCGTTAAGCGTAACCGCCGGAATGGTGCCTCCGGTTTCGGACTCGGACTGAATTTCGTTGATCAAGTGGTTGAAGCACATCACGGAAAAATATTTGTTTCCAGTATAGAAGGTGAGTTCACGGAATTCACAATCTATCTGCCCCTTATTGAATCTTAATAAAAACATGAATATATTTGTAATATAAAAATTGAAGATATGATCAAACTATTATTGGTTGAAAATGATACTAACCTTTCATATATAGTCCAGAGCGGACTATAATACTTATTCAAAATATTCTTTTCAAATGTCTTCTCGAAATGATGATTTATCGTGAAGTCCAATTGTAAGATAGCTCATGTGCCCATAACTCAAAATGGTTGGAGTTTATTATCAAGATATTCTGGTTCAGTTCTAAGGAACAATCTTGAAAATACATGTCTGTTTACGAATCTGTGTATTTCGTGGGCTGCGTTTGTGTCTTGATTATAATTGTCTTTTGTTATAGCTGTCTTTTCAGAAAGAAATGTTATCTTTGCAAGTGAGATAAAAAGTTATTTGAAAGCATGAGAAAATATGGCGGTTCGGAACATTTCGGCTTTTTCTTATCCATTGCCTGTTCTCGTGCGAGTTTTATCTAATCTATTGATAATCAAATAAAACCTACTTGATTACAATAAATATAGCGAAAGATTCGGAAAAACCAAATCTTAATTATAAAAAACAATCCACAGAAATCCCTGTCACCGGAATACATAATCATCCCTCCCTCATAAAACACAAAAAAGACTTTCAATTATACAGCATATTCCACATATTTCAATACCTTTGCCTCATAATCACGAAAAACTATGATAAAACTATTATTGGTAGAAGACAACAAGAGCCTTGCATACATCGTAAAGTCAGGACTTGAAGACATCATCGGAGGCTACGAAGTCATTACAGCCTACAACGGGAAAGAAGGACTGGAAGCCTGGAAGGAACATCATCCCGACATCATCATATCAGACATCGACATGCCCGTCATGGACGGCTTCGAAATGGTACGCCAAATCCGGAAAACCGACAGCGACACACCTATTCTTTTCGCATCGGCCCTTACCTCGCCCAAGAACGTGAGAAAAGGATACGAGGTCGGTGTAAACAATTATGTAAAGAAACCGTTCATCCCCGATGAACTGGATGCGCACCTGCACGCCATTCTGAAGATGAAGAAAGGAACCAAGACCCGCAACGAAGAAGGCCTGTGCCGGTTCGGCAACTATACGTTGGACACCGATCAGGCTACCTTACACAACCATGAATCCGGAAAATCGACAACACTTACTGCCCGCGAAGCACAAATACTCCAACTGCTGGCCGAAAACCAAGGAGAAGTGGTGAGAAGAGAAGCCATTCTCGACCGTTGCTGGAACAAGGAAGACGATTATTTCGCCTCACGCAGTCTGGACGTATTCGTCAGCAAGCTCCGCAAGCTGTTCGAGACTGATTCCCAGATTGAAATCAAGACCGTGAGAGGAATCGGGCTGAAACTGATTTCCAAATAGGAATTGACTCACACACGGCAAACAGGATAATACAAAATCCTCTTCTACCTGCGGAACTTACCAACAGAAATCCCTGATACACCATCTTTTTATACGGCATATCAGGGATTTCTGCGGGTCATGTTCTGTCTTCATTCAGGCCGCAGGCCATAAACTCAGTCTGCATAAACTTCATTCATGCAACTCATCCGGATACGGCAAAAGTTTACCGTCTGATTTCAAGGAGCAGGTATTGCCGGTAACAATCTCTATAACGGTAAGGCCATCCTTGTCATGTGGTGTCAGTTCCAGGCAGAAAGCCTTCCTTGTCAGGAAGTCGAACTCGCACTATTCAAACAATTCCTCGTTACTGCAACCGAATCCCTCCTTCAAGACAGACATTCCTACGAGTATACGGATTGAGTCATTCGGACGGTCACTCCTATTACCTTCCGGAAACAAAGATTTGAATATCTCCTCGTCAATCTTAGTCGTTACGAGGCTATGGATATGCATGCGTTGGAGTCAGAATATTTTCTTTGAAGCACGACTACCTAACTGCACTGAAGGAACCATGAACATGTCCAACAGAGGATTCGGATCGGTTTTCTTGAACATTCTCTATCTGTTGATGGATAGTTTAAAGGTAAGAAAATAATTCCAGATAACAACTTTATTCTGAGATCGTTTTAGGGATAAATAAACATTTAAAACATGCTTATTTTTTAAATGGACTCAATTGATAGTTTATGGCAAGCATAGATTTGCCTGACTCAAAACATCAAGACAAGTTCCAAAAGGAAACAGAAAGTTTCTTATTAATATCATTTATGAAGCCATATTTCGGCAAACGCATTTTATTTTATATCTTTGAAAAGATACACAGAAAACCCAAAGCTATGAAAACGAAACATTTTTTAGGACTGTGCACGCTGCTATGCGGCCTGCTGATCGGTTCATCCTGTATCGTTCAGCGTACAGGCCCCAAATCTCCTTCCCACAAGGTAGAACACCCACATAAGAAAAAGAAACACCACAAAAAGCATAAAGTCAAAACTCCACCCCCCCCACAACAACACTGGTAAAAGACTGTTTATTCCCAACACGGAAAATATCAGCGTCCATAGAAAACAGACAGTCCCCACCAGCATAACTGACGGGGACTGTGCAGCATAAAAAAAAAGCGTTTATTTCATCATGCTTTCAAACTCTTTCGACGGCTTGAAAGCAGGAATGTTATGAGCCGGAACAATCATGGTGGTGTTCTTCGAAATATTTCTGGCTGTCTTCTCAGCACGCTGCTTCACGATAAAACTACCAAATCCACGAAGATAAACATTCTCTTCTTTCTCCAATGAACTTTTTACTTCTGTCATGAAACTTTCAATTACAGCCAATACAGTTTGCTTGTCAACACCAGTCTTGTTGGCGATTTCCTTAACGATCTCTGCTTTTGTCATAGTCTAATTTTTAATAGTTTAGTGACAAAAGTACAGAAAATTCTCATACGAACCACAGTTACCCAGTTTTTTTTTGTGGTTTTTTTTTCATGCAGACCCTCTACAAACATTTCCTACAGATACACAGCATAATCTGTATTAAAAACTTATAAATTTACGAATCGATAAATTAAATACGCTTAAAAGTTCTTTTTTCAAAACAATTAAGCACAAATCCGATCCAACCAAACCCATATATTTAAAAAGAAAACGATGCTTTCCTCCATCCAAAAGGAAATCCCGCCTTTTCTTCGACAAAAAAAACGGGATTCAACAAAAATAATTAATGCAAAAATTTTATCAACGTTCTGAAATCGGAGTGTAATCCACCTCCTCCAATACGTTCTTATAAGCCGGACGAATAATCCGACGGCCTTCGAAATTCAATTCTTCAATACGGTGAGCCGTCCATCCTACAATACGCGCCATCGCAAACAGTGGAGTATAGATTTCCTGAGGCAGTCCCATCAGCTCATAAATAAAACCGGAATAGAAATCTACGTTTGAGCACACCTGCTTCTTGTCTCCCTTAACTTTCTTGAAACAAGCGATGGCACGCTGTTCAAGTAATTCCAGGAATGCGAATTCCTTCTCGCAGCCTTTCTCTGCCACCAGTTCGCCGGCCAGTTCCTTGAGCAGCATGGACCGGGGATCGGAAATGGTATAAACAGCATGACCGATACCGTAAATAAGACCACTCTTATCGTAGGCCTCTTTATTGAGCATACGTATCAGGTACGTATCAATTTCGTCTATATTCGTCCAGTCGGAAATTACTTCCTTCAAGTGATGAAACATTTTTACGACCTGGATATTGGCTCCTCCATGCAACGGGCCCTTCAGCGAACCGATACCGGCCGCAATGCTGGAATATGTATCGGTACGGGTGGAACTGGTTACACGCACCGTAAAGGTAGAGTTGTTACCTCCACCGTGTTCGGCCTGCAATACCAGCAACAGATCGAGCATACGCGCTTCGAGCGGCGTAAAATCTTTTTTCATCATATACAGAAAATTCTCAGCCAATGACAGATTTTCATGCGGATGGCGAATATGCAACGAACGTCCCTGGGTACTATGCCGGTAAATATTATAGGCATACGCTATAATGGTAGGAAATTTCGAAATGAGCTCGATGGACTGACGCATCAGATTATCGCGGGAAATATCATCCGGGTTGGGATCGAAAGTATACATTTCGAGTACACTACGTGCCAGAATATTCATGATATTCTGTCCTTCCAGGTCAATGATATTCATCGTAGTCTTCTTATCCAGCGGCATATTGTCGTTTATCAGTTCCTTAAACGAACTAAGCTGTTCGCTGTCAGGCAACTCTCCTGAAAGCAGAAGATAAGCCACCTCTTCAAAACCAAACCGCTTTTCCCTCAGCAATGCATGTGCGATATCTTCCAGATCATATCCCCGGTAAAACAATTTTCCCGGAATCGGTTTCAATCCCTTATCCGTACGTTCATATCCCACTACGTTGCCGATCTTGGTCAATCCGACCAAGACTCCTGTGCCATCTTCATTACGCAAGCCACGCTTCACATTGAACTTTGTAAAAAGTTCATTGTCAATACGGCAAGCGTGTTTGGCACATTCCGACAGCTTATAAACGATATACTCCTTTTTCATAACTATACTTCAACAATAAAACAATTAATACTATAACAAATCGACAATAAGCTGTCCGAAATCTGTTGTAGAAAGCGACTGTCCATCCGGCATGAAACGTGCCAGGTCATTGGTAGCCTGTCCTTTGGAGAATGCCTCTTCCAAAGCTTCCGTAATCAACGCGGCTGCTTCCTTCCAGCCCAAGTATTCCAACATCATGACAGACGAAAGCAGAAGCGAACAAGGATTGACAATATTCTTTCCGGCAATGTTTGGAGCCGTACCGTGTGTAGCCTCGAAAATGGCATGCCCTGTCTGATAATTGATGTTGGCACCCGGAGCGATTCCAATACCTCCAACCATCGCCGCCAGCTGATCGGAAATGTAATCCCCGTTCAGATTCAACGTAGCAATAACGGAATAATCGTCCGGCATAAGCAGCGTATTCTGCAGGAAGGCGTCGGCAATACAGTCCTTGACAAGAATTTTTCCTCCATTGACAGCCTTGGCCATTTCGGCTCTGGCCGATTCTTCACCCAGATCTTTCTTTAACTGTTCAAACTGATTCATGGTGAACGTCTGTTCAGAGAATTCTTTTTCGGCCACTTCGTATCCCCAACGCTTGAAACCGCCTTCCGTAAATTTCATGATATTTCCCTTATGCACCAACGTTACGGACGCAAGTTTATGATACAAGGCATATTCGATAGCCGCACGTACCAAACGCTGGGTTCCTTCTTTGGATACCGGTTTTACTCCAAAAGAAGACGTTTCCGGGAAACGCACATTTTTCACTCCCATCTCGTTATGCAGGAAATCATAAAACTTACGGGCTTCCGGTGTTCCCTGCTCCCATTCGATACCGGCATAAATATCTTCAGTATTTTCACGGAAAATATGCATGTTCACCTTCTCCGGTTCCTTGACAGGAGAAGATACCCCCTTAAACCAACGTACCGGACGCAGACAGACATACAAGTCGAGAGCCTGACGCAAGGCCACATTCAACGAGCGTATACCTCCGCCCACCGGCGTTGTCAGCGGTCCCTTGATACCAACCAGGTATTCGCGGAACGCATCCATCGTAGCCTCAGGCAACCATTCGCCGGTTTCCTTAAAAGCCTTTCCTCCGGCCAGTACCTCTTTCCATTCAATGGAACGCTGACCATGATAGGCAGCTTCCACTGCCACATTGACAATCTGCTGACATACCGGTGTTATTTCAGCACCTACGCCATCACCCTCGATAAAAGGAACTGTCACATGATCGGGAACAACCAGTTTCCCGTTTTCCATATATACTTTACTCATAAATTTACCTCCTGTTGTTTATACAATCATTTTTTAAAAGTATTCAGTGCAGAACCAGCTTTAAACCATCCTATCTGCATTTCATTATAAGTATGTACGGCTTCCAGCGTATCCGTCGTACCATCTTCGTGTTTCAAGACCACCTGTAACGGTTTCCCGGGAGCAAACGATTCCAGTCCCTTTACCGAAATTCTATCGTGCTCCTGTACCTTGTCGTAATCCTGCTTGTTCTTGAAAGTCAGTGCCAGCATACCCTGCTTCTTCAAGTTGGTCTCATGAATACGGGCAAAGCTCTTGGCCAGAATAACACGTACATTCAGGAAACGAGGCTCCATCGCCGCATGTTCGCGACTGGATCCTTCTCCGTAATTTTCTTCGGCCACCACAATAGACGGAATGCCCTGAGCCTTGTAAGCCTTTGCTACTGCCGAAACCGCCTCATAACTTCCATTCAACTGATTGAAAACACAATTAGTCTTTCCGTTAAAGGCATTGACAGCTCCCATCAGCATGTTGTCGGAAATATTCTGCAAGTGTCCACGGAAACGCAACCATGGACCAGCCATGGAAATATGATCGGTGGTACACTTTCCCTGAGTTTTGATAAGCAACGGCATATCCAGCAAGTCCTTTCCATCCCACGGAGCAAAAGGAAGCAGTTTCTGCAAACGCTGTGAATCCGGACTTATAGAAACCTCGAGTGAATTTCCGTCGGCTGCCGGAGCTACATAGCCGTTGTCATCAACGGTGAAGCCGTTTACCGGCAATGTATCACCTGTCGGAGCATCCAGTTTGACTGTTTCACCCTTTTCATTTACCAGCGTATCAGTCATCGGATTAAAGCAAAGATCTCCTGCTATGGTCAGAGCCATCGCCACTTCCGGAGAAGCCACAAAGGCATGAGTATTCGGATTGCCATCCGCCCGTTTCGCGAAATTACGGTTGAACGAAGTAACAATGGAGTTGGCACGTAAAGGATCATCCGTAATGCGCTTCCACTGTCCGATACACGGACCACAGGCATTGGTCATAATAACAGCTCCTATTGACTTGAAATCGGCTATCATACCGTCACGCAACGAAGTACAATACACTTGTTCCGAACCCGGGTTGATAATGAGCGGAGAAGCCATTTTCAATCCCTTGGCTTTTACCTGACGGGCCAGTGAAGCGGCACGACTCAGATCCTGATATGAAGAGTTGGTACAAGAACCAATCAGTCCGACTTCCATTCGCTGAGGGTATCCGTTTTTCTTCACTTTTTCGGCAAATGCAGACAACGCACAGGCCGCATCCGGCGTAAACGGTCCGTTGATATAAGGTTCCAGTTCGGAAAGATTGATTTCAATAATCCGGTCATAATAAGCTTCCGGATGAGCGGAAACTTCCGGATCGGCCTGCAGATCGGCAGCATTTCGGGAAGCCATCCCGGCTACTGTTTCACGACCGGTAGCACACAGGTAATCAGCCATATTCTGATCAAACGGGAAGATAGAAGTGGTAGCTCCCACCTCAGCGCCCATGTTACAGATAGTGGCTTTTCCCGTAGCCGACAAAGAAGCGGCACCTTCACCAAAATATTCAATGATGGCATTGGTAGCACCTTTCACTGTCAGTATTCCAGCCAGTTTCAGAATAACATCTTTCGGCGCAGCCCAACCGTTCAACTGTCCGGTCAATTTCACACCGATCAGCTTCGGCATTTTCAGTTCCCATTCCATACCGGTCATTACATCCACCGCATCCGCACCTCCTACACCTACGGCAATCATACCGAGACCTCCTGCATTTGGCGTATGCGAGTCTGTACCGACCATCATTCCACCGGGAAAGGCATAATTCTCAAGAACCACCTGATGGATAATTCCTGCTCCCGGTTTCCAGAAACCAATCCCGTATTTGGAAGCCACACTACGCAAAAATTCATACACTTCCTTATTGGTTTCACGGGCTGCCGGCAAATCGACCTCCACCCCTTTATATGCTTGAATCAAATGATCGCAATGTACTGTGGAAGGAACAGCCACCGCTTTTTTCCCTGCATTCATAAACTGCAGTAAAGCCATCTGCGCCGTAGCATCCTGCATGGCGACCCTGTCTGGTCTGAAATTTACATAATCTTCTCCCCGGCTGAAACTTGTCAACGATGCTTCATCGTACAGATGAGCATACAGAACCTTTTCCGCCAAAGTCATGGCCCTACCTAATTTTTGTCTTGCTCTTTCTACCTTCGCAGCATACGATCCGTAGAATTTTTTCAATACTTCAATGTCGTAAACCATCTTGAATTCTTTTTTATACTTCTATCTTTATCACTTGTTTCTTTATGGCAGCCAAGTATCGACTTTCTTTTTCATCTAGTTCAGCGCAAATATAGAACTTAAATTTACAATATTCAAAAAGAATACGCACAAATGCGGTATTTTTAAAACAAGATTAATAAAAATCGTATAAATATAACACGACAAACATTTTTTTTGTTACACATTGCAAAATAAACCGGTATGCAGACCTGCTTTTGAGCCACACATACGAAAAAGTTTCCTGTCCCGACGGATCTGTCCCGATAGAAACGAGCTCCCGTTTTTTCTCCATTTACTTCTGTTTTACAATTCCTTTCCACGAAAAAGTACCTTATATATAGAGATACTTTGCAAAATGTTTTCTATTTTTGTACCCAAATTGAGTTAATATATTAACAAATGAACGTATTAGAGCTAAGTGAACAGGAGATTATCAGACGGAACAGTCTGAATGAAATGAGAGCGATGGGCATCGATCCGTACCCTGCTGCAGAGTATGTAACCAATGCATTTTCGACTGATATAAAAGCCGAATTCAAGGATGACGAAGCAGAACCGCGCAAAGTATCAGTAGCCGGACGAATCATGTCACGCCGTGTAATGGGTAAAGCTTCTTTCATTGAGTTGCAGGATTCCAAAGGCCGTATTCAAGTATACATCACCCGTGATGACATCTGTCCGGATGAGAACAAAGACTTATATAATGTAGTATTCAAACGCTTGCTCGATTTGGGTGACTTTATTGGAATCGAAGGCTTTGTATTCCGTACCCAAACTGGAGAAGTATCCATCCATGCGCAGAAACTGACCGTACTGTCTAAATCACTCCGCCCTCTTCCTATTGTAAAATATAAAGACGGAGTCGCATACGATAAATTTGAAGACCCTGAGCTGCGTTATCGTCAGCGTTACGTCGACCTGATCGTAAACGATGGAGTAAAAGACATCTTCCTGCAACGTGCTACGGTTATCCGTACCATCCGTCGCATTCTGGATGAAGCTGGATATACGGAAGTAGAGACTCCGGTACTGCAAAACATAGCAGGTGGTGCAAGCGCAAAACCCTTCATCACTCACTTCAATGCCCTTGATACCGATATGTATATGCGTATCGCTACTGAGCTGTATCTGAAACGGCTTATCGTAGGCGGATTTGAGGGGGTATACGAAATAGGCAAGAACTTCCGCAACGAAGGTATGGACCGTAACCACAATCCGGAATTCACTTGTATGGAGCTGTACGTTCAATATAAGGATTACAACTGGATGATGTCGTTTACAGAAAAGCTGCTAGAGGCTGTCTGTATAGCTGTAAACGGTAAACCGGAACGCGAAATCGACGGAAACATCATCAGCTTCAAGGCTCCTTACCGCCGCCTTCCGATTTTGGACGCCATCAAGGAAAAAACCGGTTATGACCTGAACGGCATGGACGAAGCACAAATCCGTGAAGTCTGCCAGAAGTTGAATATGGAAATCGACGATACCATGGGCAAAGGCAAACTGATTGACGAAATCTTCGGTGAATTCTGCGAAGGTACATTCATCCAGCCTACTTTCATCATCGATTATCCGGTAGAAATGTCACCGCTAACCAAGATGCACCGTTCTAAACCCGGATTGACCGAACGTTTCGAATTGATGGTAAACGGAAAAGAACTGGCCAACGCCTATTCAGAGCTGAACGATCCAATCGACCAGGAAGAACGATTCAAAGAGCAGATGCGACTGGCGGATAAAGGAGATGACGAGGCAATGATTATCGATCAGGACTTCCTGCGTGCCCTGCAATACGGTATGCCTCCTACCAGCGGTATCGGTATCGGTATAGACCGTCTGGTGATGCTGATGACAGGCAAAACCTACATTCAGGAAATATTGTTCTTCCCGCAAATGCGCCCGGAAAAGGTTACTCCGAAAGATACACCGGCCAAATTCATGGAACTGGGCATACCGGAAGCCTGGGTACCTGTCATCCAGAAAGCAGGATACAATCTGGTATCAGACATGAAAGAAATCAATCCGCAGAAGCTGCATCAGGATATCTGTGGCATCAATAAAAAATACAAACTGGAACTGACCAATCCGAGTGTAGACGAAGTGGCAGGCTGGATACAGAAAATTTAATCGATTAAAGAAGAGATAAAGTTGAAGGTTAAAAGCGGAATATCATATTCTCCGCTTTTAGCTTTCAATTTTCATTCAAATTGATCATTATGAAATTACCCGGGAAAATAGCCATTATGGGTGGAGGAAGCTGGGCTACCGCAATTGCCAAAATTATTTTGGGCCAGGCCGAATCAATCAACTGGTACATGCGGCGCGACGACCGGATAGAAGAGTTCAAACGACTCGGACACAATCCGGCCTACCTGACCAGCGTGCGCTTTGATATCAAGCGCATCAACTTTTCATCAGATATTAATAAGGTAGTACGGGAATCGGACACACTGATTTTCGTGACCCCTTCGCCTTACCTGAAAACCCACCTGAAAAAGCTAAAGACAAAAATCAAGGATAAGTTCATAGTAACCGCAATCAAAGGTATCGTTCCCGATGAAAACCTCATCGTATCCGACTATTTTCACCTCATGTACGGAGTTCCGGAAGAAAATATCGCAGTACTGGCTGGGCCCTGCCATGCAGAAGAAGTAGCCCTGGAACGCTTGTCGTATCTGACTATCGGCTGCAAAGACATCGAGAAAGCCAAAATGTTTGCCCGCCAGCTGACGGGACAATACATCAAGACTTCGGTCAATACGGATGTAGCCGGAATCGAGTATGCTTCCGTATTGAAAAATGTATATGCCATTGCCGCCGGCATTTGCAGCGGTCTGAAATATGGAGACAATTTTCAGGCCGTACTGGTATCGAACGCCATCCAGGAAATGAATCGTTTCCTCAACACCGTTCACCCCGTAGACCGATGTACCAACGACTCGGCATACCTGGGAGATTTATTGGTAACATCTTATTCCAACTTCAGCCGAAACCGAGTATTTGGTACCATGATCGGAAAAGGTTATTCGGTAAAAAGCGCACAGATAGAAATGGAAATGATCGCTGAAGGGTATTACGGAACGAAATGCATCAAAGAACTGAACAAACACCTTCATGTCAATATGCCAATTGTAGACGCTGTCTACAACATCCTGTATGAACGGATTTCCCCTATGATTGAAATAAAACTATTAACAGATTCATTCCGATAGACAAAGATAAAAAACCGATTGAATTAGATTAATAAACAGACTTTGTATTACAAAAGGTAAAAAGGAAAAAGAATGCCTGATGCATTCTTTATACCTTAAACTTCGAAAAGATACAACCGATTTTCATTGTTAATTATTAATATTTAATTGAATAACATGGAAAATATCAAATTATGCATCGAAAAAACTTTAGATTTCATCTCTAAAGAAAAACTGGCTTCTTACGAATCTGACGTAAAAGCTTGTATGGAAACTTTGGAAAAAGGTACAGGCCTGGGCAATGATTTCCTGGGATGGCTGCATCTGCCTTCTTCTATTACCAAAGAACACCTGAACGATTTGAAAGCTACCGCACAGATTCTGCGTGAAAACTGTGACGTAGTAGTAGTAGCCGGTATTGGTGGAAGCTACCTGGGCGCCCGCGCAGTCATCGAAGCTATGTCGAACAGCTTCCTGTGGCTGCAGGAAAAGAAAGCCGGACAACCTACAATTATCTTTGCCGGACATAACATCGGTGAAGACTATCTTTATGAGTTAACAGAATACCTGAAAGACAAAAAATTCGGCGTAATCAATATATCTAAATCAGGAACAACTACCGAAACAGCTTTGGCTTTCCGCCTACTGAAAAAGCAATGTGAAGAACAGCGTGGAAAAGAAATGGCACGCAAAGTCATCGTAGCCGTTACTGACGCAAAGAAAGGAGCTGCCCGCGTTACAGCTGACAAGGAAGGATATAAATCATTCATTATCCCGGATAATGTAGGAGGCCGTTTTTCCGTACTCACTCCGGTAGGCTTGTTGCCAATCGCCGTAGCCGGTATTGATATCGACCAGTTGGTTGCCGGAGCATGCAAGATGGAAGAAGTGTGTGCCACTCCCAATATGCAGGAAAATCCGGCTGCGATGTATGCTGCTACCCGTAACGAATTATACAGAAACGGAAAGAAAATCGAAATTCTGGTTAATTTCCAACCCAAACTCCATTATTTCATGGAATGGTGGAAACAGCTATATGGAGAATCTGAAGGGAAAGACCACAAAGGTATCTATCCAAGCTCCGTAGATTTCTCTACCGATCTTCACTCCATGGGACAGTGGATTCAGGAAGGTGAACGTACCATTTTCGAAACTGTAGTCTCCATAGAAACTCCAAACCACGAACTGCACGTTCCATTTGATGAAGAAAATCTGGATGGACTGAACTTCCTGTCTGGCAAACGTGTAGACGAAGTTAATAAAATGGCAGAACTGGGTACTCAGCTGGCACACGTAGATGGCGGTGTTCCCAATCTGCGCATCAGTGTTCCTGTACTGAATGAATATTACCTGGGACAATTGATTTACTTCTTCGAAAAAGCCTGTGGTATCAGCGGTTACCTGCTGGGAATAAATCCATTCAACCAGCCAGGAGTAGAGGCCTATAAGAAAAATATGTTCGCCCTGCTGCATAAACCAGGCTATGAAAAAGAATCGGAAGCTATCCAGGCCCGCCTGAAAAAATAAAATTTATCACATCTGCCTGTAGAAACATTTATCCCGCAGGCAGATTCCCCTTTTATTGTCATTCAGTGTGTATCAATTAAGATTCCGCACACTGAATGACAATCTTTTTTGCGAGATCAACCGATATACTGATTCCATTAAACTATGTTTCAAGAAGCTATACAACAATATTTAGAAACACATCGCCAAACCAATATCCACCTGAAAGCCGTTCTGTTTGATATGGACGGAGTTCTCTTTGACTCAATGAACAACCACGCCACTGCATGGCATGAGGCCATGAAACAATATGGCATGCACATGAGCCGCGAAGAAGCCTTTATGCACGAAGGACGCACTGGAGCATCTACAATCAATATCGTCAGTCAACGCGAACGAGGCCATGAAGCCAAAGAAGAAGAAATAAAACAAATCTATGAAACCAAAAGCCGGCTTTTCAACAGTCTTCCTGCAGCAGCTCCCATGCCTGGTGCACTTGAGGTGCTGAGAAAGATCCAGCAAAACGGACTGATTCCCATGGTAGTAACCGGGTCGGGACAGCATTCTCTGCTGGACAAACTGAATCATTATTATCCGGGTATTTTCAAACAAGAACTGATGGTCACTGCCTTCGACGTAAAATATGGAAAACCTAATCCGGAACCGTATCTGATGGCCCTTAAAAAAGCAGGAATACAAGCCAACGAGGCTATAGTCATAGAGAATGCTCCACTGGGAGTACGAGCCGGAGTTTCTGCCGGAATCTTCACCATTGCCGTAAACACAGGTCCCCTGCCAGATGCGACACTTCTGAACGAAGGAGCCAACTATCTTTTCCACTCCATGCCTGAGTTTAACATGCAATGGGAACAGTTGTACAACGAGTTTTGCCTGGCTGGAAACATTGATTAAAGGAGCATTACGATGTAGAAATACATATCGTATAAATGAAAGGAAAAGGCAGAAGAACAAAAGAGCAATATTCCACATTTATTGATCTTGTTGTTCTTCTGCCTTTATCTTTTCTTCAGAACCGAGTTTATTCCATAAAACAGGTTATACAGCAAACAAATTGGTACGTCCCAGCAGGCAAGTACCTACCACGTTTGCATCATCCTGAAGTTTAGCCAATAAAATATCCGAATCACGATACATCAGGTTCAACGTATATTTTCGAATAGCTGCAATAACCGGATGCAACAGATAGCCACCGGCTTTCGATAAGTCACCACCTATTACCACTAATTCCGGATTAAATATATTAATCAGACAGCCGATATGACGTCCCAACTCGCCACCAATTTCTTCAACCAGTTCAATAGCCAGCACATCCTCGCGATTAACAGCAGAAAGAATATCGGCAATCGTAATTTCTTCTATTTTCTTTTCCCGTAAAAGAATGGAACTTTCTCCATTTTTCAACCGCTCTATAAACTTCCGGTATAAGGCCGAACAGGAAACCTCCGTTTCTATACAACCCTTTTTTCCACAATGACAAATCTGCTGATTGTCATATCCATAGTTGTGTCCGAATTCACCGGAAAAACCAGACATACCCCGATATAATTTTCCGTCGATGATAATGGCCATACCTAATCCCCATCCGGCATTAATGTAGATTAAATTCTTAACATCCTTGAAATCTCCTCTCATATATTCACCGTATGCCATCACACGACTGTCATTTTCTACTTCGACCGGTAATCCTATCCGCTCAATCAAAAGATCACGCAGGGAAGTATCACCAAATTTAAAGAAACTGTAGCTAAATCCGGTTTCATTATTTACCCGTCCGGCCAGACTGACGCATACATTCAGAATCTTAGAACGGTCTAAATGATGATTGTCTACAAAATCATTGATAGCTTTACACAAAGCATCCACACAAGCCAATGTATTTTCGCGCTGAAAAGGAACTCTCAATACCTGATGCAACATATTTCCCTGAAAATCGGCTACTCCTATACTATAGAAATTGCGAGCTACCTCCACTCCCAAAAAATAAGCCGCATCGGCACACAATCCATAAAGATTAGGATAACGGCCACCGCTTGTTTCCAGTTTTCCATTATCAAGTACATAGCCGCCCTCAATCATTTCATCCACAAATTTAGTGACAGTAGGCACGCTCAAATCCATGTCTTTTGACAAGTCAGTAATCGTCGCATTGCCGTTACAAATTAAATAAGTAACGATACGCCGCTTTACCATCGCACTCTTAGTACTACCTTTACACAATTCTTCCAATAAAGCTTGTCCCATACCTAAATTTTAATTTTTGCATTAATTGTCACAAATATAATAGTTTTTTTTAAAAATCAAATGACAAAAAACTTTTTTTATTTGTCATTCTGTTATAATCTTGATATATTTGCAGAAAGATATTTCGTTACATTATCAAAAATCAAGAATTTACACTAAAAATATTATTAACTAAAACCCGAATTATTATGAGACTAATTATCGAACCTGACTATCAGGCACTCTCCAACTGGGCTGCAAACTACGTAGCAAACAAAATCAACAAAGCCAACCCCACAAAAGAAAAACCGTTCGTATTAGGACTTCCTACCGGTTCATCTCCGCTGGGTATGTACAAAGCCTTGATTGAGCTGAACAAGAAGGGAGTAGTTTCTTTCAAGAATGTCGTTACGTTCAACATGGATGAATACGTAAATCTGCCCGAATCACATCCGGAAAGCTATCATTCATTTATGTTCAACAATTTCTTCAACCATATTGACATTTGCAAAGAAAACATCCATATTCTGAACGGTAATGCCGCAGACCTGGAAGCAGAATGTGCCAATTACGAAAAAGAAATCGAAAAATTCGGTGGAATCGATTTGTTCTTAGGAGGAATCGGCCCTGACGGTCATATCGCCTTCAACGAACCGGGTTCTTCATTGTCATCACGCACCCGTGTCAAAACACTGACTACAGATACCATTATTGCCAACTCACGTTTCTTTGAAAACGATGTAAACAAAGTACCTAAGACTGCATTGACTGTAGGTGTAGGAACAGTTTTATCTGCCAGAGAAGTCCTGATTATCTGCAACGGACACAACAAGGCCCGTGCCTTGCAACATGCTGTTGAAGGTGGAATCACTCAGATGTGGACAATCAGTGCCTTGCAAATGCACCAGCATGGTATCATCGTTTGTGATGAAGCAGCTACCGATGAACTGAAAGTAGGCACCTACAAATATTTCAAAGACATCGAAAAGAACAATCTTTAAAAACTCATCATCTAGGAGGATAATTTATGAGAACCAATTTGAGCTCTCAAATATCATTGAACAGAGTTTCCCCACGCTATTACAAGCCGGAGAATGCGGTAGAACGTTCCGTATTAACCCGTTGCGAAAAAATTCCAACCAACATCTATGAAACCATAGAAGAAGGAATCCAACAGATAGCCAACGACATTATATCCAAAATTCAGGATAGACAGAAAGAAGGCAAATTCTGTACCATCGCATTAGGAACAGGTGCATCTCTTCGTCCGCTTTATGCCGAACTGGTCAGTCGTCACAAAAACCAGGGAGTCAGTTTCCGGAATGTAGTAATTTTCAACCTGTATGAATACTATCCGCTCACAGAAGGACACGAAGGTAGCTTCAGCCACCTGAACAAACAACTTCTGTCTCAAATCGATATTGACCCGCAAAATGTATTTACCATCAACGGGAACATCCCTCAGGAAGCCGTATTGGAACACTGCCGTCTTTACGATCAACGCATCCAGACTTATGGCGGAATAGACATCATGGTTATGGGAATCGGACGAGAAGGAAACATCGCCATGAATGAACCAGGATCAAATGTCAACACGACAACCCGACTTATTCTGGTAGACTCAACCTCCAAGGTAGAGGCTGCCCGCAACTTAGGTATCGACAATCTGCCTCCTTGTTCCATTACAATGGGAATACAGAATATCCTGCAGGCCCGCAAAGTATTTTTACTGGCCTGGGGAGAAGAAAAAGCCGATATCATAAAGAAAGCGGTAGAAGACAAGGTGACCGATGCGCTTCCGGCAACATTCCTGCAATTGCACAACAACGCAAATGTATGTATTGATCTGTCGGCTGCAGCACATCTGACACGTATTCAACGTCCATGGCTGGTTACCAACTGTGAATGGAATGACAAATTAATCCGCAGCGCCATCGTATGGCTGTGTCAACTGCTGAATAAACCGATTCTGAAACTGACCAACAAGGACTACAACGAAAACGGATTGAGCGAACTGCTGGCTCTGTATGGATCTGCATACAATGTAAACATCAAGATTTTCAACGATTTGCAGCATACCATTACAGGATGGCCAGGCGGTAAGCCCAACGCTGATGATACGTATCGCCCGGAGCGCGCAAAACCATTCCCCAAACGGGTTGTCATCTTCTCTCCACATCCTGACGACGATGTAATCTCCATGGGAGGCACACTCCGCCGGTTGGTACAGCAAGGTCACGAAGTACACGTAGCATACGAAACTTCCGGCAACATTGCCGTAGGCGACGAAGAAGTAACACGTTTCATGCATTTCATCAACGGCTTCAACCAACTCTTCGAAGACAGTAAGGACGAAGTCATTGTTAAGAAATATGCTGAGATAAAGGAATTCTTCGCCAACAAGAAAGAAAGCGATATGGATACCCGCGACATTCTTACAATAAAAGGACTGATCCGTCGTGGAGAAGCACGTACAGCATGTACCTACAACAAGATTCCGTTAAGCCGCTGCCATTTCCTTGATTTGCCTTTCTATGAAACTGGCAAGATTGAAAAGAATCCGATCAGTGAAGCAGACGTAGAAATCGTACTAAAACTGCTGCGCGAAGTCCAGCCTCATCAGATTTACGTAGCAGGCGATCTGGCAGACCCGCATGGTACACACCGTGTATGCACAGATGCCGTATTTGCTGCCATCGATGAAGAAAAGAAGGCCGGAGCAGAATGGTTGAAAGACTGCCGCATCTGGATGTATCGTGGCGCATGGGCTGAATGGGAAATCGAAAACATCGAAATGGCTGTTCCGTTAAGCCCGGAAGAACTTCGTGCCAAACGTAATTCTATCCTGAAGCATCAGTCACAAATGGAAAGTGCGCCGTTCTTAGGAAACGACGAACGACTGTTCTGGCAACGCAGTGAAGACCGAAACAGAGGAACCGCTTCACTGTACGATCACCTGGGACTCGCATGCTATGAAGCAATGGAAGCTTTTGTAGAATACGTTCCTATTTAATCTGACAGAAATTCCATGTATACCTAAGAAAACGCCTTGACGTTTCATTCGAAGCTCAAGGCGTTTTTTCAACTTATTCATTTCTTCTGAAATTCAAAAAGCATACTAACAGATACACATATTATAAAATATGTTCCATCAGTTGCTTGTTGAAACTTTCAGAATCTAATTTTAAAAAACTATGATGAAACAAATCCTTTGTTGCGCAGCACTGATTCTCTCACTGAGCCTGTTTAGTTGCACATCTGAACATTTCTTAAAAGAAACAGACTATCGCGCAAAAGTAGAAAAAGATTTCCAGGCCAAGAAAGACATCTTGAATCAGGGAAACCTATTTGCCATTTTTGATACGGAACTGACGACTCCCGAACGGGAGGCCATGATGTTCCTGTACGCTTACATGACTCCCGGAGACATAGCCGACTATTCAGGAGAATTCTATTTGAATAACGTACGCCAGTCATTAAAGCTGCGTGAAGAAAGTACATGGGGGAAAAACATCCCGGATATGATATTCCGCCATTTTGTACTGCCAATCCGTGTAAATAACGAAAATCTGGATAATGCCCGTGAAGTTTTCAGCCAGGAGTTATGGCCGAGAGTAAAAGACCTGTCCATGCACGATGCAGTACTGGAAGTCAATCACTGGTGTCACGAGAAAGTAGTTTACCAACCGACAGACGGCCGTACCAGCGCTCCTATGGCTACAGTAAAGACTGCTTACGGACGTTGTGGAGAAGAATCAACTTTCCTGGTAGCTGCCTTACGCTCTGTAGGTATCCCGGCACGTCAGGTATATACACCGCGCTGGGCACATACAGACGACAATCACGCATGGGTAGAAGCATGGGTAGACGGAAAATGGAACTTCCTGGGAGCCTGCGAACCGGAACCAGTTCTGAATCTGGGTTGGTTTAATGCACCCGCCAGCCGCGGTATGCTGATGCACACCAAGGTTTTCGGAGCATACGATGGCCCGGAAGATGTAATGCAGAAAACAGCGAATTTCACAGAAATCAACATCATTGACAACTACGCTACCAGTGCAAAAGTAAACGTAACCGTAGTAGACAGCAAACAGCAACCCGTAGGCGGAGCAAATGTAGAATTCAAAGTATACAACTACGCCGAATATTATACCGTAGCCAAAAAACAATGTGACGAGGGTGGACACACTTCCTTATCCGCAGGCCTGGGAGATATGCTGATCTACGCATCAGCCAACGGACAATACGGAATTCAGAAAGTTTCTTTCGGAAAAGACAAGAACGTAGTTGTTGTAATGGATAAAACAGAAGGTACTCCGGTAAATGTTCCGTTCAACATCGTTCCACCGGCAGAAAATGCCAAGATCCCGGAGGTTACTCCCGAACAGCGTCAGGAAAACACCATGCGCATGGCACAGGAAGACTCTATCCGTCATGCCTACGAAGCTACTTTCCCGACTGAAGCATCGCTGAAAAGTTTTGCCGATCAGTTCAAGGACAAGGCAAATGACGCAACTGCATTCATTCTGAAATCAAGAGGTAACTACAAAGACATCCAGACATTCCTGCAGAATGCCCAGGCAAAGAACATGGGTGAAAGAGCATTGGCTTTACTGGGTACATTGACAGACAAAGACTTGCGCGATACTCCATGCAGCGTACTCGAAGATCATCTGTATCAGACGAGTGATTCTGCCAGCGTAACCGAAGTACTTGCTCCACGCATCGGCATCGAACTGTTGACTCCATACCGTTCTTATCTGCAGAAGGCTATTCCGGCCAATCTGGCTGCAAAATTCAAGCAGAACCCACAGGAACTTGTCAACTGGTGCAAAGACAGTCTGATTATCCGCAACGACCTGAATACGATGTCTACCCTTACTTCTCCGATCGGTGTATGGAAAAGCCGTGTTACGGACACTAGATCACGTGAAATATTCTTCGTTGCAGCAGCCCGCAGCCTGGAAATTCCGGCGTGGAAGGATGCTGTTACCGGTAACATCTATTACCGTGTAGGTACTGAAAAGCCAATTCTGGTAGACTTCGAAAATGCTACAGTAGGCCATACCACCGAAGGTACACTGAAGATGAACTACAAACCCATCACCCGGCTGTCAAACCCGAAATACTATGTACATTTCAGCATTTCCAAGTATGAAAATGGCAGTTTCCATCTGTTGAATTATCCGGAAGACGCAACCTGGGAATCTCTCTTCAAGAATGGAACAAACATGGAAACCGGATATTATATGCTGGTTACAGGTAGCCGTATGGCCAACGGCGGTGTATTAAGCAATGTTACCTGTTTCACCATCGAAGAAGGAAAAACAACAACAGTCGATCTGGTTATGCGCGACAATGCCGAAGAAATCCGTGTCATCGGAAATGTCAATTCAGAAGCTAAGTTTACCCTGCCGGATGGTACTGAAACAACCATTCTGAATGCGGCAGGCCGTGGTTACTTCATCGTAGGTATTCTGGGTGTAGGAGAAGAGCCAACCAACCATGCACTGAAAGACATACAGTTGAAGAAAGAAGACTTCGAGAAATGGGGTCGCGGAATGGTTCTGCTGTTTACCAGCAAGGAAGCTTACAACAAGTTTGACAGGAAAAACTTTACAAACTTGCCATCCAACATCATCTTTGGTATTGATGCCGATGGAAGCATGCGGAAAATGATAGCAGAAAACATGAAGCTGACCAATGGAGGCCAGCTCCCTGTATTCATTATTGGTGATACCTTCAACCGGGTAGTATTCGAATCACACGGATATACCATCGGATTAGGTGAACAACTTATTCACATCATCAAAGGTTTGTAAGCGCTTCGATGGTCTTACGTACACGTTCCGGAGTTGTAACCGGATGGCTGTACTCATCTATCTGAACCGCCCCACCCATAGACAAGGCCGGATTGCGTAACTGCATCCGGCTTTCTCTGTTTTCACGGGCAGAGAAATGAAATTCCGAAGCTCCGGTTTTGCGGGCCAGTTCCGCTATATTCGATTCATTCACCCCACAACCCGGCATGATAATGATTCTGCCTGCAGCCTGTTTTACCAGTTGAGCCAGCAATTCTGCTCCCTGAGGTGCCGAAGGCTGCTGACCGGATGTCAGAATACGGTTGACTCCAAGCGTTACCAGCTGCTCCAATACTTCAGACGGACGCGCTACATAATCAAAAGCACGATGAAAAGTAACCGACATTCCTTCGGCTGCTTTCATCAGACGCTGCATAACAGGCATATCCAGTTCTCCATCCGGAGTCAGACAACCGAACACCACACCATCCGCGCCTGCTTCACGAGCCATACGAATATCTTCTTCCATTATATCCACTTCCAAGGGAGAATACAGAAAATCTCCACCACGCGGACGAATAATCACATGCAAGCGAATGTCGATCAACTTGCGGGCCAATTTTATTTCACCCCATGAAGGAGTCGTTCCCCCTTCAGGCATTGAAGCACAAAGTTCTACACGGTGTGCTCCTCCTTGCTGGGCAGCCACACAGCTTTCGGCTGAATTAGCGCAAATTTCAAATGTATAATTCATAAGCTATCATTAAAAAAAAATTGATTTTCACTTGTAAGAATATCTATAAGCCTTTCCTGCAAAAATAAGGAATTCCGTTCAGAAGCCGAAATATAAAAAAGCCATTTTCAGTTCGCTTCGCACACAGGCTGTCGCAAATTGAAAATGGCTTTTCCACCAGAAAAGATTACTCACACACGAACGTTATTTCGCCTGCATCAATCAAATCCTTATGATTAATCCGATAAGAAGAATATTTCTTACCACCCAAACGAATTTCCTTGATATAACCGTCACCTCCTTCTTTCTTCAAGACCAGCTTATCTGTTCCCCAATATGCCGGATCCAGCTTGATGGTTATCTTATCGAAAGTAGGTAATGTAAAGGTATACTCAGGAACACCCGGACAATCCGGATAAAAACCCATCATGCTGAAAATGGCCCATGAAGACATGGTACCTGTATCTTCATTGCCGGGCAATCCGTTCGGCTGAGTAGTAAAATGTTTGGCAAGCAGTTCCTTCACAAGTTTTTGAGTTCTCCACTCCTCGCCTTTGAAATAACTGAACAGATACGGATAAGCAATATCCGGTTCGTTGGCCGGATCGTAATAATTCTTGTCGAACACCATCTGCAGCTTATCGACAAATTTCTTCTGCCCGCCCATCAGCTTGGCCAGTCCTTTCACATCATGAGGCACATAGAATGTATAGTTCCAGGAATTTCCTTCATGGAATCCGGGACTCGGTTCGAAATTGGCGCCCTGCAGAGGATCGAACGGAGAATAGAACTCACCGGATTGCAGAATAGGACGCAATGTACCAAATTCCTTGCAATAATAATGCTTATATCCCATCGAACGGTCGTAAAACATTTTCGCATCTTCTTTCTTACCCAACGCCTTGGCCAATGTTGATAAAGAATAATCGGCAATGTAATACTCCAATGCATGCGAAACAGAATTGTCGAACTGAGATTCCATCGGACAATAACCGCGTTTGATATACTCATCGATATCCGGACGCATCAGATTGTCCTTACCCGGTGTGGTTGCCGACTTATACATTCCCTCATACGCCAGATTAATATCGAAATCGCGCAAGCCTTTCATCCAGGAATCCACAATGACCGGAATGCTTGGATCGCCTTCCATGGTCAGGGTTTCACGTCCGTACAACTCCCATTTCGGAAACCATCCATGTTCCTGATACATGCCCATCATGGTCCGGATCATATCCATCTGGCGTTCCGGATAAACCAGTGTCATCAGCTGATGAACATTCCGGTAAGTATCCCACAAAGAGAATACCGTATAGCGGTTATGCGAAGTAGTCAGAATAGAATCGCTTTCCATCATCGGATACTGTCCGTTTACATCCTGCAGGATATTCGGATGAATCATCGCATGATACAGAGCGGTATAGAAAACCCCTTTCTGCTCCTTGGTTCCACCTTCTACCAGAATACGGCTCAAATCATCGTTCCACTTCGCACGGGCATCGGCACGCAGCTGATCGAACGTTGCTCCGGCAGGTTGTTCCGTCTCCAGATTCTGACGAGCATTTTCAATGCTTACAAAAGAAACCCCGATACTTACCTCCAATGTTTCGTTGGCTTTTGTATCGAACGTAAACCAGGCACCGATATCATCACCGCTCATCACACGGCCATAGTTGGTATAAAGCTTATACTTACCGGCATCTGCCTCCCACTGTGCTTCTACTCCCATCGGACGCTGCATTTTCCAGTAGCCTCGTTTCTCAGGTGCTTTATGAATGCGCATTACGAAGTAAATCGGGAACACTGCCTGCGGATTGTAACAGAAAGTACCCAGCAACTTAGAACCCTCAATTTCGCAATCGTTCACAAAGCGAACGGAAGCTCCACTTTCGTTCGTCAAACCTTCTCCCAAATTCAGCAGGATATTGCTCTGACCGGCAGGAAAAGTGAAACGAGCGCGACTGGTATGCAATGTGGCCGTCATTTCACACTGGATGTCATATTTGGACAATCTGTTCTTATAATAACCCGGTGTAGCCTCCTCGTCTGTATACTCACTGCCGTACTGACGGTAATTGACGTTCAGTTCACCGGTAGTAGGCATTAGCAGCAACGATCCCAGATCCGGACATCCTACACCGCTCAAATTAACGTGAGAAAATCCGGTCAGATATTTGTTTGTTACATCGTATGGAGTAGACCACCACTGCTTGTCCTTGTCATATTTATTTAAGTCAGACCCCATTACATTAAATGGGGTTGCCGACATCATTCCCTGCGGAAGTACAGCCCCCGGATTGGTCGTTCCATAATTTGTAGTACCTACAAACGGATTGACATAATCGACAGGCTGTTCTTGCGCCGAGACAGCCAGAAATGCCGTCAGAGCGGCACCCAGCAAGATGAGTTTTCTTTGTTTCATTTTTACTGTTTTAATTGATGTAAAAGATTAGACAGAAGGACTGAAGAAGTACAGGACTCACCCAAACAGACTTCCTGCACTCTTCTGTACTTCTGCCTAAAAAATCATTGAATCACAATTTCATCGGTAAACAATACTCCGCCGAACTTATCGCTCGCCAAGGCCTGATAACGGACATAACGGGCTTTGGCAGAACCGGTCCAACCGAAATTCTTGAAGCTTACCGCATCGTCACGTACTACTTCATGCTTCAAGTCGGCCAACTGGGTATAATTCTCACCGTCTTCTGATACGGAAATAATCACCTGAGCAGGCATAAATACCTCCGGTCCGCAAATCTGCATGAAATCGGCACCGATAGAATGAATATCAGTAACCTGTTCAAGATCGATAACCACATCTACACGATTTTTCGTGACAAATCCCTGCCACAGTCTATCGTTGTAATTCCATCCTCCACGCAATCCGTCGGTCAGGGTTTTCTCACCGTTAGCCGGATAATTTTCCCAATACGGAGCATTGTAAGTCACCTTCTTGCCAAGTCCCAAATGTTCAATCGGCTGCTGTGCTTCCTTGCGGTTACCGATTTCCTTGCTCAAATCAAACGGATGATAACCTTTCTGCTTCAGTTCCTCCACGATTTTCAGCGCACGTCCATGAAAATCCTCCCACGAACGGTTGGCCTGAGCAGACCATCCTACCTCGGCAACAGCCATCATACGTGGGTACAGCATGTATTCCACATGCTCCGGAGTAGGAATGTATTCGGTCCACAGATTCCCCTGTACCCCCGATATCAACTGTACCTTATCAGCAGACAGTGTAGCAGGAACCGGATTATAACTGTATACTTTCTGCAACGGCAGGTATCCGCCGATTGCTTCCGGCTGAGAGTAAGGAGCATCCTGATAACCGTCCAGGTAACAGTATTCTCCCGGACTCATGATGGCATGATGACCCGCATCTACCGCCTTCAGTCCGCCTTCCGTTCCACGCCAGGACATAACGGTCGCATTGGGAGCCAGACCTCCATCCAGTATTTCATCCCATCCCAGCAGATTACGTCCGTGCTGGTTCAGGAAACGTTCCATACGATGAATGAGGTAACTCTGCAGTTCGTTCACATCCTTCAGTCCCTCTTCTTTCATCCGGGCCTGACACAACGGACAAGTTTTCCACGAAGCCTTACCTGCCTCATCTCCTCCTACATGAATGTACTTGGAAGGAAACAAATCCATGACCTCCAGCAATACATTCTCCAGGAATTCAAAAGTCTTCTCGTTTCCTATGCAGAAGTCGGCCTGCTTGTAAGGTTCATGCGTACAAGAAAGTTCCGGATACGCCGTCAGGACTTCTTCCGAATGAGCCGGCATTTCAATTTCAGGAATAATCGTGATGTAATGCTGCTGTGCGTATGCTACCAACTCACGAATATCATCCTGCGTATAATATCCTCCGTGTGCCTGAAGATCCGTTTCTTCGCAATACTTACGGTCGCCGTTCCACCAGTCTTTCCACACAGCCTGCGGACGCCATGCGGCGAACTGTGTCAGCCGCGGGTATTTCTTGATTTCGATACGCCATCCGGCAGCATCGGTCAAGTGCAGATGCAAGCGGTTTATTTTATAATATGCCAGTATATCAATCTGCTTTTTCACAAAATTCTTATCAAAGAAATGACGCGATACATCCAGCATCATTCCACGATACGGGAAACGTGGTTCATCCTTAATATCGAGCGCAGGAATCTGTGTTCCGTACTGGTTCGTCACCTGCAGCAAAGACTGTACTCCATAAAAGAGTCCGGCTCCCGAAAGTGCTTCAATCTCAATCCGCTTTGGAGTCACTTTCAGTGAGTAACCTTCTTCCGACTTGATACCGTCCAGGCTATCTACCACCCGTAAAACAAGCTGATGCTTCTTTGCCTCCTTCTTGGCAACCTTCAGTTTCAGGCCGGAAGCCATCAGATATTCCGTCAGGATCTGTTTGTCCGCTTCCGGAGCACTGATCCACAATGACGTATGATCCTTCCATACAAATTCTCCCTGCTGCATTGCCAGTTCAGACGGCACCGGAGTCAGTGCCGGTCTGGTATCTGCTACAACAGCTGTTGCTGTGTACAGTGAAGTACACAGCAACAATGATACTATAATTCTTTTTAATTTCATCTGATTATCAATTCAAAATCAATTCATCCACAAACAGGAATCCCGGATTTCCCTTACCGCCATGCCAGCTTGGAATGTTATATTCCGGTTTAGCCAATACTTTCACATAACGTGCCTTTACCGGAGCAAACTTCAGTTCATGTGTATAAATCTTGTTCGGATCGGTTTCTTTCATAGCCGGATAAGTTTCCGAAGCCACCTGCTTGAATATCTTGTTATCATCCGATACCGAAACGGTAATCGCACGTGCGTCAAACACCCAGTCACCTTTTTCCACACACGTATGCAGAGTCAGCGAACTGATTTCAACAGGTTCCTTCAAATCGATGACAGCTTCCATATCGTTCTTATAAAACGCGATCCAACGGCCGGTCTTATAATTCTGGTTACCGGTCATACCGTCTACCAATACGGTAGCTCCTGTAAATTCGTACTGCTTGTTGATGGGCTGCAGCATGGTAATCGGTTTCATCGACGATTTGCTGAATACAATGGTATCTGCAGTAATGCGTGAGTTACCTTCCGGACGAATAGCCATCGTACGCAAGATACAAGGCTTGTCTATCTGAATCACTCCCGAATATACCTGTGACTGGGCATTCGGTTCCGATCCGTCCAGTGTATAATAAACAGGTGCATTGTCGATGGTGCGGGCAACGGCATCCAGTGTTCCCTTTTCTGTATTCGGTTTCAGTTCAAGCATTACATCGAAGATATGAGTGGCATACGTCCAGCCTTTCATCTTGTAAATATTTACCAGCGGAATGATACGTTTCAGGAAATCATCGTAGTTCTTCTTTTCGGGAGCACACCACTGTGATTCACACAAAGCCGCCATACGAGGCAATACCATATACTGCAGCTGCTTGAAATCAGGAATGTATTCCGTCCACATATTCGCCTGTACACCGATAATGTATTTCTGTTCTTCCGGAGTCAGTGACTGAGGCATCGGCTCGTAACTGTATACACGTTCCATGGGCAGATAACCGCCTATGGCCAATGGCTCATCTGCCACATCCTTCGACTGATAATAATCAAAATAAAGATAGGTGTTCGGAGTCATGATTACATCGTGTTTCTGCTTGGCTGCTTCAATACCGCCGCCTTCACCTCGCCATGACATAACCGTAGCATTCGGAGCCAGACCACCTTCCAGGGTTTCATCCCAGCCGATCATCTTGCGGCCGTTGGCATTCAGGAACTCTTCAGCTTCGTGAATCACATAGCTCTGAAGCCGCTGTTCCTTGGTATGCTGCTGATCCGATTTCAGTCCCAGCGCCTTGATACGGGCCTGGCATTTCGGACAAGTCTCCCATTTTACTTTCGGACATTCATCGCCACCCACATGGATATATTCTGACGGGAAGATCTGAATGATCTCGGCCAGTACATCCTTGATGAACTGAATGGTACTGTCGTTTCCGGCGCAGAGCACATTGTCGGAAACTCCCCACTGTGTCCATACTTCATACGGACCACCTGTACATCCAAGTTCCGGATAAGCAGCCAGGGCAGCCTGCATGTGTCCCGGCAAGTCGATTTCCGGAATCACCGTGATGTAACGTTCGGCCGCATACTTCACGATTTCCTTTGCCTGTTCCTGCGTATAGAATCCACCGTATGGTTTTCCGTCATATTTTCCGGAATTACGTCCGATTACGGTCTCCTTACGCTGCGAGCCGATTTCAGTAAGTTTCGGATATTTCTTGATTTCAATACGCCATCCCTGGTCTTCAGACAAATGCCAGTGAAAACGGTTGATGTTATGCAATGCCAGCATGTCAATGTATGTCTTCAATTCATCAATCGAAAAGAAATGACGACCTACATCCAGCATCATGCCTCGATAGCTGAAACGTGGCTTGTCGTTGATTTCTACAGCAGGAAATTCCACCTGACTGTCGGGAGCAACAGAAACCGACTTGCGCAATGTCTGTATGCCATAAAATACACCGGCTTCACTCGGAGCAGAAATTACGATACCGTTACCGTCTACTTTCAGCAGGTACGCTTCCGGATTTTCATCCTCCATACCAAGCCGGAGCGTAATGTCTCCTTCTCCCGTTGCCGTTTTCAGATCCAGTCCGGTCTGTTCTTTCAAGAAAGCAGCCAGAAACTCTGCATTCTTCTGCATTTTTTCATTACCGGCAGGATAACCGATCACCGCACCGTTCTTCAAAATGAAAGAAGATTGCTGTCCGGCAGTAATCTGCAAAGGTTCAGGAACTACCTGGTAATCGGCCACCACCGTCGGACGGGATGAACAAGCCGTCATCATCAGCCCTGCCAATGAAAGTCCCAATAGACTCAGTTTAATCGTTGTTCTCATTTGGTAAATGGTATTAGTTAGTAAAAGATTAATGAATATCACTCAACTGGTGGATCTTAACCTGAACGTTCTTCAACGGATGTCCATCCGGCGAACTGATGACCACCTTTTTCTTCTGTCCCGGCAACAGATCGAAGAAATTGTCAGAGAAACGTACTCCCTGTTCAGGAACCTCGATAAAAATGTCACGGGCCAGTTTCTTTGCCTTGACAGTCACTTCACACACGCCCTCTTTTTCCTTTACCTGATACTGTAATTCCTGTTTCGGCAACTGCTGGTCCTTCGGATACGCAAAATAATAGATTTCGTCCGAGAGCACTTCTCCTTTCTTATTCTTCACGACCATGTGCATGAGGGAAGTGGAAGCCGGCTGTCCGTTCAGTTCCTTCTCCCAGTTTTCCTTTGCAAAAAGCAACGACGTGTTGGCTGGCAGCTTTCCATCTATTTTCCGCTTGTTATAAACCTTTCCATTAAAATCCATCAGTTCCAACGCCAGTGTCACATCTTCGTCTGTCAGCTTATCCGACATCAGATAATAACACAAATCATCGCCTTCCTTAATCGCATCTACCAGCACAGGAGCAAAAGCGCGCTTTGTCTGATACTGCATGGCTTTCCAGTTTCCATAATAATCGATGGAAGACCACGATACCACCGGCCAGCTGTCATTCAGCTGCCAGGCCAGCGATCCCATACAGTACGGACGGTTCCGGCGATGTGCTTCCATACCATGACGCATTCCCTGTCCCTGCAGTACAAGTCCGGCATATACCAGATCCTCAAATTTTTCGGGAACCTTGTAATACAGCGCCATCGTTTTCTGAATCAGGAAATTTCCGATAGTACTTTTCTGATGAGCGTTCATAACCTCCGATTCCAACGCATAATCTTTCGGCTCGGCAAACATACGGATGGTCTTCATCTCCGGAAAAGCCTGAAAACCATACTCACTCATGAAACGCGGAATCTCCTTATCCAGACTTTCAAAAGGTTTCTGGCCATACCAGGTACCCCAGTTATGACTGTCGGCTATCTTCCAGCTTTCGGGGCGTCCCCAGTTTGCTTCATACGGTGACCCATGCATATAAAAGCGGTCCGGATCCAGCTCCTTGACGATAGAAGGCAACAACTCCCGGAACAGGACATCGTATCCTTTTGTCATTTCCGCATAAATCTCAGGCGTATATTTTTCTTTCCACCCCCAATATCTCATTCCTTCATAAATTTCGTTGTTTCCGCACCACATGGCCAGCGAAGCGTGGTTGCGCAGGCGCTTGATGTTGTATTCCGCTTCTTCCGAAACCCTTTTCAGGAAAGTGGGATCGTGCGGATACGTAGTACAGGCAAAAAGAAAATCCTGCCAGATCAATATACCACGTTTGTCGGCTTCTTCATAAAACTTGTCATCCTCATAGATACCGCCTCCCCAGACACGGATCATATTCATGTTCGAAGCCTGTACATCTTCCATCAGACGGGCATATCGTTCAGGAGTGACATTCGGCAACAACGCATCATTCGGAATCATGTTCGAACCTTTGGCAAACAAAGGCTTTCCGTTTACTTCAAAATAAAAAGATTCACCATCCTTATCTTTTTCCTTTACCACACGTATGGTACGAAGGCCGATCTGTTCTTCCTTCGACGCAACTTCTTTCCCATCCACTGTAACAGAAGCCGTGAAATCATACAGGGCAGGCTCTCCCCAACCGTTAGGCATCCATAAATGAGGCTGGTCAATGACCAGAGGAAGCTTGATCAGATTTTTACCCGGAGCCAGTTTGACCGGCTGTTCCAAGTTTTTTTCATTACCCTGATAGGCATAGACGATACGTACGACAGCGTTCTGCTCCTCGTCCGTAATATTGGTTATTTCCAACTGATTTTCAACTTTTGCCTGCCGGTCGTTTACCTGCAACTGACGTACGTAGTAATCATCAATACTGGTAGCATCATAAAAAACCAGCTTCACCGGACGCCAGATACCCGCAGTTACCAGACGGATTCCCCAGTCCCATCCATACGAATAAGGAGCCTTACGGGTATATACACTTACACGCTTATCCGAATGATCATTGTCGGCCGGATAATTGAATCCGTCACTCTCCCACTGAGGCAGCGTTTCGTTTACAGCCGAACGAAAACGGATCATCAGTTTATTTTCACCTTTACGCAACACAGATTTAACCGGAATCGTATATCCCACAAACATATTATCCGATTTCAAAAGCAATGAACCGTTCAGATAAACATCGGCATACGTATCCAGTCCTTCGAAGGACAACACCGCTGCTCCTCTCTCCAGTTGTTTTTCGTCTACCTGAAATGTCGTACGATACAGCCAGTTCTCTTTTTCCACCCATTGTACCTTCTCTTCATTCATACCGAAAAAAGGATTTTCCAGCTTACCGTGATCTATCAGATCCTGATGAACCGTACCTGGAACCTTGGCCGAAAGCCATTCCTGATCTCCTTCTTTCGAAAATTCCCAACCTTGAGACAGTACACACGTTTGTGGCATCTCATAATCAGTTGCCCATGCCGAAAGAACCGACATACCACAAAGCCACGCCATCATGCTTTTTTTCCACATATATTCCTTTATTTAAAATTTCGATTAAAAAATCCAGGTATCATCAAATCCATCTTTCACCCACGCACAAAGAATCAATGCCACGACGTATTTTTCATAATATCCCAAATTTCGTAGTAAAAGTAAGAAAAAAACTTCTATAACCGAAAATATACTAAATTTATTTACAAATAAAAATGCAACAAAACAAAAAAATCCATTTTTACGACAAATAAACTTGCTTTTTTCACCTTTATAACCGGTACAGAATGAAATAAAAAAATATCAGGACCACTCTAAGAAATTATTTAGAACGATCCTGCCCCACACAGTAAAAAAAATTGCCGATGACTTTTTGACAAAATCATCGGCACTAGTACACCCATGGGGAGTCGAACCCCAATCGATGGAACCGGAATCCATTATTCTATCCATTGAACTATGGGTGCATTTTTTATTTGCGGGAACAAAAGTACAACAATTCCTGTTTCCATCCTAATAAATTGAACAAAAAAATTTATCTCCACACAAAAAATCATAAAAAGAAATATATCATATTATTAATGAAAAATAGAACATCACCACCCCACGATAATTTATAATATTTGCCATTCAAAACTATCTCTACAAATGAAACAGCAAACTTCACAAAACCAACGAACCGAAAAAGGGAATCCGTTTATGGGGTTCTTATGTGGAATACTTATCGTATTATTCCTGAACTGGCTCATTTTTCCAAACCTAACCAAACGGGAAATAACTCCTACCGACTATGGAACGTTTATCGAAAAAATGGAGCAAGGACAGATCAAAGAAGTCATGATCAAAAACAATCAGATCTACTTTACCGCCAACGAACAAGGAAACCAAACCAAGACTTACCAGACAGGAGAAATCAATGATCCACAACTGGTAGACCGTCTGCTGAAAGCAAAAAGCCCGAACGAAAGCGGAAAGATTTCATTCAATCAGATTGTTCCACAGGAAAACTCACCGATACTTAACTTTATCCTGATGTGGATTCTTCCGGGACTGATATTCTACATCATCTGGAAACAAGCCAGCAACAGCATCCGGGCACGCATGGGATCAAGCGGAAACTTCATGTCGTTCGGAAACAGCGGTGCAAAAATTTATGCAGACTCCGATGTAAAAACAACATTTGCCGATGTTGCCGGACAAAATGAAGCCAAAGAAACACTGAACGAAATCGTAGATTTCCTGCATAATCCCACCAAATATACCAACATCGGAGCTTCTTTACCCAAAGGCGCCCTGCTGGTCGGCCCTCCGGGTACCGGAAAGACACTGATTGCACGCGCAGTTGCCGGAGAAGCCAAAGTTCCTTTCTTTGCCATATCAGGTTCTGAATTCGTCCAGATGTTCGTCGGAATGGGAGCCGCCAAAGTAAGGGATCTGTTTAAACAAGCCACGGAAAAAGCGCCGTGCATCATCTTTATCGATGAAATAGATGCCATCGGCAAACGACGAGACAACTCTTTCGGAGGAAATGACGAACGGGAACAGACACTCAACCAGTTGCTGACTGAAATGGACGGATTCGACGGACGGAAAGGAGTAGTCATTCTGGCCGCCACCAACCGTCCGGAGAGCCTGGATAAGGCTTTGCTGCGTCCCGGACGATTCGACCGGCGCATACAGATGGAACTCCCCGACCTGGAAGGAAGAAAAGCCATACTGGGAGTACACCTGAAAAAAGTCAAACATGGTGACATCGACATGGATCTGGTAGCCCGTGCCACGGCCGGCTCATCGGGTGCCGAACTGGCCAACATCGTGAATGAAGCGGCCTTGCGTGCCGTACGTATGAACAGAAAGCAGGTAACCACCAGCGATCTGGAAGAAAGTGTGGAAACCGTCATTGCCGGAGCACAAAAGAAAGGAAAGGTCATTTCTACCGACGAAAAACGAATCATTGCCTACCACGAAATCGGACACGCCATGGTAGCCGCCATGCAGACCCACTCGGCTCCCGTCCATAAGATTACCATCATTCCCCGCACTTCAGGAGCACTGGGATATACCATGCAGGTAGACAACAACGAACAGGTTCTGCTAAGCAAGGAAGACCTGTTCAACCGGATAGTGACCTACACCGGCGGACGGGCCGCAGAAGAAATTATCTGCAATACTGTCACCACAGGCGCCTCCAATGACATTGAGCAGGCCACCCGGCTGGCCCGGGCCATGGTTACCAGATACGGCATGAGCGATGACTATGACATGATGGGACTGGAAACCGTAAACAACGCTTATCTGGGAGGCGACACTTCCCTTACCTGTTCCACCGATACGGCAGCCGACATCGACCGCGAAGTTCTCCGCATCATCAAGGAAGCCCATCAGAAGGCAAAGGAAATTATTTCAGAAAATATGGAAGCCATGCATCAGGCAGCCACTTTCCTGATAGAAAAAGAAACCATCACGGGAGAAGAATTCATGAACATACTTCACATGATGGAAAAGAAATGACATCTTATACATCCTCCCGCTCAAGACCCTACGTTTTCCGTATGCGGAACATTCGTCCTGCATACGGAGAACGTAGAGTCTACAGCCGGAGAACATAAACCCCAAACGCATAAACCGACCTGTAAAACCTCATAAATATGCTTTTACACCGCCATCAAAAACGGTAATTCCTCATAAATATGTAAAACAAACCAACTATTCTTCGAAATCTGACAAAATTTTCTGCTATCCTATCGATTAGTCAAAATACATTCATTATCTTTGCACCGCAAAACAAACCAGTATTTCAGAGCCATGGATAAAACCAATTTCTTCAACAACAAGATTGTCAATACCCAACTCCGTTGGTGTATTACGATTCTTATTATCCAATGGTTCTCAGGCTTTGTCCAATTTCCAACCGTTTAATTTCCTGTAAACTCATTCTAACCATGCCCTTTTCTGAATAAGGATTTCCTTGTTCAGAAGGTATCTCTTGTCTGTCTGCTTTCCGGCAGACAACAGGATAAATCTGGCGTCAGCCAAAGAAGTTGAACATCAAAAAGCCATTTACTGTTATGTTGTATTTAAGCATACTGACCATTGGTCTCATCATAGGATATTTCTGCCGTAAAATTTTTATATTGAAGAAGCTGGACAGTTCCATCTCGGCTACCATCTGGGCCATGCTCTTCGTTTTCGGAGTATCAATCGGCTCAAATAAAGAACTGGTAAGCAACGTAGGAAACATAGGACTACAGGCATTCATCATGGCTACCTGCGGTGTAGCAGGAAGTGTACTGGCCGCCGGTCTGGCATTTCGTCTTTTCTTCAGAAAGAAAGGAGGCCAACATGAAAAATAATCTGATGATAGTAGGTTGCCTTGTAACCGGCATTCTCTGTGGTATTTATCTGAATGTTCCTTTTCAGCCTTACTGCAAGGACATATCTTCTTATCTGCTGGCCTTTCTGGTTTTTCAGGCCGGGCTGAACCTGGGTGCCAACAGCGACTTTAAATACATGAAAGAACATTTTCGTCTGTCTTCTTTCCTGTTTCCGGCATTCACGATTGGAGGGACACTTCTCTTTTCGGCACTGGCAAGCGTATTTCTGGCCATGAATCTATGGGATGGCATGGCCGTAGGATGTGGTTTTGGCTATTACTCACTGTCGTCTATCATGATTATCCAGCTCAAGGAAAGCATAATCGGCATGGACCTGGCTTCACAGCTAGGAGCAATCGCCTTGCTTACCAATGTCTTCAGGGAACTCTTCGCGCTTATAGGAGCTCCTGTTTATGCGCACTGTTTCGGCAAACTGGCTCCCATTTCGGCAGCCGGTGTAACCTCCATAGATGTATGTCTGCCGGCCATCAGCAAATATTCCGGTCAGGAATTTATCCCGATAGCCGTCATTCAAGGAATCGTTTTGGAAATCGCAACACCCATGTTGATTACATTTTTCTGCGTATAAGCCACAAACAGTGATGAGTTGTCAGCCATGCAACCCAAGTTTTTCAGGGATTAAACTATCAACATTACGTCCAACCAACAGATTACAAAACATTTTGATACAAATTTAATGATATTTAATTGCATATTTACAAATTATACCTATCTTTGTCGACGTATAAAAATTAAAAACGAAAAAAACTTATGAGTTACCTGATAAAACCTGCCAATTATAAGCCTTTGCTCGACATGAAACAAACCGAGCTGGGTATCAAACAGATAAAAGAATTCTTCCAGCAGAATCTTTCATCCGAGTTAAGATTGCGTCGTGTAACCGCTCCTTTGTTCGTACTAAAAGGAATGGGTATAAACGATGACTTGAACGGAGTGGAACGCCCGGTTTCGTTCCCCATCAAGGACTTGGGCGAACAGCAGGCCGAAGTAGTTCACTCGCTGGCCAAATGGAAACGTGTTACCCTGGCCGATTACCAGATTGAACCGGGATATGGCATTTATACCGACATGAATGCCATCCGTGCAGATGAAGAGTTAGGAAACCTGCACTCTCTGTACGTGGATCAGTGGGACTGGGAACGGGTGATCACACCGGAACAGCGAAACGTAGAATTCCTGAAAAGCATTGTTACGCGTATCTATGCGGCCATGCGCCGTACGGAATACATGATTTGCGAAGTATATCCGCAAATCAAGTCGTTCCTGGCACACGACATCCATTTCATACACTCTGAAGAATTGCTGCAGATGTATCCGGATAAAACGGCCAAGGAACGTGAAAACCTGATTACCAAGCAATATGGAGCCGTGTTCATCATCGGTATCGGAGGAAAGCTGAGCAACGGAGAACCGCATGACCTCCGCGCTCCGGACTATGACGATTATTCTACCATCGATCCTAAGACAGGACTTCCGGGACTGAACGGTGACCTGCTGGTATGGAACGATGTACTGGGACGTGCTTTTGAGCTTTCATCCATGGGTATCCGCGTAGACAAAGAGGCATTACTCAGACAATTGGAACAGACCGGCAAACAAGACCGCCTGCAACTGTATTTCCACAAACGACTGATGAACGACACACTTCCATTGAGTATCGGAGGCGGTATCGGACAGTCACGCTTATGCATGCTATACCTGAAAAAGGCACATATCGGAGAAATACAGGCAAGTATCTGGCCGGAAGCAATGCGTAAGGAATGCGCGGAGATAGGTATCCCATTGATTTAAAGACATACATTACCCCAGAAAAAAGGGTTGAGGCCATATTAGCCAACAACCCTTTTTTCATGTACCCATGCCATTCATGTGAATGGCCCTGACCATTTTCATCTAATCCGTAAAATACGGTTCCATGCTTCACAGACAGAACCGTATATGCACTTCAATACTAACTTAAATTAAACTATAGACTTTTTACTTTATCCTTCAGATACATGGGAAGTTCCGGCATCGCTCCATTCTGCGTACAAACGAATGCAGATACTTCTACCGCCAGCTCGTGTGCCTCGCGTACGGTCTTTCCTTTCAGAATAGAAGCTACAAAAGTAGCCGTAAAGGAATCACCCGCACCTACCGTATCAGCTACCTCTACTTTCGGAGTTTCCACAAAAGATACATTACCCGGCGTAAATACATAACTGCCGTTTACGCCACAGGTCAGAATCAACATCTTCAGGTTATACTTGGCCAGCAGGATCCAGCATTTATCCTGCAAATCAATACCCGGATAACCGAACATACGACTCACTACGACCAGCTCTTCATCGTTTATTTTCAAGACATTACATTTCTTGAACGAGTTACAAAGAATCTCCTTGGTATAAAATCCCTGACGCAAATTGATATCAAAGACCTTCAGTGTTCCTTCCTCCGGCATAGCATCCAGAAATCTGTTGATTGATTCACGAGATACCACACTGCGCTGAGCCAACGAACCGAAACAAACCGCTTTTGCCTGCGCAGCCAGTCCGTCCAGAGCCACTGTATAAGGAATATTATCCCATGCCACTCCTTCCTTGATGTCGTAACACGGTATGCCCTCAGCATCCAGTTCCACCTGCACGGTACCCGTCGGATATGGAACCCGTTCAATCATGCAATGCAAATTCTTCTCATACAGATTTTCAAGAATCTCTGTTCCCAGCTTATCATCTCCTACCGCACTGACGGCCCGTCCGTCAAGTCCGAACTGTGATACATGATATGCGAAATTCGCCGGAGCACCTCCAATTTTCTTTCCTTCAGGCAGCACGTCCCACAGTGCCTCACCTATACCTACAACGATTGTGTTATTCATAGTTTTAATGTTTAATTTTCAATGTATAAAAAAGTAAATAAATGACACCGGCCGTCATCACTGCCACGGCTCCGTTCTGTCCGATCGCATCGCTGGCTACCCCCATCAGAAGCGGGAAAACCGTTCCCCCGAAGAGTCCCATGATCATCAGACCAGATACTTCATTCTTTTTGTTCGGCTCTGCCAGCAAGGCCTGTGAAAATACAATGGAGAACACATTTGAGTTTCCAAAACCGATCAAAGCTATACAGATATAAATGATGGTTTGAGAATCAAACGCGAAAAGCCCGATCATAGCCAATGCCATGCAAAGCACACTGATCAGAAAGAATGCTTTCGAGGATACGACCCGCAGGATAAACGCTCCGGAAAAACATCCCAGTGTACGGAAAATAAAATACAGACTCGTAGCAAATCCAGCTTCCGTCAGTGTCATGCCTATGCGTTCCATCAGAATTTTCGGAGCCGTCGTATTGGTACCTACATCAATTCCTACATGGCACATAATCCCCAGAAAAGACAACAGGATAAAGGGTTTTCCCAACAGCTTCAGGCAATCGGAAAATCCGGATGCCTTGTCCGGCTGTTCTTCTTCGATCGGAGTAGCCGAAAGCAATAAGATGGCAATAACAGCCACAATCATATAAATAGGGAACAATATCCGCCATCCCAAGCCGAAGGTAGGCATTGCCTGTAACGCTCCCCACATGGCCAGATAAGGGGCCAGAAAAGAAGCAATAGCCTTGACAAACTGTCCGAAGGTCAACGTACTGGCCAGCCGGTCGCCGGAAATTATATTGCTCAGCAAAGGATTGAGGGAAGTCTGCATCAATGCATTTCCGATACCCAACAAAGAAAATGCGCAAAGCATCAATCCATAACTGTCATCGAATATCGGAAGCAACAACGACAAGAACGTGACACCCAGACTCAGCAACACCGTTTTCTTTCGCCCGATACGGTTCATCAGCACACCTGTAGGAACAGAAAAGATCAGAAACCAGAAAAACACCAGCGAAGGAAATATGTTTGCTTCCGAATCTGTAAGATGCAGATCCTCCTTTACATAGTTCGATGCTATTCCGACCAGATCTACAAATCCCATGGCAAAGAAGCAAAGCATTACCGGGAAAAGTTTAGTATATTTCAATTGATTATTCGTCATTTTTATTCTTTTAAAAACATTCACCAACGTATTGTTTCAAACGCGAAACATACATTTTACTGTAACTTATATACTTTCAGAGATTTCACCGTATAATTGCCTTCAAAGACCATTTTATTATAAGGATCTGTCGGGAATACCAGGTTCGTCATAACGAACTTTCCTTCCTCACCAAAGGCTTCAATACTTGAACGGTCAACAAACAGACGCAACTTTAAGTCACCGTTGAGATCTGCAACCGGAGCAGCCGTCACAGCCGGAAAATCATTGCTGAAATCTACTTTTCCACTCATGCTGCGATCCATCACAAACTGTTTGTGCAATACATCGTAATACATGGAAACCTTCTCTCCCTTTGCATTCTGCAGACAGAAAGAGACATTGGAAGTACCAGAATTACGAATTACCATTTCAATTTCATACGCTCCTCCGTTATTTTGAAGCAACTGTTCTACTTCGTACTTACCCGAAACCTTGAAAGAAGAAACGGTTCCCTTTTCGGCACGGGCTTTCTTGATTTCCGGCGAAGGAGTACTCTTCAGATACAATTCTCCACCTTCCCGATAGAGCGTAAGGTCGCGGGCAATGGTATTGGCACTGCGATATTGCGACGTCGGTACATTATTGGCATACTGCCAGTTGCTCATCCATCCTAATGCAACGCAACGTCCGTCGGGAGCATTGCTCCAGGTTACGGTAGCATAGTTGTCTTTTCCCCAGTCCAGCCATTTGGTCAGCGTCGGAGATTCATTTACGAATTTCTTTCCGTCAAAGGAACCCACGAAATATTGTGCAGCGCTGCCTCCAAAAGGACCGCCCGGATTTAAATTACATATCAATACCCATTTCTTCTGACTGGTACCTTCTACAGAAACTTCTACCAGATCCGGACACTCCCATACTCCGCCGTGTGCGCCCTGCATGGCACCGAAATTACTTTCCTTCTTCCATTCCTTCAGGTTGACAGAAGAATAAATCTCCATGTGCTGTCCTACGGCCAGAATCATAACCCAATGCTTTCCGGGAGCATACCAGAATACTTTCGGATCACGGAAATCACGCTCTGTAGAAGTCAGAACAGGATTGTTCTCATACTTGGTGAAAGTTTTTCCATTATCCAGACTGAATGCCATGCTTTGTGACTGCACGTCTCCCCACGGAGATGATTTGGCAGAAGTGTAAAAAGCGATGACGGCATCTTTGCCGAAACCGGCCGTATTCTCCTTATCTACCACACAGGAACCGCTGAAAACAGCTCCCCACGCATCCGGTACGATAGCGGTACCTTCATACTTCCAATGTGCGAGGTCTGTACTGGTAGAATGTCCCCAATGCATGTTTCCCCACATGGAACCATACGGATTATACTGGAAATACAAATGGTAAACCCCATCCTTGTAGAACATGCCGTTCGGATCGTTCATCCATCCGTATGCAGGAGTGTGGTGATATACCGGACGAAAAGCCTCACGATTAGCCAGATCAAACGAATCGGACATCTTAAGTTCTTTCCAGCATATTGCAGACTCCGGCAATCCCTGTACATCAATGGAAATATGCTGCCCCTTGTAAGCTGATAAAGACAGTGGCATGTAATAATCCACTTTTTCACGGGCAAGGCGAACATTCATATAAGTTCCTTCCTGCTTATTATTTTTGATAATACCTATTTTACTTTCTGGAGCATTTTCTTGAATTGGAAGGAGCAGATATTCCTCTGATACATTTAAGGAAACGATATTTTGTTCATTCACCAGATGACGAACCGTAATCAAAGAGTCAGCCTGCACGCAAGGAGCCATTCCCAAAAGCATTCCTAAAAATGCAGCTTTTACTGTATATGCATATTTTTTCATAAAAAACTATTTTTATTGCTGTATATATTCCGGCTTGCCTATGCCTTCCCGCCAAGGCAGGAAGGCCGGCCAAACCTGGAAATTATTCATACCCCTTATTTTGTGTATAAAGGCCCGGAATGTAAAACATCTGGTTATAAGGAATCGGGAAGAACTCGTTCTTACCGGCTGTAAAATGAGCATCCTTGTAATATTGTCCATAAGGCTGACCTTCGTACACATCATTCTGTTCACTCTGGAAGTAAGCATTCAATGTCTCGGAAGCAATACCCCAACGACGCAAATCGAAGAAACGTCCGTTTTCCATTGCCATTTCCAATCGGCGTTCCCAACGCAGGCATTTACGGGCAACTTCCTTAGTAGTAAAGTATCCTTCCGGATAAAGAGCGATTTCACACTGGTCTTTGGCATAACTGATATGTTTGTCAACAGACAATGCAGCACGATGACGAATATCATTGACGATGGTCAAAGCTTCAGGCAGTCTGTTCAATTCGATCAATGCCTCAGCACGCATCAGCATGACATCCGTATAACGGAACACATAGTCATTCATTGCAAAAGCCTGCCAAGAGCCGTTGTAAGTTTCTCCCTGTGAACGCTGCGGAACTTCTTTCAATGAAGTATAATATCCATACGTATTCGGAGTACGTGAATTGGCGGTAGTCATGGTATACTCAGCTTCATACTTGTAAGGGAAGGTAGGCATACCTACTGTATGGAACAAACGCGGATCCCATTTCTGGCTGTCCGGCTGTCCGTTGATCGGGTAATCAATTTCATCGTTATAATCATCAAACATAGGAAGACCATTCCGTGTCTTGAAAGCATTGACCAGATTCTGTGACGGTTTGTGAAAATCCCAACCGCAAGACCACATCTGCCAGCATCCGTTCAGCATATTCGACCAGTTGGCACGTCCATAAGTCGTATTATCGTCCTGATAGTCTGAACACTGAACCGCAAATATAGACTCTTTGCTATTCTTGTATTCCGGCAGGAAAATGTCACCATAGTCTTCCAGGTATCCATAACCGGAAGCCACAACATCGTCTGTATAATCTATCACCTTCTGCATATACTCGGTATTGATATGACTTTCGCCGGTAGTGGCTTCATATCCGTCTCCCCAGGCCAGTGTCAGGTAGCATTTTGCCAGATAAGCTGCCGCAGCAATTTTATTGGCTCTACCGTCTTCACCGGGTCCTTTTACAGGCAATGTCTCATAAGCGGCCTGGAAATCGTCGATCACTTTCTGGAACAACTGTTCGTAGCTCAATTCAGTATTGCTAACCTTTTCATAAGTCTGGTCTTCTGTCACTCTCTCGTCAATCCAAGGTACCTGACGGAAAACAGTCAACAGCTTAAAGTAGAAATGTCCGCGCAAGAAACGCATTTCGGCTACACGCTGTGCTTTCACATCCTCACCCAATGTATCTCCGTTTCGTTCCAAAGCCAGCAGAGCACGGTTACAACGAGAGATGGCTACATACAGACGATACCACAATTCATCCATTTCACCCGGAGTAGTAGGTGTCAACGTAGTCCAAACATCAAATGCGTGATAACCTGTATCTGTCGTACCTGAACCACCTTTCAAGCAATCGCCTGAACTTACATCACCATAAGGAAACAAGTTGAACGGATAAGTATACCAGCAGTCACCCAACATGGCGTATGCCGAATTTACCATTTTTTCAGGATCAGAAAAAGCTTTGTCCTCATCGACTACCGCAGTCGGCGTATAGTCCAGGAAATCATCACATCCGGAGAATGTCAATCCCAATGTACAAGCAGCCAATAATATATATTTTTTCATCATATCTATAGTTTTTTAAGTTAGAATCCTATTTGTAAACCAAATGAAACAGAAGTAGCAAGCGGATAATTCCAGTTCGGGTTTTCCGGATCCGGGCAAGTAAGGCTCTTGCTCTTGATAGTTAACAGGTTCTGACCTGATAAGTAAACTCGTACACTAGACATCTTAAACTTAGACAAGAAAGAAGTAGGTACTGTGTATCCCACCTGGAATGTACGCAGTTTCATATATGATCCGTTTTCTACATAGTAGCTGGAAGCTCTACCTTCATCGGCAGTGTTATTAGTAGTCAATGCCGGGATAGTAGAACCTGTATTATTGGTGTTCCAAGCGTCCAACAAACGGTTTCCTTTGTTAGAACCGGCATCCGTAATACTCCAGAAGTCTGTCTGTGCTTTCTGGTTATTATATACATCCTGATCACAAACGCCCTGCCAGAACATGGTCAAATCAAAGTTCTTGTAATTCAACGCAATATTCAAACCATAAGAGAATGCAGGTACCGGATTATAGATCCAATCCTGGTCATCTTGAGTAATGATTCCGTTTCCGTCCAAGTCTGCATATTTCAATCCGCCGACACGAGCATTAGCCTGACCGGAAGCATCTACTTCAGCTTGACTCTGGAAAAGACCTTCTACCACATATCCTACAGAAGAACCATAAGGCATACCTGATTCTACCAGATTTTCCTTAGAAGTGTGTGCATAAGCTCCGGTAGTTGTTGACGGCAGATAAGTCACCTTGTTACGGAAGAAGTCCGCATTGGCTGTAACATCCAATCCTAAGCCACAAGCAAAGGTCTTACGATAACCCAAGCTGAATTCCATACCCCAGTTGCGCAAAGAAGGACCATTCAACCAAGAATTACCACCTTCACCAATAGCACCCAGATAAGCCGGAGAAATCAACATATCGCCTACATTCTTCACGTATCCATCGATAGTACCATACAAACTGTTGTTCAAGAATGTAAAGTCAGTACCAATATTATATTGTGTAGCAGATTCCCATTTCAAATTAGGATTGGCAAGCTGAGTTGCACGGTATCCTGAAGGGAAAGTTCCGGATCCTTGCAGGAACAAATCATACGCTGTAGAAGTTACACGATCCAATCCATAATCTACGACATACAATCCAAACTGTGCATTGTTATCAATGGCCTGGTTACCTGTCTGTCCCCAAGACAATCTGATCTTCCAGTCATCCATCCAGTCTTTCTGCAGCAATTTAGAAACACGGAAACCCAATGTAGCTGCCGGGAAAGTACCCCAACGGTGACCTTTTCCAAAACGTGAAGAACCATCACGACGAATAGTAAACGAAGCCAGAATCAAATCATCATAATTGTAATCTACCTTTCCGAAGAAAGAAGCCAGTCTGTAACCCACTTTGGCACCTGTATTACTCATAACACCGGTAGCAGCATTCGGCCACATATAATCGACATCTTCCAATGCGTATCCTTCTGAATAAGCAGAAAAATCAATCAAACTTTGTTTAGACAATTCAGATCCTAACAAAACATTGAAATCATGCTTATTGGCTATATTGAAATTATAATTAATGGTATTTGACCATGTCCAGTTAACTTCATTTCTATGTGACAATGTCGTCTTGGCAATGTCATTGTTCACAATATCAGAATGATAAGTATGAGTCAAAGAATTAATGAATGAATTATAAGTATCCAATCCAAAATTAGAACGGAAGACAAATCCTTTGAACGGTTTAATATCGACATATCCGTTTCCAAACAAACGCCAGTAATTCAAATGGTTGTCCTTGTTGTGATACAGTTCACGCAACGGGTTCTGACGGTCGCTCATACCTCCTACCGGACCAGAGAAAGTAGTACCGTCTTCTTCGTACACCGGAACAATCGGAGCCATCTTCAATGCATTTTCCATCGGAGCACAGTCTGCCTGACTCGTATAAGTCAATGTAAAGTTTTCACCAATTGTAATATACTTGTTCACGTTATACATTGAGTTCATACGGGCAGAAATATTTTCGAAATCCGTATATTTCAAAATACCGTTGTTCTTTTTATATCCCAATGAAAACATGGTAGAATGTTTGTCATTGGCATGAGACAAAGACAAATCATAATTCTGTGAGAATCCCACTCTTGAGATTTCATCCAACCAGTCTGTATCCGAATATCTCATGGTCTTCTTACTGTTTATATATCCGTCATACAGTCCGTTTACCGTATAATTTACATACTGGCTGGTACTTGGATTCCATACTCTAATAGGAGTACCAGAATCAGCATTCAGATTCAAGCCATAGTTGCTGGCATAAGCTACCGGATCCAGTCCGTCATTCAATGCAGCCTGAGCCATTGCCGTAGCGTACTCAGAAGAATTACAAACCTTCATCAGAGATTGAGAAGAATAAAACTGAGCCGTCAAATTGGTAGAGAAGTCAACTTTAACCTTATCAGCCTTTTTACCTTTCTTGGTAGTAATAATAATGACACCATTCGAAGCACGTGAACCATAGATAGAAGCAGAAGCTGCATCCTTCAATACCTGCATACTCTCAATGTCATTTGCATTTAATGAATTAAGAGCCATATTAGTAGGAACACCATCAATTACATAAAGCGGATCCTGAGAAGAATTGAAAGAACCAATACCACGAATACGTACGGTAGCTGTTCCACTAGGAGAACCATTACCTGTAATGGTCATACCGGCAACCTTTCCCTGCAATGCCCGCATGGGGTCAGGATCTGAATTTGTTTTCAATGATTCTGTAGATACCACTGCTACCGATCCTGTCAAGTCGGCCTTACGCTGAGTGGTATAACCTGTTACCACTACTTCCTGAAGAACTTCCGAATCTTCTTCCAATAAGATTTTCAGGACTCCCTGTGCTTGTAAAGTTTGAGATTTAAAACCTACATACGAAATAGTAATTTCAGCTCCTTTGTTGACTGACAAAGTAAACTTTCCGTCAAAATCGGTAATTGTACCGTTTGTTGTTCCCTTTTCAAGAACCGTAGCTCCAATAATAGGCTCTCCATCAGATTTGGAAATCACAGTTCCCTCAACTTGCAAACTTTGCGCTTGCACCATCACGCACACCATCATAAACAGGAGCGTGATAAAAAATGCTCTTTTATCGTTTTTCATTTACGCATTAAGATTTAATTAAACATTGATTGATCATTTCTCTTATGCCGTTCAAAACGGTACTGCAAAAGTATTATTCAATCATCCAACAAAGCATAAAAAATGTTTCGTTATCAGTCAAAAATATTTCATGAAACATTTTTACTACATATTGTAACATTTGTTTCATTCGCCAAAAACAACACAAACCATTTAAAATCAATGAATTAATATAAAATACAGTAGATAATTAAACTACTTCTGGACTACTAAGAAAAAATAATTATGCTTTTAAAAACATCGTAATGAATGCCCGAACATTTAATTTCTCCATAGAACAGATGAAAGCAATGACACCACATTTCACAAATTAATCGTATCTTTACCCCTTGAACGAACATCCTAATATCGGAAAATTATGAACGTACAGATAGAAGAAAGCTGGAAACAAATGCTGGCACCCGAATTTGAGAAAGATTATTTCATAAAACTAACAAATTTCGTACGCCACGAATATCAGACTACCACCGTATACCCACCTGGAAAACTTATTTTCAATGCGTTCAATTTATGTCCTTTCAATAAGGTTAAAGTAGTGATCATTGGTCAAGACCCTTACCACGGACCGGGACAGGCACACGGCCTCTGTTTCTCTGTAAACGACGGTATACCTCAGCCCCCTTCCTTACAAAATATTTTCAAGGAAATACACGATGACCTGGGAACATCAATACCCGTTTCCGGTAACCTAACCCGCTGGGCCGAACAAGGCGTACTGTTACTCAATGCTACCTTAACCGTACGTGCACATCAGGCCGGCTCACATCAGCGACAAGGCTGGGAAGAATTTACCGATGCCGCTATCCGTGCATTGGCAGAGAACCGGGAACATCTGGTCTTTATCCTTTGGGGATCGTACGCACAGAAAAAAGGAGCTTTCATTGACCGCAACAAGCATTTGGTACTTACTTCCGTACATCCGTCACCACTTTCGGCATATCATGGCTTCTTTGGCAACAAACATTTCAGCAGGACCAACGAATACCTGATTGCCCACGGAGAAACGCCCATTAACTGGTAAACTTAAAAACCCACAAAACCAAATGAAAATAACCAACATGTATGTACACTTGAAAGGATTAAAAATATATGCCTACCACGGTGTACTACCACAAGAAAACCGGATTGGTGCCGAATATACCATCGACCTGCAACTGAAAACTGATTTTACAACAGCCGCTGAAACAGACAACCTGGAAAATACAGTAAACTATGCCACGATATTCGAAGCTGTAAAAGCAGAAATGTCCGTTCCTTCACAATTACTGGAACATGTCGCCGCCCGAATTGCGAACCGCCTGCTTCAGAATTTTCCACTGGAAGAAGTCAAGATTTCCATCTACAAGCAGAATCCTCCCATGGGAGCAGATTGCAAGCAAACAGGAATTGAAGCTACATTTCTGAAGGATTAATTTAGCAAATAAAAAAATCCCTTTCCTATGTTACCAGAATTCTCACATAAGAAAGGGATTTCTTATTTATAATATATCCGATTATTATCGGGCTATTCTACGCAAACGAATACGTAAGTTAGAGAGCTCCATATCTGCATGAGCCGATGCAGGATTATGAGCTTTTACAGTTACCGTATGCGATTTTTTATTGGCTGTTTCATGGATATTAAAATCCTGACGGTAAATCACCGGATGCTCTGCCGGACGAAGCAGATAACCCGTTTTATCTTCGAAACGGTTGTATACACACAATACCAACTGATTATCTCCTTTCTGAAGCGGAAGGAGTACTTTCTCAGAACGGAAAGTACAGCGGTAAGGATTCAAGTGTTTCAAAATAGATTTTCCATTCAGATAAATCTCTATGCCATTTCCAGCTCCAGCCTCAATCAACACCAGCTGCTTGGAAGGTGAATAAATATTTTGCATTACATAATATGTAGACAGAATATCACTGGAGAACTCATCCTGTTCCTTATCCGTTTCCTTCCACTGGCTTCTGCGTGCCAAAGGAGTATTTAAATCAGTCTTGATGGTAGACGGTGTATCAAATGATCCGCTTCCAGGGCCACAGATATAACGTTTTCCCCAAACTGTACCGTTTTCAGGTTCCAACGGTTCAGCTTTTCCATCCTGTAATGTGACAGTATACAATTTTCCATCTACAGACAAATCAATGGTTCTTCCTTTCTCCTGATCGGTGTATACAAACTGAAGCTGTTTCAATAAATTCTGTTCTACATTCCAGTTATATGCCACAGTACTCCGATAGTTACTGTAATAATCAAAGCAAGAATAGCTATAATCGGGAGTTGCATTAGAAGCTGTCAGTGTCATACTTCTCACCGGAGAGGCCGGCTGTGGCTCTACTGTTTTGTCCAATTCCAGCGTCAGTACATGGACTGTAGAATCATTGTAAGCCGACGCAGGAATGGAAACGGTTATTTCGTCACCGTATTGCAAGTACATAGCCATCTTCCCATCTCCCTTCATGAGTTTGTATCCAGGCATGTTCAACAGAATCTTTCCATCTTTGGGATAGACTCCTGAGAGAATCAAATAGAGATTATTATCTTTCCGGGTAACAGTTCCCCAGTCAAAATCATTCGGAAACGGAGAAGGCTCTGTCTGATAAACAGCATATCCATATTCATCCAACCATTTACCGATCGATTCCAATACCTGTTTTTCGAAAGGTACAATGCTTCCATCTCCCTTCGGGCCGATGTTCAGCAAAAAATTACCACCGTGCGACACGACATTGGTCAACTGACAAAGCTTCTGGTAGACTTTATCCTTCACTTCTCCACGTTTTTGCCAGGAACGGTAACTCCATGTCTCATCAAACATGGAAGCAGCTGTCTGCCAGGGAGTATGCAGCGATCCTTCCGGATAAGCATTGTCTGCCATTACACAGAAATCGTACTGATCATTTCCCAAACGTCCGCTTACCATACAGTCCGGCTGTAACTTATGTACCAGGTTATACAGTTCCTTACTCTGTTCCGGAGTATTCGAACCCATATCAAACCAGAATTCAGAAATCGGTCCGTAATTAGTCAATAACTCTGTAATCTGAGCTTTTGAAAATTCCTGATGTTCTTTGGTTACGAAATCACAATTATGATCTGACATCGGTGAAGCATACGGATAGTTCCAGTCAATGATGGAAAAATACAGTCCGAAACGCAACCCGGCCCGTTTACAGGCCTCAGACACTTCCTTTACAAAATCACGTTTACAAGGAGTCGCATCGTAAGAGTTATACGTAGTAGTAGCCGTATGGAACATACAAAAACCGTCATGATGTTTGGTAGTCAGCACAACCGACTTCATGCCTCCCCGCTTAGCCAATGCTACGATGGAATCGGCATTGAACAGAGTAGGATTAAAATCTTCTGCCAGCTGCATATATTCCTCTTTCGGGATTTTAGCAAAGGCTTGAATTTGTTCACTGTACCCAGAAGTAACGGGCTCTCCTTTCCACACACCTCCCGGTAAAGAATAAAGTCCAAAATGGATAAACATGGAATACTTGTTACCGTGCCAGGTTTTCAAAGCTTCCGGAGCTATTTGTGCCTGAGCAATTCCTGCCAGGACACAAACCAAGAAAGTGAAGATACATTTTCTCATAGTACGGATAAATAATGATTTTGGAAGCAAAGATAATTACTTCTCTGTTTTTTTTAGTTTATACAGGCCGATTTTTGTAGAATATTTTATAGGAACAATCACTTCCGTAAAATATTTTCAATAAAAGGCCTCGAAAACCAAGAAGCCCTGTCCGGCTTACATGATTTTCGAGGCTTTTATCCTTCACGCAGAAAAAGTTGGCTGAAATTTATTACTTTAGTCTTCCAGCAACAGTTCCATAATCTGGCAAGCTGATTTAGCCACAGAAGTTCCAGGACCAAAAATGGCTACAACACCGGCTTTGTACAAGAAGTCGTAATCCTGTGGGGGAATGACTCCTCCGGCAAACACCAGAATATCTTCGCGTCCCAGTTTCTTTAATTCTTCAATAATCTGTGGAATCAACGTCTTATGTCCGGCAGCCAATGACGATACACCGACAGCATTCACGTCGTTCTCCACGGCTTCACGGGCAGCCTCTTCCGGAGTCTGGAACAACGGCCCCATATCTACATCGAATCCGCAATCGGCAAATCCGGTTGCGACAACCTTGGCACCACGGTCGTGTCCGTCCTGTCCCATTTTGGCAATCATGATACGTGGACGACGACCTTCTTTCTTTGCAAATTCTTCGGTCAGACTGCAAGCTCTTGCAAAATCTGCATCCTTTTTACTTTCTGATGAATACACGCCTGAAATAGTTCTGATAATAGCTTTATAACGTCCTACGACAGCTTCACATGCATCGGAAATTTCTCCCAATGTAGCTCGTACCCGAGCTGCCTCCACAGCCAGTTCCAGCAGATTTCCTTTTCCCGTCTTTACACATTCGGTAATGGCGGCCAGAGCTTTATCCACTTCGGCCTGATTCCGTCCTTCTTTCAGCCGGCGCAGGTTCTCAATCTGTTCCTGACGTACTGCCGTATTATCCACTTCCAGGATATCAATCGGATCTTCTTTTTCCAGCCGGTATTTATTGGTACCTACAATGGTCTGTTCACCGGAGTCAATTCGGGCCTGAGTACGTGCAGCCGCCTCTTCGATACGCATCTTTGGAATGCCGGTTTCGATGGCCTTGGCCATACCTCCAAGCTTCTCGATTTCCTGAATGTGTTCCCATGCCTTATGTGCCAGTTCGTTGGTCAACGATTCCACATAATAAGAACCTCCCCACGGATCGACATTCTTGCAGATTTGTGTTTCTTCCTGAATATAGATCTGAGTATTTCGTGCAATACGTGCCGAGAAGTCAGTAGGCAGGGCGATGGCCTCATCCAGTGCGTTGGTATGAAGAGACTGTGTATGTCCCAGTGCAGCCGCCATGGCTTCGATACAGGTACGTCCGACATTGTTGAACGGATCCTGTTCGGTAAGCGACCATCCGGAAGTCTGCGAGTGGGTACGCAACGCCAGTGACTTCGGATTTTTCGGATTGAACTGTTTCACGATCTTGGCCCACAGCATACGTGCCGCACGCATTTTGGCGATTTCCATGAAGTGATTCATACCGATAGCCCAGAAGAAGGACAGACGGGGTGCGAAAGCGTCGATGTCGATACCGGCAGCGATACCGGCACGAAGATATTCCAATCCGTCGGCCAACGTATAAGCCAGTTCGATGTCGGCTGTTGCCCCGGCTTCCTGCATGTGGTAACCCGAAATGGAAATAGAATTGAACTTCGGCATTTTCTGTGAAGTATACTCGAAAATATCTGAAATAATCTTCATAGAGAATGCAGGCGGATAAATATAGGTATTACGTACCATGAATTCCTTCAGGATATCATTCTGGATGGTACCCGCCATTTCTTCCAGCTTGGCTCCCTGCTCCAGTCCGGCATTGATATAAAACGCCATGATAGGCAATACAGCCCCGTTCATGGTCATGGAAACAGACATCTTGTTCAAAGGTATTCCATCGAACAGCACCTTCATGTTATCGAGTGAACAAATAGATACGCCAGCCTTGCCTACATCGCCTACTACACGCGGATGATCGGGGTCATAACCGCGGTGAGTCGGTAAATCGAAGGCTACAGACAATCCCTTCTGACCCGATGCCAGATTACGGCGATAAAAAGCGTTTGATTCCTCAGCGGTAGAAAATCCCGCATACTGACGGATTGTCCACGGACGGAAAGTATACATCATGGAATACGGGCCACGCAGGTAAGGAGGAATACCCGCCGCATAATTCAAGTGTTCCATACCTTCCAGGTCTTCCTTGGTATACACCGGTTTCACCTGAATCTGTTCCGGAGTTTTCCAGTCGGCTGTAATGCCGTTGGCTTTCTGCCATTCCATGCCGTTCTGCGGATGGAATCCGGCATATATATCGATATTTCTGAAATTTGGTTTCATAGCTTACTTAATTCCTAACTTTTCGTTATACGATTTCAAGGTTTCCAAAACGTTGCAACGGACATGAATGAAGTTCTCTATACCTGCAGCCTTCAATTCTTCCATGCAGGCCGGCGCTCCGGCAACGATAAACAAGACTTTGCCTTTCAGCAGTTCATAAGCCGGAATGGCATATTGGGCATATTCATCGTCACTTGAACAGATCACCACAATATCAGCCTGTGCCTTCAAGGCTGCCTCGGCACCTTCCTCTACGGTAGAGAATCCCAGGTTATCAATCACCTCATAACCGGCACAAGCCAGGAAATTGCAGGAGAACTGTGCACGAGCCTGACGCATGGCCAGGTTTCCGATAGTCAGCATGAAAGCTTTCGGACGCTTGCCGGAATGTTCTGTCTGCAAACGTAATGCTTCAAACTCACTGGCAGCCCGGTCAGTATTCAAGCTGGCAAAAGACGCCTCGTGTTCATGGTTTCCATGTCCTCCGCAGCCACAGCAGGAATCTTTCGGCATTTTTCCTTCTGCCCGTTCGTTGAAATTCGGATATTGATTGGTACCCAGTAATATTTCTTTCCGCTTCGATACAGCTTCGTGACGTGCCTTGTTGCTGGCATTGACAGCATCCTGTATCATACCGTTCTGAATGGCTTTCACCATACCACCGGCATCTTCTATATCGAGGAACAGTTTCCAGGCTTCCTGTGCAATGGAAACGGTCAGTTTCTCAATATAATAAGAACCTCCTGCCGCATCGACGATACGGTTCAAATGAGACTCTTCTTTCAGCAACAACTGCTGATTGCGTGCAATACGTTCCGAAAAATCATCCGGGGTTTCATACACTTTATCGAACGGACTCACGGTAATGGAATTTACCCCGGCTATGGCGGCACTCATGGCTTCGGTCTGCGTACGAAGCAGATTTACATGCGAGTCAAACAAGGTCAGGTTGAAAGTGGAAGTTTCGGCATGAGCAACCATCTTACAGGCACATTCCTTTTCGGGTCCATACGCTTTGACAATATCAGCCCACAGCATACGGGCAGCCCGGAATTTGGCAATCTCCATAAAATAATTGGAACTGATACCGAAATTAAACTTGATTTTCCGTGCAGCCAGATCTACCGGTACACCTGCTTCTACCAGCGCATTCAGGTAATAATTACCCCATGCCAGTGCATATCCCAGTTCCTGATAAATATAAGCTCCCGCATTATTCAATTGCAGGGAGTTGACAGCGATGCAACGGAACTTAGGATACGGAGCAAATATCTTCACCAGTTCCGCCCCCTGGCCGATCAGTGCGCTCAAGTCTTTTCCTTTCTGCAGCATTTTACTGATCGGATCGAAATTGATTGATCCCTGAATCTTTTCCGGATCATATCCTTTTTCCTTGAAATAACCGACCAGCAATTCGGCCAGCTGAACAGTATGGCGCTGGCAGGTATTAAAATTCAATTCAATGCATTCGCAACAAATATCTTTCAGCAAAGTTTTCAGATACTCCGCATTCAATGATTTGGCCGGGACATGAAATCCCAGTGAATCAACTCCTTTATTCAGAATATCCAGTGCTTTGGCATTGGCCTCTGCCGGGTCGTCCATACGAATATCCTGCCGGATAAACCACGTATTGTCATTTTTCTTAATGCCACGAAGATAAGGATATTCTCCCGGAAGTCCGTCCGTAGTTTTCAGCCCTTCCAGGTCTTCCTGCCGATAAAAGGGTTTGACCTTGAAACCTTCATTGGTTTTCCACACCAACTTCTTTTCGTAATCAGCCCCTTTCAGATCCACTTGTATTTTGTCCATCCATTCTTGGGTAGACACCGGAGGAAAGTCAGAAAAGAGTTTTTCTTTACTATCTGCCATAGTGATGAGTGTTTTTATTTATAATTAGATTTAAATAGATGTTCTCTGTCAGGACGAATCCTGTAAATTGTGTATAGGCAAATATACTAAAATCTTCTTATCTTTATCGATTTTAGTTGAAAAATGCAAGTTTCCTAAACATTTATTGGGGATTTCTTGATTTTTTTCGGATGTCTTTGCAAACCGCTCCATCCCCCTGTACCTTCCTACAACCATGACAGCCATAATATATATGGTGTAACATCCTACAGCAAGAAAAGATCCGCCCTCTCCAGCCATTTACAAAAAGGCGCCAAATCGGCTTCCTGCAAAGAAAAGAGTAATGACTACAGAAGAATTTAAGACAAATTATTGTGAATGAAAAATTTGTTCTCTTCGCAGAAATACTTACATTTGCCGAAAGTTTAAATTTGATATTATGAATTGGGTTCAAGATTTATTGACTAATCCCAACTCCATTGCGCATATTGTTGCACTTTATTCCTTTGTCATTGCAGCAGGCGTATTGTTGGGAAAGATCAAGTTCTTCGGCATTTCGCTAGGAGTAACTTTTGTCTTGTTCGTAGGAATCCTGGTCGGACACTTCGGATTTACAGGCAATCCGGCTATCCTTTCTTTCTTACAAGATTTTGGTCTTATTTTATTTGTATTCTGTATCGGTCTGCAGGTCGGTCCTTCATTCTTTTCTTCCTTCAAGAAAGGAGGCATAGCGATGAACCTGCTTGCGGTGGGTATAGTAGCGTTAAACATCACGGTAGCACTGGTCATGTACTTTGCTCTGCAAGGACGGGTAGAACTTCCGATGATGGTCGGAATCCTGTGTGGAGCCGTTACCAACACACCGGGACTTGGTGCCGCCAACGAAGCGCTGCAGCAGCTGCACTATCAGGGACCGGAAATCGCCATGGGGTATGCGTGTGCTTATCCGTTGGGAGTAATGGGTATCATTCTTTCCCTGATTGTTATCCGCTTCATCTGCCGGGTTAATCTAACCAAGGAATCGGAAGAGATTCAGCGGGAAGAAGACGCCAATCCGCACCTGAAACCGTACACCATCTCCCTGCGCGTAGAAAATGCAGCCTTGAGTGGGAAAAACCTGCTGCAGGTACAATCATTCCTGGCACGTGACTTTGTATGTACCCGTATCATTCAAGACGGACACATGAATACTCCCAACGCCAATACCGTGCTGCGTGTAGGCGACTGCATGTTTATCGTATGTGCTGAAGACGATTCAGAAGCCATCATGGCCTTTATCGGTCCTAAGGTAGAAGTAGACTGGAACGATTCAAGTCATCAGGAAAAACCGATGGTTTCCCGACGTATCTTGATTACACAGCCCAACATCAACGGTAAGACATTGGGCGAACTTCACTTCAGCAGCATGTATGGTGTAAACGTAACCCGTGTAAACCGTTCGGGTATGGACCTGTTCGCAGCCCGTCAACTGACATTGCAGGTAGGTGACCGTGTAATGGTAGTCGGTCCACAGGACGCTATCGAACGTGTAGCCAACCTGCTGGGTAACCAGTTGAAACGTCTGGATCATCCGAACATCGTCACCATCTTTATCGGAATCCTGTGCGGAATCCTGTTCGGTAGTCTGCCTATCGCCATTCCGGGTATGCCTACTCCGGTAAAACTGGGTCTGGCCGGCGGTCCGCTGATTATCGCCATTCTGATTGGCCGTTTCGGACACAAAGTAAAACTGGTAACCTATACTACCATGAGCGCCAACTTAATGCTACGCGAAGTAGGACTGGTATTGTTCTTGGCAAGTGTAGGTATCAAAGCCGGTGAGAACTTCGTACAGACAGTAGTAGAAGGCGACGGCCTGCTGTATGTAGGTATCGGATTCCTGATTACGTTCATTCCACTGGTCATTATCGGAATGATTGCCCGCTGGCACCATAAAATCAATTACTACACCCTGATGGGATTGATTGCCGGTAGCAATACAGACCCACCTGCATTGGCGTATGCCAATCAGATAGCAGGCAACGACGCTCCGGCAGTAGGTTACTCTACCGTATATCCGTTGAGTATGTTCCTGCGTATTCTTACGGCACAGTTGCTGATTCTGCTGCTGGCTTAGCCTAAGCTGAAACGTTTTTATATTAATTGTCCTTTTGCTATCGGTTTTATTCCTGTCGGGGTAATCCGCATAGTGAAAGGACAATTTTTATTGATCACCGTACAACATCAACAAGAAAAATGCTGATCAAAAAAATGAGATTCCCCTTATCCTGGTACATCACAGGAAATGCCACATACCACCTCAAAAATCAAATGTAACAAGCGGCTTTACCATCGATTCTACAGAACCGTACGCCACCTTTTTCTTTTCTACCTGCCAATAAGTCCCGATTTATAGCTAACTTTGCCTCCAGAAAATAAAAACGAAAATCAATCAATTCACCTTTATAACATAATATATGATTTCAGTAGATGGCTTAACCGTAGAGTTCGGCGGAACCACCTTGTTCAGCGACATTAGTTTTCAGATCAACGAAAAAGACCGGATTGCCCTGATGGGAAAGAACGGCGCCGGAAAATCAACCCTCCTAAAAATCCTGGCCGGAGTGCGCCAGCCCACCCGAGGAAAAGTAACGGCACCCAAAGACTGTGTGATAGCTTATCTTCCCCAGCACCTCATGACCGAGGACGGACGTACCGTTTTCGAGGAAGCCTCGATGGCCTTTTCCCACCTGCGGGAAATGGAAGCGGAAATCGAACGGATGAACAACGAACTAGCTGTCCGTACCGATTATGAAAGCGATTCCTACATGCAGCTGATAGAAAAGGTAGCGCTGATGAGCGAAAAATTTTACGCCATCGACATGACACACTTTGAAGAAGATGTGGAAAAGGCCCTGCTGGGACTGGGATTCGAACGCACAGACTTCGACCGTCCGACCAGTGACTTCAGCGGAGGATGGCGTATGCGCATCGAACTGGCCAAACTCCTGCTCCAGAATCCGGATGTCCTGCTGCTGGACGAGCCGACCAACCACCTGGATATAGAATCCATCCAGTGGCTGGAAGATTTTCTGATAAACAGCTCGAAAGCCGTAGTAGTCATCAGCCACGACCGAAAATTCGTCGACAGCATTACAACCCGCACCATCGAAGTGACCATGGGACGCATCTACGATTACAAGGTTAACTACTCGCAATACCTGATACTGCGGAAAGAACGCCGCGAACAGCAGATGAAACAGTACGAGGAACAGCAGAAGATGATCCAGGAAACCAAGGACTTCATCGAACGTTTCAAGGGTACCTACAGCAAGACACTACAGGTACAAAGCCGCGTAAAAATGCTGGAAAAACTGGAACTCATCGAAGTAGACGAAGAAGATACTTCGGCACTCCGGCTGAAGTTTCCACCCTCTCCACGCAGCGGAAGCTATCCGGTCATCATGGAAGGAGTAGGAAAGACATACGGCAACCATACTGTATTCCGCAATGCGACACTGACCATCGAACGGGGAGACAAAGTGGCCTTTGTGGGTAAGAACGGAGAAGGAAAATCCACCTTGGTGAAATGTATCATGAATGAAATTCCATACGACGGTACCTTAACCCTGGGACACAACGTACAGATCGGTTATTTCGCACAGAACCAGGCCTCACTGCTGGACGAGAACCTGACGGTTTTCCAGACCATCGATGAAGTAGCGAAAGGAGAAATCCGCAACAAGATCCGTGACCTGCTGGGTGCCTTCATGTTCGGGGGCCCGGAAGAATCGATGAAGAAAGTCAAGGTACTTTCGGGAGGAGAACGCACCCGACTGGCCATGATCAAGCTGTTGCTGGAACCGGTCAACCTGCTGATTCTGGACGAGCCGACCAATCACCTGGACATGAAAACGAAGGATATCCTGAAACAGGCCCTGATGGATTTTGATGGCACACTGATCGTGGTCTCACACGACCGTGACTTCCTGGACGGACTGGTTACCAAAGTTTATGAATTCGGCCACCAGCGTGTGAAAGAACACCTGTGCGGCATTTATGAATTTCTGGAAACCAAGAAGCTGGAAAGTTTGCAGGAGCTGGAAAGAAAATCATAATTTCCATATTATCAACATTTTAAGAAAACAAAAAACGAACGTTCGTTTCAAAAGAAATATCCGTTCGTTTTCATTCATACGTCCTCGTGTTTCATGTCAAACACGAGGACGATTTTTTATCACATCAATTCAACCCCGGCCGGCCCTGTAAACCTTGATGGTCATTACAATCGTCAATGCCACCAGAAGGGTAAAAGCCAATACATTGAATGCTTTGGCCCATCCCATAGGAAGCTCCAGTCGGCCATTCCGTTCCGTCCAGCAGGTCGTCACATTAATCACCGGTAAAACCAGATTCAGCCAACGGGCAAAATGACACTTCCAGTAATTCTGTACCGTTGCACGCTTCGGATTCATCCGCACCGGGACATTGACAAAAGACGGATTTCGGGAAGCAAAAAAGCCAATCAGCCAAAACAAGACAGCAAGCACCATCCACACGGCGTATGAGCTTCCCACCACTCCATAACCTTGTTCCTTATCCCATTCATAGAGAAACACGAACAAAAGCAACTGCAAGCCAACCAATGCTATTCCTACAATATCCAGTATCCGGTCCGACATACGATAAGGCAATTCACTGCCGCTACCATTAAAATTAAAGAATTTCCTCATACGTCTTCCCTTTTATTTTCGCCGGAATCCGTTTCCGACTTTGCTTTCATTTTCCTGTTTTTCTTCAATCTGCCACTTTTCTTCAATGCCTCCGCAATGATCCATTGAAGCTGACCGTTGGTCGAACGGAACTCATCGGCGGCCCACGCTTCTACGGCATCCATCATTTCGGCGTCTATCCGAAGCACAAAGCTTTTTGTTACCTCCTTCTTTGCCATCTCATTCCGTTTTTACAGTCCGTTTAATGATTCAAGGTACCGGAATTGATAACCGGTTGTGCCGGCTCATCGGCACAGAGCACCACCAGCAGGTTGCTCACCATGGCAGCCTTCTTCTCTTCATCCAGTTCTACAATATCGTCCGAATCCAGGCGATCGAGCGCCATCTTCACCATCGAGACAGCACCCTCCACTATTTTTTCACGGGCACTGATAATGGCACTGGCCTGCTGACGACGCAGCATGACGGCTGCGATTTCGGGCGCATAGGCCAGGTAATTGATACGGGCTTCGACTACCTCCATACCGGCCATGGCCAGCCGCTCGTTCAGCTTCTGTACCAACTGCTCATTCACTTCATCGCCTCCGTTTCGCAAAGTCAGCTCCTCATCGCCTCCCTCGTTGTTATCATAAGCATACAATCCGGCCACCTGACGCAAGGCCGCATCGCTCTGTACCCGGACAAAATCTTCGAAGGCCTTCATCCGGCCGGCCAGCGAAGTACCGACCTCGTTGGGCTTACTGGCCATGGTCTGTGAATCAATCTCAAACAACGCCTTGTACGTATCCTTCAGCTTCCAGACCAGTACCAGGCCTATCAGAACAGGATTACCTACCCTGTCATTCACCTTGATGGGGTCAACATTCAGGTTACGCGCACGCAGAGAAAGTTTCTTGGCTGTCATGAACGGATTGATCCAGAAAAGCCCGGTCCGCCTGAACGTCCCCTTATAGGTACCGAAAAAGACCATGGCACGGGCTTCGTTCGGCTCCAACTGGATAATTCCCGGCCACAAAAAACAAGTCAGAACAATTCCAACAATTCCAATCACATAGGCAGCCGCTCCCAGCTCTTCGTCCATAAAAAAAGAAAAAACAAAAGCAACAGTCAATAACAGAATAACAGCAATCATTACAAATCCATTGATTACCATACCCTTAAATTCGAATTCACGTCCTTCCATAAGCTTCTAGTTTGATATTATTTTAATATCACAAAAATAGAAAATAAATCCATACAGTGACAAGGAGTCATGTATGTTTGACAGCATACATCTGTCATTTTGTCCCTATACCGCATAATTTGTCCCCGTCAGAAATACGTTTGTTGATTTATATCAATAAAAAGCCTCAAAAGTGAAAATTCATGCTGAAAAACATATTTTATATCCCCAAAAGGTGCTATGTTTGCATCGAATTCAACGAACAACAGGTTCTGAAACAAGAACCTCTTTAAGGATAAAAAGATAACAACTATTCAAGGCCGTCCGTGAGGATCGCTGAGAAAACAAAAATTAGACTTAGGTATTAATTAAATGAAGAAAGGGTAACAATTATGAAAAAGGTAAAAAGTATTTTTAAGAAGATTACAAATGCAGATCCGATGATCTGGGGTTACGTAATGCTTAACGACAAATTAAGCAAGTAATCCTTGCCAAAAGGCACACGGATCTGTTCCGATTCGAACATTAAAAAACGAAAGTTTTTTTAAGCAATACAAAGGCGACCTGATGAAGGCCGCTTTTTTTATATGTATCAACACGTCATGATAAAAATGAATTTAAAATCAATATGAAATGAATTCACTAAACTTTTACGACTAAAATCCGCCCACACCCCTTCCTTATAACAATTTTTTTTGATTTACATCAATAAAAACAGGATAAAATTAAAAATCATGCTACGAAACATATTTTCTACCTAAAAACTCCCTATATTTGCAACGTAAACAAAAAAGAAAGCTCTTGAGCTTAACTAATAAACAAGGTTTAAATAAAAAGGTATTAAGGTAAACAAGAAAAGGATGCTCAAGGTCATTCGTGAAGAACCGCCGAGAGCGAATTTAAGTTTTCATCAGGTATAAAAAGAAAGGATAACTAACATGAAAAAGGTAAAAAAGATTTTTCAGAGAATTGCTAACGCAGACCCTATGATCTGGGGTTACGTAATGCTCAACGACAATTTGGGCAAAGAAGAAATGCGCTAAAGCTGAGCAGGCTTCAAAGGCTATAAAAGACATAAATGCCGGGAGGCTTCTCATACTCTCATAAAAAAGCGGTTATACGAATAACCGCTTTTTTTATTACGCATTTATTCGTATCTTTGCTAGACATATTACCACCCGTTATGGCACATACCCCCATCGATACTGACAATCCGGAATTTCAGAATGCACTGAAACTGATTCAATACACCCGACAATCTGTCTTTCTAACAGGCAAAGCCGGAACCGGAAAATCAACTTTCCTGAAATATGTATGCCAGAACACCAGAAAAAAACATGTAGTCCTGGCCCCAACCGGTATTGCAGCCATCAATGCGGGAGGAAGTACATTGCATAGCTTTTTCAAACTGCCGTTTCATCCCCTGCTTCCCGATGACCCTAACTTCAGCTTGAAAGGAGGAAAGTTACACAGCTTTCTGAAGTATTCCGCCGATCACCGCAAGTTGCTCAAAAACATTGAGCTTGTCATCATCGATGAAATCTCCATGGTACGGGCGGACATCATCGACTTTATCGACAAAATTCTGAGAGTATACTCGCAAAATATGCGTGAACCTTTCGGTGGCAAGCAACTCCTGCTAGTAGGAGATGTTTTCCAGTTGGAACCGGTCGTCAAGAACGATGAAAGGGAAATCATCAACCGCTTCTACCCCAACCCTTATTTCTTTTCGGCAAGGGTGTTTCAGGAAATGGAGCTGGTAGCCATCGAACTGACAAAAGTATACCGGCAGACTGATCCCGTGTTCGTCAGTGTACTTGATCACATACGGACCAATACGGCCGGTGCGGCCGATCTCCAACTGCTCAACACCCGTTTCAACATTCCGGTGAAGAACAGCGAAAACGATATGTATATCACACTTGCCACCCGGCGTGACACAGTGGATTACATCAACGAACAAAAGCTCGCATCACTGCCGGGCGATCCGATAACCCTTACCGGAGAAATTCATGGAGAATTTCCCGAAAACAGCCTTCCTACACTCATGGAACTGACTGTCAAACCGGGCGCGCAAATTATCTTCATCAAGAACGATCCGGAAAAAAGATGGGTAAACGGTACCATAGGAACCATTTCAGGAATGGACAGCGAAGGAGTTATCTACGTAATTACCGAGAACGGACAGGAAGTGGATGTACATCGCGAAAGCTGGAGAAACATCCGCTACCGGTACAACGAGGAGGAGAAAAAGATAGAAGAGGAAGAACTGGGTACCTTTACGCAATATCCCATCCGGCTGGCCTGGGCCATTACCGTTCACAAAAGCCAGGGACTAACTTTCAGCCGGGTCATCATCGATTTTACGGGAGGAGTATTTGCTGGCGGACAAACGTATGTAGCCCTCAGCCGATGTACCACCCTGGAAGGTATATGCCTGAAACGGGAAATCACACGGGGAGACATCTTCGTACGCCCCGAAATCGCGTCCTTCTCCCAGCGCTTCAACAACCGGACTGTCATCGAACGGGCCCTGAAACAGGCACAGGCCGACGAACAATACATCGCCGCTGTCAAAGCATTCGACAAGACTGATTTTGCCGCATTCCTCGACAATTTTTTCAAGGCGATCCACAGCCGATACGACATCGAAAAGCCCCTCATCCAGCGTTTCATCCGGAAAAAACTGGGTATTATCCATACCTTGAAAGAAGAAAACAGATCACTGAAAGAAAAACTGCGGGAACAACAGGTAAATCTGGAAAAATATGCCCATGAATATTACCTGATGGGCAACGAATGCATCACCAAGGCACACGACTCCAGGGCAGCCATCGCCAATTACGACAAAGCTATCCAGCTCTGGCCTGAATATGCAGACGCCTGGATACGAAAAGGAGTTACCCTGTTCGACGAAGACCGGATGGAAGAGGCCGAAGCCTGCCTCAACGAGGCGGTCCGTCTGCGGCCCAATGAATTCAAGGCTGTTTATAACCGGGGAAAACTGCGCCTGTTCGAAATGCAGCTGGAAGGAGCCCTGGCCGACCTCGACAAAGCCACCAGTCTGAAACCCCGGCACGCCGGTGCCCACAGCTATTTTGCCGAAGCCCTCGAGAAGGCAGGAAAAGAAGCAGAAGCAGCCATCCATTATCGCCTGGCTGAAGAATTAAGAAAGAACAGAAAATAATAAAAACCTCAACAATCATGATACTCAAACTTTACAACAAAGACAACAACCCCAACGACATACAGCGGATTGTAGATATCCTGAACGACGGCGGCATCATCATCTATCCTACCGATACGATGTACGCCATCGGATGTCATGCCCTGAAAGAACGTCCCATCGAACGTATCTGCAAACTAAAAAAATTAGACCCGCGCAAACATAACCTGTCCATTATTTGTTATGATCTAAGTAACATCAGTGAATATGCACGTGTCAGCAACGCTACATTCAAGCTGATGAAGCGCAATTTACCGGGACCGTTCACCTTTATTCTGAATGCAGACAGCCGGTTGCCAAAGATATTCCGTAACCGCAAGGAAGTGGGTATCCGTGTACCAGATAACAGCATCATCCGCGAAATATGCCGCAGCCTGGACGCACCCATTCTTACCACAACCTTGCCGTACGATGAAAAAGAAGACATTGAATACGTGACCGATCCGGAACTGATCGATGAGAAATTCGGATCAGAAGTAGATCTGGTCATTGACGGAGGTATCGGAGGAATAGAACCGTCTACCGTGATAGACTGCTGTGACGATGAACCCGAAATAATCCGTCAGGGGAAAGGAATACTTAAAGAATAAAAAACATCTAATCCAATAAAGTACCAAAAAAACAAAAACATTATGCTGTTAACATTACTTGACGCAACTTCCAAAGTATCTACCATGGTAGATATACCTAAAATTATTGACAAGCTGGTGGAATGGGGAATCAACATAGGCAAAGACCTCATCGGAGCTATCCTTATTTACATTATCGGACGATTTATCATCCGTCAGATCAGCCGTCTGGTTTCCAAGATCCTGGAGAAGCGAAAGCTGGAAATCAGCGTACAGACTTTCCTGAAAAGCCTGCTGAATATTCTGCTTAACTTGATTCTGGCCTTTGCCATCGTGAGCCGATTGGGTGTAGAAACCACCAGCTTTGCAGCCATCCTGGCCTCTGCCGGTGTGGCCATCGGTATGGCACTGTCCGGCAACCTGTCCAACTTTGCAGGCGGACTGATCATCCTGGTATTCAAGCCGTTCAAGGTTGGCGACTACATTGACGGACAAAACGCCAGCGGAACAGTAAAGGAAATACAGATTTTCCATACCATTCTTTCTACTGTAGACAACCGGATCATTTATGTACCCAACGGTGCCTTGAGCAGCAACGCCATCACCAATTACAGCAAACAGGAAACCCGACGTGCCGAATGGGTATTCGGCGTGGAATACGGAGAAGATTACGAACGTGTCAAGGCCGTGCTTGAACGTATCATCGCCGCAGATACACGTATCCTGCAGACTCCGGCTCCTTTTATCGGCCTCAGTTCCCTGTCTGCCAGCAGCGTAGACATCAAGGTACGTGTCTGGACCAAAACAGCCGACTACTGGGACGTGATGTTCGACATGAACAAAATCGTTTATGCGACCTTCAATCAGGAAGGTATCGGATTTCCATTTCCACAACTTACCGTTCACCAGGCAAAAGACTAAATACCCGCCTGACATTCAACATACAAACTTCTGTTCAAGTCCTGTCGGAGAATTGTATCCGGCAGGACTTTTCTCTTTTTCCCAGAATTGAGAAGTTAAATGTTACAGAAATACCTGTCCGAATTTGATGAAATTCGAAATTTATACGTACTTTAGAATCGCAATGACAGACCTTTAAATTGTATTTGATAAGTTTTTAAATATCATTAGAACGTAAGTACTGATCTTATCCGAAGATATGTATGTATAAAATATGTATTTTTCTTATATTGACAATATTTTCTCTGTCTGCATTTTCACAAAAACCAGAACCTAATCGGATTATTAGTGGAAAAGTCATAACCAACAAGGGGAAAAAGGAACAGCAAAGCGTAGAATTTGCAAATATCTCGCTGCTGCAACTTCCAGACTCTACTTTTATTACCGGAACTACCAGCAATGAGAAAGGAGAATTCAATATCAGACTGCATTGTGATTTATCTCAAAAGTATGTATTGAAAACATCATTTACCGGATATGCATCTTCTTTCCTGGAAATTTCAGGAAATGACCATACCATAAATGCAGGCATCATCTTACTGGAAGAAGATGTAAAAGCCTTGGATGAAGTAATCGTTACTGCCCTCGTACAACCTGTAGAACAGAAGAAAGATACAACCATATTCAATGCAGAAGCATACAAACTTCCCGACGGAGCCTATCTGGAAGCATTGATTCGCCGCATTCCCGGTTTAAGTTATGACCCGAAAAACAAATCAATAGAATACAAAGGCGAAAAAATCAGTGAGATAACCGTCAATGGCAAAGAGTTTTTCAAGGGGAATACCCGTGTGGCCCTGGAAAACCTGCCCGCCAGTTTTGTAAGTCGCCTCAAAGTATACGACAAGGCGACAGAAGAAGAGAAAATGACCGGCGTAAAAAACAATCAGAAGAATTATGTTCTTGACCTTCAGACGAAAAAAGCGGTAAACGGTACGTTAATGGCAGGGATGGAAGGAGGATATGGCAGCAAAAACAAATATGACGCCAAGGCACAAGCATTCAATTTTAAGGAAAACGGTGAAAACTTAGGCCTGGTAGGTCGTTTCGGAAATCGCAATTTCACTTCCGCCTACAATGGAAACAGAGCCGGCAATATAGGTGGAAATATTTCCAGAAAAATCGGAGAAAATTTTCAAATTGCAGCCAACATAAGCTACAACCATTCAAAGACGGGAAACATCTCAACTTCCCGCAATGAACTGTACATGAGCGCCAAGAATCAGTACGGAATATCGGAACGATCTCAGGAAAACCGACAAAACGCTTTCTCTTCTTCCCTGAACCTGATGTGGAATCCCGATAAGCAGACCATGATTCATTTTATGGGAGGAGGAAACATGAGCCGATCGGAAAATACGTCGGACACCCATTCGGCCAAATTCAACGAAAATCCCAATCTGGATTTATTGGATCCTTTCCTGTATTTCGATCAGACCGGACGGAATATCAGAATGAACGAAACAAAGCAAAATAATTTCAGCAAAATACAAAATAAGGGATATAATATTCATGCCGGCATAATACACAAATTCACGGAAGAAGGAAACAGCCTGGGAATTTCCTACAGCTTATACCAAACGAGGCAGAATAACGATACGTACAAAACATCCAACAGTATATTCTATCAGCTGCAAAACATGGGAGGAAAAGATTCTGTGGAGGTACAGAATCAATATCAATACGCTCCTAACCAATCAGAAAATCATGAAATCAGAATGGATTATACATGGAAAATTTCTTCAAAAAACAACCTGCAAATATCATACTCATGGGAAATTCAAAACGAAAAACAACTGCAAAACACATACGACCTACCCGATCATACCATGACAAAAGGACAAAAAAACACTTTATCTCCCGCCAATTATGAATCACATCTGATTGATAGCCTGAGCAATCGTCGTGACAGCCGGACAAACAAGCATGCCATCGCCCTGAATTATTCACATGAAGGAAAAAATTGGAATATGTATGGCGGACTGACTTGCGCATTGCAGCGAAGAAGTTTAAATCAATACGATGGAAAGCAATCCATAGATACCACCGGATATTCGTTGGAATGGACTCCTTTCTTCTCCGTTCGATACAATAAAAATGACTATGATATAAGCATCAACTACAACGGAAATACCCGACAGCCCTCACTGTATGACTTGATGGCCCCTACGGTATATCATTCTGCCGTCTATATCAGCAAAAGCAATCCCAACTTGAAAGCTTCCTATCAGCATTATTTGAATTTGTCATTCAGCAACTATCCGAAAGGCATATCCGCCTACCTAACGTACAGCCAGGAACTGAACGGAGTTACTCAGGCAACGTTGTATGATTTCCAAACAGGAAGTCAGGAAACCTACCCCGTCAATATCAACGGGAACTGGAACATAATGGGAAATTCCAATTATGAGAAGCGAATAGGAAGTTTTAAACTAACAGGCCGGGCCGGAGGAAATTACAATCACAATGTGGGACTGGTCAACGAAAACAACGGAAAAGAATTAAGCAAGAGTGTAACGCACGCTTCCGGGGTCAACGTTCTTTGTGGAATCTCTTATCTGCCTTCATGGGGAAACATCGACCTAAACGGTTCATGGGACTTCCAACAGTTTAAAAATTCCCTGAATATCTTACAGGAAAGCAATACATACACCCGAAATTATGCCATCAGCTCTCTGATTTCAGCACAACTTCCGTTTCATTTTCAATTGGATTCTGACTTTGCCTACCAAATCCGCAGTGGAAGCTACATAAACAGCAAGGAACAGAACGAGGCATTGTGGAATCTGATGCTGACCTGGAAATTTGCCAAAGAACGGCGTGCGGAAATATCCGCAATCTGGGCCGATATTCTGAACCAGCGCAAGAGCCTGCAACGCTCGGCAAGTTCCAGTGGATTCTATGAAAGTTATGCCGAACAGCTACGAAGTTATTTCATGATCTCACTCAGATACAAATTCAACCGGACAAACTGATGATCTCCCTAAAACAAAACGCAAACAGAGACCCTATCACATTTTTCGCGATACAGTCTCTGTTTGTATATACATCATACCCTTCTCAGGTACATTCCTATTTTATTTACGGTCAGCCTTCAGACGATCAGCCATGGCCTTGGCCAGTTCCTTAGCCTGGGCATAATTATCCTGCTTCATGGCCTGCTTCATTTCCACCGGATTTCCTACTACTTCAAATTTCAGTTTTTCTGCAAATTCACCCAGTTTCTTCACAGCAGCGCTTGCCCAGGTATATGAACCGAAATAACCCATCACACGATTCTTCATCTCGCGGGCAGCCACCTTACTGAGCAACGACTCCATTTCCGGATACAAATGCATATTATAAGTAGTACATCCCACAATCAATGCTTTGTATTTGAAAATATCAGCCAAGATATAAGAATGGTTCGTTTGTGAAACATTATACATTACGATATTCTTGATACCTTCCTTACTCAATTCCTCCGCAATAGTTTCGGCCAGTTCCTCGGTATTTCCATACATGGTTCCATAAGCTATAACAACTCCTTCTTCTCCCGCGTAACGGCTCATCTTGTCATACATGTCAATCACACGCGGAATCTGCTCTTCCCATACCGGTCCGTGGGTTGGACAAATCGTATTGATTTTCAATCCTCCCAGCTTCTGCAAAGCTTTCTGTACCGGATTACCGAACTTCCCTACGATATTGGCATAATAACGACGCATTTCATTCCAATAAATATCAGTATTGATATTACGATCAATACAACCTCCGTTCAAAGCGCCAAAACATCCAAAGGCATCACCTGAGAACAAAATTCCATCGGTTTCATCGTAAGTAACCATTGTTTCCGGCCAATGTACCATTGGTACCAGATAAAAACGCAAGCTGTGGTGTCCCAGTTTCAGGAAATCACCGTCTCCTACTACATAACGTTCTCCGGATACTCCATAGTAACCTTCCACCATATCGAACGTCTTCTTGTTACCTACCAAAACAATGTCAGGATAATACTGTTTGATCAATGCAATAGAACCTGAATGATCCGGCTCCATGTGATTAATAATCAAGTAATCAATCTTACGATCACCGATCACGCTACGGATTTTCTTCAGATAAACTTCAAAGAAACAGACGTCTACGGTATCTACCAGAACCACCATCTCATCGTCTGCTATCAAATATGAGTTATAAGACACGCCATAAGGCAATGGCCACAGATTCTCGAACAATGCTTTGTTGCGATCGTTCACTCCTACATAATGAACTTTACCTCTAATTTCCATTTCTATTATAGATTTATATATTTGTTTGATTCTTCCAATATTTTCCCTGCCAGGAATTCCTCTCCCGCATGCGCTTCTTTACCTTATTGGTAAATTCATGATTTTTCAATCCCCAGTCGGGCGCTATCAGCAGTTCCTTGGGTGATTGCGAAACGAAACGTTCCAACACCAGATCCGGACGAAGACGTTCCAGATAGTCAATTACCAGATCAATGTATTCATCGGCTGTGTAAAGATGAAAGTCATCCGGCTTCAACGCATATTCATGAGCCATACGTGTACCTCGTATCAATTGGAGCTGATGCAATTTCAACGTAGTCAGCGGTAATGCTGATATTATTTCCGCCTGATGAAGCAAAGTTTCACGTTCCTCGCCCGGAAGTCCCAAAATGACATGTCCTCCGGTCAGGATTCCTCTCCCGGCAGTACGCAATACCGCATCTTTTGTACAGGCAAAAGTATGCCCCCGGTTAATCCGTTCCAACGTTCTGTCATCAGTGCTTTCAATTCCATACTCCACCAATAAAAACGTACGGCGATTCAATTCTTCCAGGTAATCCAGCAAAGAATCGGGCATACAATCGGGACGGGTTCCAATAACCAACCCCACGACCTCCGATACCTGCAACGCAGCTTCATACATTTGCTTTAACTGCTCCAGTTCCCCATACGTATTGGTATATGCCTGAAAATATGCCAGATACTTCATTTCCGGATATTTTCTGGCAAAAAAACGTTTTCCTTCCTCCAGCTGCAAAGAAACAGATTTATCTGTCCGGCAATACTCCGGATTAAAAGTCTGATTGTTGCAATAAGTGCATCCGCCATACCCCTTCGAACCATCTCGGTTCGGACAGGTAAATCCGGCATTCACCGATATTTTCTGCACCTTAAAAGGAAAATATTCCGCCAGGAAACCGGCAAAATCAGTATAACGCAAACGTTCGTCCATTCGTTTCATTTTAAACGTCGCAAAGATACGAAAAAAACACAGAAACACCAAGAGACAAAACAGATGACATTTAAACAGAACGTCTTCTTGTATCAGGCAGACACATCCATCATAGAACATGCTATGACAAGTCATTATTTTCTTGCATAATCCTTCTGAAAAACCTTACTGATTTACATTTTTATTACTAGCTTTCCGGAAGCCAGGATGCGATTTGGAAGAAGCAAACTTGAAAAACTTTGTTTTTCGTTTGCCTCTCCACTCACCTTTTTTTATCTTTGCCAAACTTATAAAGATCAAAAATATGCAGACAAGTGACAGTATCGTTATCATCCCTACTTATAACGAAAAGGAAAATATTGAAAACATCATCCGAGCTGTATTCGGACTTGAGAAATGCTTTCACATCTTAATCATTGAAGATAACTCTCCAGACGGAACTGCAGACATCGTACGCCGGTTACAGAAAGAGTTCCCAGAACGACTTTTCATGATTGAACGAAAAGGGAAATTAGGGCTAGGAACAGCCTACATAACCGGATTCAAGTGGGCTATCGAACATCAATACGATTATATTTTTGAGATGGATGCTGATTTCAGCCATAATCCGAACGATCTGCCACGACTATATCAGGCATGCCACGACCAAGGAGCAGATGTTGCCATCGGATCTCGTTATATCAGTGGGGTCAACGTAGTGAACTGGCCTATGGGTCGTGTTCTGATGTCATATTTTGCTTCCAAATATGTCCGGTTCATTACAGGTCTGCCTATTCACGATACTACAGCCGGATTTAAATGTTACCGGCGGAAAGTTCTGGAGACCATACCTCTGGATAAAATCCGTTTCAAAGGTTATGCTTTCCAGATAGAAATGAAATTTACAGCCTATAAATGCGGATTTAAAGTAGTAGAGGTACCTGTTATCTTCATCAACCGCGAACTGGGTACTTCCAAGATGAATTCCAGTATTTTTGGAGAAGCCGTATTTGGAGTTATCCGCCTGAAATGGGACAGCTGGTTCAAGAAATATCCCCATCCGCAAAACTGAGTCATAAAATTTAACACAAAATCGTCATGAAACGTACCTGGATACATCACGCCATTATAGTGAACGAAGGCAAACAGTTTGCCGGTTCCGTAATCATAGAAAACGAAATTATCAGCGAAATTCTTCATGAAAATGAACATCCGTCCCGTCCTTGTGATGAAGAAATAGACGCGCACGGCTGTTACCTTATCCCGGGTGTCATTGACGATCATGTACACTTCCGTGACCCCGGATTGACCCACAAAGCCGATATGGCTACGGAAACAGCGGCAGCAGCAGCCGGAGGTGTCACTTCTTTCATGGATATGCCCAACTGCAATCCACAGACCACTACACTGGAAGCCTTGAACAACAAATTTGACGACGCAGCAACCAAATGTATCGTCAACTATTCGTTTTACTTCGGAGCGACGAACAACAACGTTCATTTACTGAAAGAGCTGGACAAAACGAAAGTATGCGGAATCAAGCTGTTCATGGGAGCCAGTACCGGAAATATGCTGGTAGACCGAATGGAAGCCTTACGTACTATTTTCTCGGAGGCCGGCATGTTAATAGCCACACACTGTGAAGACCAGAACATTATCCGTCAAAATACCGAACGTTTCAAAGCCCTGTATGGAGAAGATCCCGATGTCTGCTATCATCCACTTATCCGTAGTGAAGAAGCCTGCTACCGTTCTTCCTCGCTGGCCGTACAGCTGGCAAAAGAAACAGGAGCCCGTCTGCACATTCTCCACGTCAGTACAGCCCGCGAATTGGAACTGTTTGAAGATAAACCTGTTCATGAGAAAAAGATTACTGCCGAAGCTTGTGTTTCTCACCTGTTTTTCTGTGACGAAGATTATCAGACACTGGGGACACGTATCAAATGCAATCCCAGTATAAAAACACGTCAGGACCGGGATGCATTACGCCAGGCACTGACAACCAATAAAATTGATGTCATCGGAACCGACCATGCCCCTCATTTGCTAAGCGAGAAAAAAGGAGGAGCCCTGAAAGCCGTTTCCGGAATGCCAACGCTACAATTTTCTCTGGTAAGTATTTTCGAACTGGTACACGAAGGCATTTTAACCGTAGAACAGCTCGTACAAAAAATGTGTCATGCACCTGCAGAATTATACCAGATCAAGAAACGCGGCTATATCCGTCCGGGGTATAAGGCCGACCTTGTGCTTGTAGATCCGACCAAAGAATGGACCGTCACAACAGAATGCATAGAAAGCAAGTGCGGCTGGAGTCCCATGGAAGGGAAAAAATTCCATGCTCAGGTTATACAAACATTTGTAAACGGAGCCTCCGTATACGCCAACGGAAAAGTAAACAAAGAACATCGTGGGCAAGCCCTCGTATTTGAACGTTAAACTCATGCAAACAGACATTACCGTAATAACATATCATATACACGATCTGGCCGAATACATTAACTGGATTTACTTTTTCCATGCATGGGGATTTCAGCCACGTTTTGCAACAATCTCAGAAGTACACGGATGTCAGGCCTGCCTGGAAGGATGGGTCAACAGCTTTCCGGAAACGGAACGTGCCAAGGCACGGGAAGCTATAACCTTACACCGGGAAGCCATGCAAATGCTGAATGAACTAGACGGGAAATACCCCGTACATGCCGTTTACCGGCTGATGCAGGCCAATGCCGACGGAGACGATCTCATACTTGAAGGAACCCGATTCCCGTTGCTCAGGCAACAGACACACATTCATGCAGAAGATCCATACTTATGCCTGAGTGATTTTGTCAGGCCACTCTCCTCCGGCATTCCTGACACAGTGGGCGGATTTGCGACAACCATCGACGAACGCATGGAAGAATCCTATGGCAAAGACGATTACCAGCACCTGCTGGCCAAGACATTGGGAGAACGCCTGGCCGAAGCAGCAGCCGAAAAAATACACGAAACCATCCGTAAAGAAGTATGGAAATACGCTACGGATGAGCATCTTTCCATCCGCCAGCTACTGAACGAAGAGTACCAAGGCATACGACCTGCAGTAGGATACCCCTCACTGCCAGACATTTCGGTCAGTTTCCTGCTCGATAAGCTCATCGATATGAAACGGATAGGTATCCGGCTTACAGAGAACGGCATGATGCAACCTCATGCTTCCGTATGCGGACTGATGTTTTCACATCCGGCCTCCCGATATTTTTCTGTCGGGAAAATAGATGAAGAACAACTGGCCGATTATGCACGCCGGCGAGATTGTCCGGTAGATACCATGAGAAAATTTCTTACAGCTAATTTACAGAACTGATTACAATGATTTTATTAAGAGTGACACTGGCTTTTCTGATTCTGATTCTGATTCCAGACTGGTATATACACAACGTATATCTGAAAGGTCTTGAGAAATGGAAAAAGTACCTATACTGGGTTCCCAGTTCTTTACTGTTGATTCTATTAGGAATATTCATTGCTGCCCATGAAGCCTTGCACGATTATTTTGGTATTTACCTCATCATTGTACTTTGCATAGCCATACCCAAAACATTTTTCATGCTGTTCAGCCTTGTTTTACGTGGAATCAGAAAACTGTTCCGGTGTAAGATTCCCCACGGCTGGATCGCACTGTTTCCATCAATAGGTATCCTCGGATACATTTTATATGGAGCCATTTACGGAAAAGAGAATTTCAAGATAAACGAAGTAACCTTCTGCTCTCCTACTCTTCCACAAGCTTTCGACGGTTACCGGATTCTTCAGATTTCGGACATTCACTCAGGAAGCTGGAAAGGCAATGAAGAGGGACTGCAGCGTGCCGTCAACCTCTGTAATTCCCTACACCCGGATCTGGCAGTTTTTACCGGCGATCTGGTAAACAGCCGGGCCGATGAACTTACAGGATTTATGCCGATATTAAGCCAGCTGACAGCCAGAGACGGTGTCTATTCCATCTTAGGCAACCACGACTACGGAACTTATGTCACCTGGAACGATGAAAAGGAAAGGCTTGCCAATCTGGACAGCCTGATTTCACGTGAAAAACAGATGGGGTGGCAAATGTTACTGAATGAGCACCGGATGATTCGTCGAGGAAACGACTCCATCGTCCTGGCAGGAGTGGAAAACAGCGGAAAACCTCCTTTCCCTGATAGAGGCGACCTGGACAAAGCCTTACAGGGAACCGACGGATTATTCAAGATCCTATTAAGTCATGACCCGACACACTGGCGGCGCAAAGTATTGCCCGATACTGATGTCCAGCTGATGCTGGCAGGTCATACCCACGACATGCAAATCAGTCTCTTCGGATTCTCCGTATCACAGTTTATCTACCCTGAGCATCGGGGGATGTATCTGGAAAACGGACGAGGCCTGTACGTAAACATCGGTTTAGGGTATGTTCTTTTCCCCATGCGTCTGGGAGCATGGCCCGAAATTACCATCCTGACTCTGAAGAAAAGCAATTAATCAAATCACATTTATCCACATCTATGAGAATCTTATACATCATTTATCAAATCTGCATCGGGTTACCAATTTTTCTGGTACTGACCTTGCTTACTGCCCTGACTACCATGCTAGGCTGCTGGCTAGGCAACGGACATTTCTGGGGATATTATCCCGGCAAAATCTGGTCACAACTCACCTGTATCCTTTTTCTCCTTCCCATAAAAATAGAAGGAAAAGAGAATATCGACCATAAGACATCGTACGTCTTTCTGGCCAACCATCAAGGAGCCTTCGACATTTTTCTGATATACGGTTACCTGGGAAGAAACTTTAAATGGATGATGAAAAAAAGCCTCCGAAAAATTCCTTTCGTCGGAAAAGCCTGCGAATCGGCCGGGTTTATTTTTGTAGACAAGTCTAGTCCGCGTAAAATATACGAAACCATTAAAAACGCAGAATCCGTATTGCAAGGAGGTACCTCCATGGTTGTTTTTCCCGAAGGAGCACGAACCTTTAACGGCCACATGAGAGATTTCAAGAAAGGAGCTTTCCAAATGGCCGACCAGCTTCAGCTTCCGGTTGTTCCTATGACAATAGACGGTTCGTTTGATGTACTTCCCCGTACAGGACACCTGCTTCACTGGCACCGCATGAAACTAATCATCCATAAGCCTATTTATCCCACCTGCAAAGGTCCTGAAAACCAGAAGAGACTCCTGGAAGAATCGTATGTGGCCATTGAATCCGGGCTTCCGGAGAAATACAAAGGAAAGCTATAAAGTCAGTATTCCTGATAAAGAATGAGCGTCCGTTTATGCCGAATTCCTATATTTAGCATAAACGGACGCCCGTTTTAACAGATAGAAAGGACTTCACACCCTTGTCTATTCCACCAATATTATCAAGGATGCTGATTCATTTTCTCCATATTACTTCGTGCCGCGGCCACGTACTCTTTTACCAGCGGATCATTCATAAACGACTCAGGTGCTTTTTCAACAATTTCTTCCATCATAGGAGTCAATACCGGATAAGGCATTCCGCTAAACAGCATCAAAAAGACGCCAGGACCCAACACATTGTCATAATTCTGCTGGATAAACTCCTTGGCCAGTCTATTCATTTCATCGGCCAATGCCGCACGTTTCTTTCCAATTTCATTATGAACCGTCTCCAAATCGTGACCATCCATGATCATCCGGCTTTCTTCATGCTCTACATCATAAGCCTTGTCGTCCAACGAATTCTTTTTCATGATAAAATCATTGAAACTGTCATTTAAAGGAGTCCCCTTAATCGTGATACCGGCATTGTCTATCGCAATGCTGATATTTCCCGGTTCGATAACCAATGGCATGATACAATCGTCATCCATATATAAAGAAGCAAACACGGTAGAATCTACTTCACCCTTCATCTTGAACAATCCATGTATGACTTCAGCCGAATCTATATTTTCCCAATGATCGCCTGCCGGAACTTTAATGAAAAGCATTTTACCATCCAGCATAGAAACGGAAGAAGTACCTTCTATTTTATACTTCTTGGTACAAGAAGCACAAAGAACTGCACAAAACAGAAAAAAATAAAGTTTATACATGCAAAAATCCTTATTTTCATTTTATGAGACAAAGGTATAATCTTTACGCCACGTTAGAAAGTATTTTATCAAAAATTAAACTTAATAGGAGATTATTACTGAATTATACATTTGTTTACAAAAACCAGGAAGTAAACAGTTATGAACCAGCAGGTAGCAAACAAATCCTTGTCTTTTTGCCTAATAGTAAACAATCCGGTTCTCTCTCAGGAAACAACCGCAAACGGGCATGAAGAATACGCCCATTTGCGGTTATTTTCCCGAGACTCTTTTACCAAATCCGAAAGCGACAAAGTGTCATTCCATACCGAGAAATATTCATTACAAAAAAACGTTATTCCGGCAATTGTACGACTCCCAGTTTCTTCTTTCCATTCATTTTGATGACCAGCGGATGTTCAAAACGTACCCATCGTATAAACTTGGTTTCTTCTACCGCTGGCATGGAATCCAGCAACTCCTGATTATACAATCCGTCGTTTATGTAAGCATTGATTGTAAAATATCCTACGCCCAGCGAAGTCAGATTCTGAAAGAAATGTGTACCCTGACTTGGGTCGACCCGATAATTGGTAAGTCCAGCCTCTACAATGATACGTGCTGCCGAAATATTCGGCCATTTCACCGGAATACCCAACCAGGTATCACTGCTTCCCCATCTTCCGGGACCTATCAGTACATAATGCTTTCCTTCGTCCAGAAAACGCTTGTTCCACTTTTCTATATCGTAGGCTATCAACTGATTGTTTGATGCAGAATATCCCTGAGTCTTGACATAAATGACATCGCATACATCATCTACGATACCATGTCCCAAAGCGTTTTCACTTTTCAACAACAGTTTCTCTTCCGGTATTTTGTTCAGGTCTTCAGCCAGTTCGGCCTTTACGTCTACCATCGGACGGATCTGGAGCAGATAGAACGTACCTTTCTTGGTTTTCGAATCGAAATTGACAGCAAATTCAATTTCTACCGGACGCCTCATCTCTCCCTGACCGTATTTCTGTGCCAAACGCAGAATCTGCGCCAGCGGAAAAACGTCGTGCTGCAGAATATTGGCAAAGGTTATCAGCTTACGGCCTCCCGGATAAATACCGTCACGTATCACCATATCATACGGATCGTATGTAGACGCCAGGTAATTCAGCGAACCGTCGGCTTCGGCATCCTTTACCGAAAGTTTCAGCAAGTTGAACCCGTCATCCAGCGAAAAGTTCTGTGCCAGGTTTTTCAGGTCGAGGGCATAAAAACGGGTCTGTGTCTCCCGAAGAGCAATTTCCATTTCACTGGTCTGCAGCACCTGGGTAGGATGATACGGACAGACACGCAGGGTTACCCCCCCGTCGACGATGTATTTCCCCAATCCCAAAGCCAGACTGACGATTCCCTCTTCGGCCTGTTCATCATTGATCGGATAATAATTGATGGAACGTGCTACTCCCGATATGGACGGATAGTAGCGGTCTCCATATTGCGTTCCGACCACTTCCTGCAAGATAACTGCCATCTTTTCCTGATCGATCACATTGCTGGTAGCCTGCATGTAAGCCTTGCTGTCTTTATAATATACCGAAGCATATACGGCCTTAATCGCATCACTCAGCATCCGAAGCATTTCGTATTTATCATTCAGGTAGGGTATCATGTAAGTAGAATAAACACCCGCAAAAGGCTGATAATGCGAGTCCTCGAGCAAACTGGAAGAACGAATGGCAATCGGCGACTTCACAACTTCGAAGAAAGTAAAAAAATCTTCCACCAGACGGTCGGGCAGCTTGGCACGCAAGAAAGCACGCAGGATGGTGTCATCGTCCACATCACTCAGCGCAATCTGATACAGCTGATTGGAATCCATGAATTCATCGAATATATCGGTACACAGTACCACGGTCTTAGGTATTGCAACCGTTGCATTTTCAAGTTCATCGAATTCTACATGACGCTTCAGAATATGATCGATAAAGGCAAGTCCACGTCCTTTTCCTCCCAATGAGCCGTCTCCGATACGCGCAAAATTGGAATATCGGTCAAAACGGTCACGCTTAAATTCGGCCACCACTCCCTGGTTCTTCATCTTACGGTATTTTACGATCGCCTCGAAAATGATCTGACGATGCGCATCGATATCCTGCAAGGATTCCCAGGTAATCTGTTTCAGAAATTCCGCTACCGGAAAAATAGCACGCGAATACAGCCAGCGTGAAACGTGATTCCGACCGATGTGATACAAAAAGGAATCGGCCGGAATGGTAAAGACAGCATTCTGCAGATCTTTCAGGTTATGAATACGCGCCACCTCTTCCTTGGTCTTCGGATTCCGGAAAATAAAATCTCCAAAGCCAAAATGCTCGGAAATGGCTTCACGCAAGTCAATGTTCATCTTTTTGGAGTTCTTGTCGACAAATTGCGCCCTGCATTCGTCGGCATAACGGCGATTTTCCACTTCGGCCGACTGAAGAATCAACGGCACAAACGGATTCCACGACCGAATTTCTTTCAGCAACCTGATACCTGCCTGCGGATCGATTACTCCGTTCCGGGGAAAACGGGCATCCGAAATCACCCCCAATACATTATCCTCATATTTCAAATACAACTCACGGGCCTCTTCGTACGAACGGGCCAGCACGATTTTGGGACGTCCGCGCATACGCAACGTACGCTGGTGCTCGTTCAGTGCCTCCGTCGCAAACTCCTGACTCTGCCTCAACACGAATTTATACAGATCGGGCAGCACAGACGAATAAAAACGAATGGAATCCTCTACCAGCAGAATCATCTGTACACCTACTTCCTTGATGTCATGCTCCAGATTCATCTTGTCCTCTATCAGCTTGATGATAGACACCAGCAGGTCTGTATTCCCCAGCCAGCAGAAAACATATTCGAAAATGCTCAAGTCCTCGTGTTCCATCCGCTTTTTGATGCCGTGTGAAAAAGGAGTCAGAACCACAAGCGGCAAGCTGGGATATTTTTGCTTGATTTCACGGGCAATATCGAACGTATCACTGTTATCCGATCCCGGCATACAGATAACCAGGTCAAATCCCATGTTATTCAACTGGATCCAGGCTTCCTCACGCGTAACGACCTGTGTAAACCGTGGAGGGTAACGCAAACTGAGATTCATATACTCATTAAAAATCTTTTCTTCAATACGCCCGTCATCCTCCAGCATAAAGGCGTCGTACGGATTGGCAACCAACAGAACATTGAAGATCCGCCGGGTCATCAGATTGGCAAACTGGGTATCCTTAAAATACAGTTGATTCAGTTTCAGATGGTTTATCATAGTATCATGGTTTTAATCGTGAAAACAAAAATCGGAATTTCTATTGAGTTTTGCAACTACTATCCGTAAAATCGACCCTGTACATTTTATTCCGTACAAATGGATATTTAACTTTTTATCATTCGATAGCGCTTTTTCACAGAAAAAACCTTGACCATCTCAAATAAAAAGCTAACTTTGCATATACAACAATTACATTTTGTCATACCTTAAACTAATCATATTATGGATATCAACAAACTCATGTCCTCTTTGGAGGCCAAGCATCCAGGTGAATCAGAATACCTGCAAGCTGTAAGAGAAGTACTGCTTTCTATCGAAGATGTATACAACCAGCATCCTGAATTCGAAAAAGTATCGTTGATAGAACGACTGGTAGAGCCTGACCGTATCATTACCTTCCGGGTTCCATGGGTAGACGACAAAGGAAAAGTACAGGTCAACCTGGGGTATCGTGTACAGTTCAACAATGCCATAGGCCCGTACAAAGGAGGTATCCGTTTTCATGCCTCGGTCAATCTTTCCATCCTGAAATTCCTGGGATTCGAACAGACTTTCAAGAATGCGCTGACTACTCTCCCGATGGGTGGAGGAAAAGGAGGTTCCGATTTCTCACCGAGAGGAAAGAGTGAAGCCGAAATCATGCGGTTCTGCCAGGCATTCATGCTCGAACTCTGGCGTCATCTGGGCCCGAACATGGATGTACCGGCCGGCGACATCGGTGTAGGCGGACGAGAAGTTGGATACATGTTCGGTATGTATAAAAAACTGACTCACGAATTCACCGGTACATTCACGGGAAAAGGCATCGAGTACGGAGGCTCACTCATACGTCCGGAAGCAACCGGTTTCGGAGGACTGTACTTTGTGAAACACATGCTCGACAAGAAAGGCATTGACATCAAGGGAAAGACCGTTGCCATCTCCGGATTCGGTAACGTAGCCTGGGGAGCAGCTACAAAAGCCACCCAGTTGGGAGCTAAAGTAGTGACCATCTCCGGACCCGACGGCTATGTATACGACCCGGCAGGAATCAGTGGAGAAAAGATAGACTATATGCTGGAACTCCGTGCTTCGGGAAACGATATTGTAGCCCCCTACGCAGAACAATTCCCCGAAGCGACCTTCGTTCCCGGACGTCGTCCGTGGGAAGTAAAGGTGGATATTGCACTTCCATGTGCCACCCAGAACGAATTAAATGGCGAAGATGCTTGTAATCTGATAAAAAATTCCGTTCTTTGTGTCGGAGAAATCTCAAACATGGGTTGTACCCCCGAAGCCATCGACGCATTCATCGAAAACAAGATCATGTATGCACCGGGCAAAGCAGTCAACGCAGGAGGTGTAGCCACTTCCGGACTTGAAATGAGCCAGAATGCCATGCACATCAGCTGGACCGCCCAGGAAGTAGACGACAAGCTTCATCAGATCATGCACGACATTCACGAACAGTGCGTGAAATATGGTACCGAAGCAGACGGTTACATCAATTACGTGAAAGGTGCGAACATTGCCGGTTTCATGAAAGTGGCCCACGCCATGATGGCCCAAGGTATTGTATAAAGATTTTATCTTATTAAATATATCTCGTTTAGTTGTATTTGTATTTTGTATTGTAGCTTGCACTGCTCTGCCTGTGAAGGCAGGGCAGTGATTTTTTCGACCCATATCGCCAGATCCCGAAAATGTCCTCATGTCTTATGCAAAACGTCCGCCCGTTTCATCGGGAACATGCTCGTGTTTTCATGTAAACGAACGTTTGTTTTTCAACGTACAAAAAAGTGATTGAAGTGTACAAAAAAAGTGATTCCAGTATCTATAATCCATACCGGAACCACTTCAGAAAAAACTATATAAAATTACACTATTTGCCGTTTTACGTTTCGCTACAGGTCATATACCACTGTCGTGACACTTTGGGCATCCAGATAAATGTCACCACCGTCCGGAACCTCCCTTTCTTTCAGCTCCTTCGATGAACTGGTGGTGTAAGTTCTGACAGATTCAGGTTCACCCTTCCATCCTTCGTGCGTATCGGAAAGTCTTATCGCCTTATCCGACAGGTTTGAATAAACGGCTACAATCTTATCGCCTTCGGGTGAAATCCAGGCAGAACCGAAGAAATTCATACTCTCGTTCAGATCCAGCCCAATACGGATATAGCCCGGACGGATAAAACGGCTATAGTTACCAAGAACCCACAGTGTAGGCGTAGCTCTATAAGTTCCTTCGCGCGCTATATCTCCGTCTTCGCCACCTTCAGGAACCAGCGATATAAGCAGGAAACGGTTTTTATGTCCCCAGCGGGAAACATCCATCGATGTCCAGTAACTCCACGAAGAAACCTGCGCCACCGTCAGGTCATTATGAATGACCTTCGACATATACAATGCTATATCCATCTCCGAAGCCGCATCATAACCGATGAATTCGGAAGAACTATATCCGTCGCCCAGCATGCTCCATTCACTCTGCCACAACTCCAGACCGGCCGAAGAAGCCTTGTCATAAACAAGTTTCCGGACATTACGCATGGCGTCCCATGACCCGTCAGTCCAATAACTATGCGCACATATCAGATTCTTCACGTGAGTGAGATCACCTACGTATGCAGACGAGCCCGGAGTAAAGAATGCGGAAATGACGTTACTGCGTGCAGCGTCACTCTTCACCTTGTAAAGATATTCCCAGTCGCCTGCTTCACCGAGCAGAATATCGGTAGACGACAAGCCGTTTTCCGTCAGTGTCTGATCCAGTGCCCGGGCCACGTCGGCTATCTGGTCGTTGGTCCATCCGCTTCCCTCCTGTCCGCTTTCCCAATTGTACTGAGGTTCGTTGACAGGAGAAATATGCGTTACATGATAACCCTCATTTTCATAGTGGGCGGCCACATCGGCCATGTATCTGGCAAAATCGGCATAATGCTCCGGCTTCAGATTGGACGATCCACCCTGATCGGAATACCCCTTTCCGTTGTAAGTATACTGAACAGGCGGGGTATTGCTGAACAGGATAAAATCATCACATCCCAGTTCCTTGGCACGGCTCATAAAATAGCGCTGCCCTTCACACTTGTTCCAGTCGTAACTCAGGTCATCGGTCAGATAAGATTCCGCACGTCTGGACTTATCTTCTATGCCACTGTCATCGCCTTGTTCGGCACTTCCTCCTCCCAGATTCACTCTCCATTGTGACAATCCTATGCCTTTGGGCTGTCCGTCGGTTATTTCCGAAGAAAAAAGCAGTTCGGTAATCCTCTCCCGACTGTTTGTCCAGTATTTGCCTACATAAGATGGCGACCAGCAGTCGGAAGCCGCAAATCCCTGCAGGGTCTGATACCGTACAGACGGATCGATCGTAACCTGCTTCTCAACACTTACCTCCGGAACATCGGGTTCTTCAGGAACGGAATTTACCGGAGTATCGTCACTGCAAGATGCCGCTACCAGCAGCATCAAGGATAAAGTTCTATAATCAATATGTTTCATCATATCTACGGGTTTAAAAAAGCTGTTGCAAATAGTTCATCCTACCTGCAACAGCTTATACGGTTCATACTGTTACCAATTCATCAATTCCATCCCGGATTCTGAGTGATAGAACCATTCGACATGGTAATTTCATACAATGGAATCGGGAATACAAGGTCTCTGCTTTCATCGAAGCTTATACCTTTGTCACTGTCTTCACCCTGATTTTCCCATTCATACAGGTCACGGGTAGCAGGATCCGTATTCCATTTTACGAATGTTCCGTTAGGGCCCATCAGGTTGCTAATGACACGTTTGCCATTGTCGTCTATCCAGCGGCGGATATCATACAGACGGTTCTGCTCCCATGCCAGTTCCAGACGGCGTTCCAGGCGAATAGCCTTACGCAAATTATTTCCGCTGGATGTAACATCGGCCAGGTTCACACGGTTACGAACCTGATTCAGTGCAGTTCTGGCAGAAGCATCGTCACCCAGTTCGTTACAAGCCTCGGCATACATCAGCAGCACATCGGCATAGCGAAGAATACGGTGATTCAAAGGAATCTTGTCGATATTGTAAACTTCCGGACGTTTGTCGTAAGGAACGAAGTACTTACGGACAATGCGGGCTGACTTGTGCTGTGCCGGATCAATGATATAACATTCAGGATCCCATCCGTACTTATCCAGATATTCCTGATACTTGGACATGTTCTTGCTGTTTTCTACGAAAGGAGCGAAATTATCTTCACCTGCAATTTCCGTACAACCGGTCTTGATAATGGTCCAGCGCAGACGTTCCGTATCACCTGCATCAATATAAGCTTGTTCCAGGTTGGCAGTAGGCTGTCCCCATGACCATCCGTCACCGGGTCCGTTACGTGCACCTGTAATCACGGTCAAGGCACCACCCAATGAGTAAGTACCGTCATACATATACTGTACTTCGAAAAGACTTTCTTCATTGTTGTTATAATCTACGCTCCATACATCGCCAAAGTTATCCATCAGCTTGTATTCGCCTTCATCGATGACAGACTTCAGCACATCATGAGCTTCCTGCCATTTGCTCTGATACAGGTAAACCTTACCCAGCAAACCCAGCGCCGCTCCACGAGTGGCACGTCCCATATCGGTATCGGTATATTCACTCTTCTGCGGAAGGACTTCGGCTGCGGCCTTGAAATCATCTTCGATAAACTTATAGACTTCTTCCTCAGACGCACGGGTAATGCCCGCTACTTCTTCTGGCATCAAAAAGCCTGTAATCAAAGGTACACCTCCAAAATTTCTGACCAGTTCGAAATAGAAGTAACCACGCAGGAATCTTGCTTCTGCCACCAGACGGTCTCTCTTGGCTTCATCGGCCATCGGTGACTGTGAAATTCTTTCTATCGCTACATTGCAACGCAGAATTCCTTTGTAACGATACTGCCAGAAATTGGAAATAGCACCGTTGCTCTGTCCGTTACCCTGATAATGGGCCAGAGAAATATAATCACTCTGACTCTGAGTGGTATTTCCCATCCAGCCGTCGTCACTACACATTTCGGACAACAACCATACGGTATTGATGTTCCACCAGCCACCGAAGGTAATAGCCTGGTAACAGCCGGTTACGAATGATTCACATTCCTGTTCACTCTGAAAGTAAGTATCCAGGTTCTGCTGGCCCCGAACTTCCTCCGTCAGAAAATCCTCACAAGAAGAAAATACCAATGAAGCAATCAGAGTAAATATGATAAATAATTGTTTCATAGTTTATGAATATTAAAATTTAAAGTCAATTCCGAATAAGAAAGTACGAGGATTAGGATAAGCGATTCCGTCGATACCTGTTTCAATTACACTACCATCCAATGCCGGACGTTCAGGATCCATACCGGAATAACCGGTAATCGTGAACGGATTCTGTGCAGAGAATGACAGACGGACTTCACTTCCACCCAACCATTGTTTAGGGAATGTATATCCGATCTGCAACAATTTACAACGCATGTAAGAACCGTCTTCCACATAGAAGCTTGATACACGCAGATAATTCTGGTTCAGGTCATTGTATGACAAACGAGGGATGTCATTACTTGTTCCTTCACCGTGCCATGCCTTATCCAGTGTTCCGGCCCATACGTTCTGACCGCTTGTACCTGAATACAAACCTTTGGTCTTGTTATAGATATCGTTACCAAACGTTCCATAGAAGTTGGCTGTAAAGTCAATATTCTTATAACTGAATCCCAGATTAAAGCCCAGCATCAGATCCGGATACGGATTACCGATCCAGGTCTTATCGTTTTCATCCAGCACACCGTCATGATTCAAATCCTTGAACCGGATATCACCCGGCTGTGCATTGCTTTGTACCAGATCGCCATGTTCGTTGGTATGCGCATATACTTCTTCCCAGTTCTGGAAGATACCGTCGGCTACATATCCATAGAAACGTGAGATTTCACCGCCATCTTCGTTTCGGATAATCTGGTCGCTATTGAATCCACCAGTCAAGATAGGACCATCACCAGTAAACTTGATAGCTTTGTTCTTTACAGAAGAAGCATTCAGACCAATGTTGTAAGAGAAATCTCCAATCTGATCACGCCAGTTAATGCCCAGTTCCCATCCGGTAGCCTTCATGCTACCGATGTTCATCCACACCGTACTGTTCCAGTCGGGGTATCCTACGGCAAAGATATTCTGCTTCTGATAAAGCATATCCATAGATTTCTTCTGGAAGTATTCGAACGTAACGCCCAGACGATAGTCGAGGAATGACATATCTACACCTACGTTCCAGTCTTCTACAGTTTCCCATTTCAACTGATTGTTACCTACACCGGAAACCATGGTACCCGGTACACGGATCGGAGATTTTCCGAATACGTAGTCGGCCTGTCCCAGCAATGTCAGGGTAGCATCGTTGTCAATGCCCTGATTACCTACTCTACCCCAACCTCCACGGAGCTTCAAGTCGCTGAACAATTCCTGATCTTCCATGAATTCTTCATTGGTAACTCTCCAGGAAGCAGAAACTGAAGGGAACAAGGCATACTTATTTCCAGCCGGGAAACGTGAGGAACCATCCGCACGGAGAGAAGTTGTCAGATAATATCTGTTGTCATAGTTGTACATTACACGTCCGAGGAATGAAACCAGCGTATTGTACGAAGTAGTACCGTCACCTTTCTGATTCTGAGTACCGGCATTTACTTCCTGCATCTGATCCATGTTGTTCGGAACATCATCGCGTGAAGCTTTAGCCTGATACCAGGCAAAACGTTCGGCAGTGAAACCACCCATCACGTTCAGGTTATGCTTGTCTGCAAATGTATCAATATAAGTTACGGTATTGGTCCAGTTCCAATCCAGCCATTCCTGCATTTCGCGCGAAATATTACTCAATGTAGACTGTTCCAATGCATCGATATAGAACTCCGGAGTAAAGGCGTCCGAACGGCGGTAGTGCGCATTGGCACCAAACTGTGTACGCAATGTAAGTTTCTGAATCGGATTGATCTGCAAGTAAGTATTCAGGATAGCACCCATTTCACGGGAATGACCACTCTGACGTGCCAACGATCCTGCCGGGTTCCACTCCTGATTGTTGTATGAACGCTGATAATTGTTGTACGCGTTGTCTTCCCACTGGTCTTCCGGTTTATATACCGGAGTAGTCGGGTCCATTGACATGGCAGCCGAGAACAGATTCGGAGTATCGTCCCATGATTCTACACGCGGAGCGATGTCAAATCCCATCTTTACGTACTTGTTGAAAGTATATTCGGTATTCAAACGTGCATTGAGTTTGTCCCAATAACCATAATCATACTGCGAATTGTTACGGTAGTATCCGAAACTCAAGTTATAAACCAGCTTATCACTACCGCCGGAAATACTCAGCGAGTAATTCTGTACCAGCGCAGTCTTGTTGATGACCTGATCCCACCAGTCAGTTCCACCCGGATTGGTAGTAGCACCGGTATCATTCCAGATAGAAGTAGCGTTATCGTTTGCATAACGAGTATTGAATACTTCCTTGTATTCGGCAGCACCGGCTACCTTTGGTTTGGCAATAGTCTGAAAACCTGCAGAAGCCGAGAAATTGACATGAGTCTTTCCAGCCACACCTTTCTTTGTTGTAATCAAGATTACACCGTTTGATGCACGGGTACCATAGATAGCTGCGGCAGAAGCATCCTTCAAAACTTCCATTGACTGGATATCGTTACTGTTCAAGAAATTGATATTACCGCTGATAGGCATACCATCGACTACATAAAGAGGGTCTGAACCGTTTACGGTAGTAACACCACGAATCAAAACCTTCGGAGTAGTACCCGGACCACCACCGCTGGCTACCTGAACACCGTTAATCTTACCTTGCAACGCATCCATTGCATTACCTGTTACGGTTTCTGTAATTTCATCTCCCTTGACAGTGGCGATAGAGCTCGTCAGGTCACTTTTCTTTACGGCACCATAACCGATAACAACTACTTCATCAAGCAGTTCGGATGACTCTTTCAGCACGACATTAATAACAGTCTTTCCTTTTACATCTATCTCCTGCGACGTAAAACCAATGCTTGAGAAAACAAGCACAGCATCAGACGGCACATTGGTCAACTGGTAATCTCCATCAAGACCTGTAATGGTTCCTGTTGAAGAACCTTTCACCTGAATTGTAGCTCCAATCAGCGGCTCACCATCCGAACCGGAGGTTACAACTCCCTTTACTGTAATATTCTGGGCGTATGCACATATACTAAACAATGCAAAACACCACAATACCAATAGTTGTTTCATATTTTCGATTTAAAGTTTTTTAATTAATTCACAGGAACAATCTTTCCACGGCCCAGATGAGCATCGAATTCAAATCTGTAGTTGCCGCCTGTAGTTACTGTAGGTTTCATCCAGTTATCTTCTACAGCTGTTCCGTCAGCCCATTTTCTGTTCACGCCTTCCCAGTTAGGATTAACATCATCCTTCTTACTGAAATACCCGAACTTTTCAATGTCTGTAGAATTGTCGCAACGCCATTCTACATGATCCCACCATCCGTCAGGATGATAATTGGAAATGATAAAATTCATTTCTTCGCCGGCACTCAGAGACCATGTTTCTCCATCAGCCGGATAATAGAACAGATGCGGATTGTTGGCATCCTGCACAAACAGATGATTGCCGGCATCCTGAGGCGATCCTCCCCATCCGATATAGAATTCAATGAAATCAGCTTCATTCTTGTTTTCCCAACGGTCGAAACATTTCTCGCCATACTCGTAATGTCCCATCGGATCTGTAGCTTCGGTTACAGAATAGGTACGCATGGAATAAGTGGAGTTCATCACATTGAAATCGATTTCATAATAAACACCGGCTTCATTCAGCACAATAGGTTTGGCAACTTCCGGATCATCGGTCAGCTTATTTGAATCTTCCGGATCAAGTCCGAAACATATAGGAGTAAAATCTGTTTTCTGGGGCAAGAAGAAGATTTCCGTTCCGGCAGCCTTGTTGTAATAACGTGCACGATATTCGTATTCACCTGTATGACTGATCAACATCGGCACACCAAATACATCACTGTTCAACTCTGCAGCGGTTTTCACATCTGCCAGATACATTTTAGGGAAATCAGGCATTTCCGAAACACTAATGGTGCATGTGTTTACGGTTTCATTGCCCTTCTTATCGACAGCGGTCAATGTCGCATCGTAATCCTTCACCTCGCTGGGAAGATTAATTAATTCTGACACTTCAAGCGTAGTCTTACCTGCCGCATCTACGGTATAGTTTTCATAACCGGCTACACCCGGAATACTAATCTGTACGTAATCCAATGCACGGTCATCACTTACCGTAAAATTAAGTTTGAATTTGGTCTCCGACTTGATCAATACAGTAACCGTTTCACTCGGAGCCACCGTAAAGGTAGGATTCTCAAAATCGCCATCCATCGTAATCAGGACATCCTGAGAAACAGAGCGTCCGCCCACATCGGTCACCGTAACCTTTACGGTAAAACGTTCGCCAATTTCATTCTGGGCAAGCTCAAAATAGTAACTCAAATCATAAGTTTCCTGAGGCGCACCATAAATTTCAATTAAATCAATTGTTTTATTCAGGAAGAGATCAGCACACTGAAGATTGACAGAGGCTATACCGTCTGCATCGGCAAGTGTTCCTTCAATAGTAAACTTATGACCGGCGCCCGATTCAATGTGGTCTGTCGCCAAAGTCATAGTCGGTTCCTTTCCATCCACCTCCGGATAGCCAACGTCATCGCTACATCCAGTTGCACTGAAAGCCAACAAAAAAATGCCACCAAATAAGGCATTGTAAAAATGCTTTTTCATACAGATTTTATTAAGTTAAACAATAGTTTTTTTCATTCAGCTCAGCAAAATTATTGTTAATTATCATATCATACATTAACAAATCTTTCATAAAAGATATATAAATCAATCAATGAATGATTCAAGTATGTATTTTAAAAGGTCTGCACAAAAAGTTATATATTCAATCTATCTGATTCAAATTCCGCCAGTTATCCGTGACATCCTGTCAACCGTTTTTCGTCAAAAACTTTCCTTTTCGAACAGAAAAAGTGCGCCGGCAACAAATCTGTCTGCCGGCGCACTTTCCTGTTCATCACCGAAACGGAACTAACCCTTGATTTTCTTCAGATAATCGGAAGGAACCACTCCAAACTCCTCTTTAAAACACTGGCGAAAATAAACGGTACTGTTCATTCCTATCATAAAGGCAATTTCCGAAATATTATATTTTCCCTCAAGAAGCAGACGTTCGGCATGCTGCATTTTAATCTTCTTTACATATTCATTGGTAGACAGGCCTGTCAATGCCTTTATCTTCCGATACAAGGTAGAATTACTCATACATAGTTTATCCGCAATATAACTGACATCCAGCTTCTCCAATGACAGATTTGACTCAATGATATTATTGAACTTGATCAGAAAATCATTGTCCAGTTTACTGGCCGAGTCTTCGATAATCTTCCTCTTCTCCTTGATGGAAATCTCCTTGGAAAGCTTCTCGGAGAGACTCTTTCTAGTCTCTATCAGATTCTTTATTCTGATTTTCAGCAAAGAAGCGCTAAACGGTTTCGTAATGTATGAATCTGCCCCAACCGTATAGCCCTCTTCCTTGTCGTGAAGCGAATCTTTTGCCGTAAGTAAAATAATGGGAATGTGACAGGTGCATACATTATTCTTAACAGACCGGCACATTTCAAAACCGTCCATCTCCGGCATCATGATGTCGCTGACAATAATATCCGGTATCAGACTCACAGCCATATCAAGCCCTATCTTGCCATTCGGCGCAAGTTTCACTTCATACTCATCCGACAAAGATTCGTTTACATACGCCCGGATGTCCGCATTATCTTCTACAAACAAGACAATCGGCTTCTTATCGGCGGCCTCATCCAACTCATTGCGTTGTTCTACCCCGGCACTGGAGGATACCGATTCATTCTCGGCATGCAACTCATCGGGATAATCATAATCAGCCAGCAAAAGAATTCTGAACTCGGTCCCCTCGTTTTTCTTGCTCTTCACAAAAATTTTGGCATGGTGCAACTCTATCAGATTCTTGACCAAAGCCAGTCCGATTCCGGAGCCAGAAGCCTGGTGCTCGCTTCCCTCCTGATAATAACGGTCAAAAATATGTGAAATGGCTTCTTCCGAAATTCCGTAACCCGAATCGCAGACACAAACCTCCACGTAGTGCTCATTGTCGTAATCCCGCAATCCCACCTTCATTCTGATATAGCCACTCTCCGTATATTTGAATGAATTGGAAAGCAAGTTATCCAGAATCATCGTCAATACATCCTTATCAAAATAAAGAATGATATTCTCATTCTCTACCACAATCTCAAGATTGATAGCCGGATTCCGATTGAATTCCTTGTACTTCAATCCAACTTCATAAACAACAGAAGCAATATTCCCCTTCGATACACACAGCCGTCTGTTCTGAGTCTCTGTTTTTCTAAACTCCAGAATCTGATTGATAAGCTTCAGCAACTTCAAGGCACTCTGATAAATCATAGAGAGTTTATGTCTGAGCTTATCATCTCCGACCTGTGAAATCATATCTTCCAACGGACCGATAATCAGTGTCAATGGAGTACGCAACTCATGCGTGATATTGGTATAAAACCTTAACCGCTCCTGGTTGAGTTCTTGCTCACGCATATAGTTCTGCTTTTCTATTTTATAGGAATACGACAGATTCAAACGCCTTTTGTACCGATAAAGAGCATAAATAAAGATACAGGCTATCAAGACGACATATATTACTTTAGCCCACCACGTATACCACACAGGAGGCATAATAATAATGGGCATTGAAATAATCTCATCAGACCAGTTATGGTTGTGTACCCGGGTCCGCACAAGTAATTTATAATCGCCATAAGGAATATTCCTAAAAATGACATTGCTGGGGTCATCGATAATGTACCATGAAGAATCAAACCCCTTCAGCATATAGGCATATTCTACGATTTGTGATATGGCATAATCTTTTACACTGATGGAAAAACTGAAATTATTCTGAGAATAATTCAGCTTGATCGGCTCATCCACCCGAGGGAAAAAGATAACATTTGATTTTTTCGAAGAATAAAGCGGCTCGTTGATCGTAAAACTTGAAATGAACGGCAGGGGCGCTTTCTTTTCTGAAAGTACGTTTATCGGATTGAAATAACACAATCCTGCCGTCGAGCCAAAATAGATCATGCCATCCGCATCTTTTGACACACAACTTGAATTAAAACTGCCAGAAAACAGCATATCTATTTCCGAGTAATTCAGAAAAGACTCCTTTCCTTTTTCCAGACAACTGATTCCACGATTGGTACTTATCCAAAAGTTCTCCCAATTGTCTTCTATGATGGAACGGATATGGATATTTTCAAGGCCCTGTTCCTTATTGAACACCTTATAGTTTTCATAGGTAGAGTCATCAAATCTGACAAGTCCTTCTCCTGTAGCAATCCAGATCCGTTTTTTACTATCCACATAAATCTGGTTGATCGCATTCGACGGAAAATTATTTACTACCTGAAACTTCTTTATCAGATTCATCTGATTATCGAATACAACCAGTCCGCTACCGAATGTTCCAACCAGAAAATTCCCTTTTTCATCCTTCAACAGACATCTGACCAGATCATTCTCTACAGAAAAATGATTCAAGATCTTAAATGGAGCCACTCTGTCGAGTTTGTAAATACCGGAACTTGTAGACAACCAGAAATATCCATCCGAATCTCTATAAATCTGTCGGACATCAACATCCTCTAACGATTCATTCTGAACAGGTGAAAAGGTCCTCTGTTTCAAATCAAAGATCTGTACACCTCCCATAAACAAACCATACCAGATATAGCCGCTGGGGTCGTACAATGACGTCTGGGCAACAGCTCCCCCGTTTCTATTGAATTTATAAGAGTCGACAAGTTGTCCATCCTTCATCAAATAGATACTACCTCCATTGGTAGAAACATAATTTTCACCCCCCGAAACCGTAGAGACGGTAAGAATATTCGAATTGTCAAAAGTAAAATCCGTTTTATGAGGATTGGGACCGGTTATACAACAGAAAGGAGGATCAATATTGCCTATAAAGTTTACATCGCCTCCCCATACACCCAGCCATATATTATCAAAAGAGTCTTGAAACAGGCACCTCACATTCATATTGGACAAGGCATATTTATCATTCTCCCCACCAATAAAAGTAATTTTAAAGTTTTCGGGTGAAACGAATGTACGCTGGGACAGATCGATAATCGCCACTCCACCAAATTCCATACCTATCCACAATTCATTTTTTATCTGAATTATGGAAGATACATTATTTCGCATCCGACTATATTTATCGTTATAGCTTATAAATTTCTCCTCTTTAGAATCAAACAAGGCCACCCCCTGATTTGTTCCTACCCATATATTGCCATTGCTGTCTTTAAAAATACATTTCACCTCATTTCCGGACAAACTATTCTTATCAGAAGCTACATGCACATAATTTCTCACAACACGATTTTTCAAAGATATGACAGACAAGCCATTATCAACATGCCCTACATACAAATTTCCATCATTATCATCCAATACAGTCCATACCTTATCACTGACCAAACCAGGCAACGTAGACGTATTATAATGAATAAATTCATCATTTGCCCTATCAAAATATTCTATACCTTTCCAATAAGTAGAAATCCACAGATTACCATTGCTTGCTTTTGCAATATCTGTTATATCATTGGTAATAATGCTTCTGGAATCTGTATCATCATGCTGGTATGCGATAAACTTATTATTGACATAATCATATCCATTAAGCCCAGCCCTTTGTGTTCCAATCCACAAAACGGAATCTACCGGATCATCCAGCAAACAATTCAGTTCATTACCGGTTATCGAGAAATTCTCTTTTTTATAATATGGGATAAACTTCCTGCCGTCAAAACGATTCAGTCCTTCTTCTGTAGCAAACCATAATGTTCCGCTTTTATCCTGAGAAATATCATTCACACAATTATTGGATAATCCTTGAGACAACCCTAACTGACGCACACTAAATGCATTCGCATAAACATGCGTCAAACACAGAAACAATAGAGAAAAGAAGGAAATAACGTGTTTCATAATATTATCTTTAAAGCTTTATGCAATGAATGGTATTGCGTAACCATTCTATATTCCGCCACGACAATTTTATCGGCTGAAAAACAGCCGATAAAATAAAAAAGTCCGTAAGAAAATATTTTTGTTTTAACATTCCGGTTTATAAAAACATGGCAGAAGAGCCTTCCTGTCGCAGTTATTACCATGAAGAATACATTCAAACAAGTGCTTCAGGTAATCTTGAGGGTCTATATCGTTCAACTTACAGCTTTCTATCAGAGAGAAGATGAATGCCGAGTTTTCTGCGGCTGCCTCACTTCCTATATTCATGCAGTTCTTGAGCAGCAGCTTTACAGGTTTCATCCTTTGCTCAC
>USCT01000003.1 GCA_900553185.1 uncultured Bacteroides sp.
TTACGGCGCAAAGGTAGGGTTGTGAATAATGTGCGTCAAGGCGGAAAATAGTATGCTTACATTTTACTTTTACTATAATACAGTTAAAACGAATAAGTCAACATAAGTTGAGTACTTATCTGTTTACTATTAACAAACCAGTCTGAAGCATACCAATTTTCATATTGCAGGCCGCTTCTATAACGAGTACTCCTGCTATACATATCAAATCTTGCAGAAAGTGCTAATTGCTTAAAAACTTTATAATTCACTTGGCCTTCAAAATGATAAAAAGAGCCTACAGAATCATCTCCTTGGACATTAACAGGTTTACCTCCAGGTATTTCAGACCAATGTTCATTAAGCCCCCACGTATCTCTTGTATAGAGTCTATAAAACTGATTTTTTAATGTGAAAGACAACTTATCATGCAAAAAGTATCCATCAACACCCAGTTTCATTGAAAAACCTGATGCCCAATTATAATTACGATGATAATAACGATAGTAATCACTTAAAATTCCGCCAAGCAATATACCGTTTAAATGAGCAGAGATATTCAATTTAGCACCATCATTGTGGTAGGAGAACATAGACCCAACACCAACAGATGCTGGTGTACCTAATTTATATGGAACTACACAAGGTTCTAAAACAGTAGATACATGTTGGCTTATTGTATCAGAATCAAAAAAATCAAAATGCTGATATAAACCAGCAGATAAATCACACTTGCCTGTAGATATAAGTTCTTTAGACAATAATCTTCCTATAATTTCAACTCGGCTTAATAGCGGTTGAGATTTCATTATATTAAACTCAGCCAAACATGAAAAATATTCATACGGCATTTTTGAATCACCATCAAAAGGGTCTCCATATTCCATGTTAATACGAGCACTTACACCAGCTTTTGTAATACTAGTATCATCATGATAAAATAAGATACGTGTTCCCAACGACAGATTTAAATTAAATGGAACGTTTGAGAATTCTTTTCCAGATACATGACTCTTTTCCCAAGCCTTCCCAGTAATAATACGTGTAATTCCCCTCATAGGAGAAATAATAAAAGAAGCGACTTCACGGCCAAAACGTTTGCCTCCGGTCGTTCGTTCATCCAAAGTCATATCAGAAATTCGATAAAAAACCTCGCCTAATGCTGCACCCCCAATTGGAGTAGCTATTATATCATTAGTGGATGGATATTCACGCTCCATAAATAGTTCCCACATAGCACTTCCGCCGATTGCAAAAAGTTCTGATTGCCAAAAATTAAAGCCATTCGATCTTCCTGCATTGAAAAAAAGAGAACCATTATAAGGATGGGCAAACATATTTGTATTCAAATGATCATTATCCCATTCAAATCCATGCTTGAAGTTTTCTTTAATAGTCTCAAATGAAATATAAGCATAATGACCTTTTAAAACATACCTGTCAAAAGCCCATAGCCCCATATTCATCCCAAAGACTTCGCCAGCAGCTCTAAAAAAATTCTTCTTGGGAAAAGTTATCTTTCTGGTAACATCTACACTATCTTTAAAGTATATCCCAGAATTTACACTTAAGAACATATCAGCATATGTATTAGCCACAAAGAAAAAGGATAAGCATATTGATAGTAAAAACCGAATAAACTTAAAACATAATTTAAATTGCAAAATTGCTGTCATATTCTTTCTTTACAATCTAAGGATATTTGTCAATCCCATTAAAAAAATTATTGTTCTAAACATATTACTTTCCAAACCGTGAAGCATCTGCTTCCTTCTTTTCCTTGCTGATACTGCCTCCAAAACGGTAAACGAATTTCACTGAAACGGTACGGCTGTATTGTCCCATGTTCAAGTCGATGTGCTGTCCAGCATAGCGGTTTCTCACCTTCATACGCATGGTATCGAACAGGTCGGAACAGCTCAGGTTCAGACTGGCCTTGTCGTTCAGGAAATTCCATTGTGCTCCTACATTAACCGTAAAAACCGGTTTCGTATCGCTGATACCGGAAATCATGCTTGAACGGTACATCGCATCCAGGTCAAATCCGAGGTTGGAACCCACCGAAAAATGATTCTGCATGGCCAGCATACAAGCCCATTTGTTCCGGTCGAAAGGAATATCCCAGAAGTTATCGCAACGATTACGATCATTCAGGACGGTAGCATTAACCTGCGAGGAAAGCCAATTGCCGATACTGAACGGAATATTGGCACTCATACCGAAGGACTGGTAATAGTTCCAGTTCTGCGTGCGGTATACAAGTGCCAGACGGTCTTTCGCCTGATACATGTCCATCGTGAAATAATCGTTGGTACGCTCATAAAACAGCGACAGCATGTACTTCTGAAGAAAAAGATAATTGGCGTTCACACTGTAGACATTGGCCGGTCGTAATCCCTCGATGGTCTGGACCTCTTCGTAGGCATTCATGTAGGTAGTACTGGTCTGCATATCCCAATAAGTGGGATAGTCCTTTTCCGATGAAACGCCCAGCATGAACGTATGCTTCTCCGACGGCGAATAGCTCAGACTGGCCTGCGGATAGACTGCCCATTTGTGATAATTTCCGATGGAATAATACTCACCGGTTGCCGAAAGCGAAAGAGACAAACCGCTTTCAAATTCCTTGTCGAAGCCGGCATAAAAATTAGTAATCTGCTCATAAAGGCGCGAAGAGGAATTATCCACGTCCCCCTTTCCTTCCGCCTGATTAAACAACTGGCTGTTCTTGTTATCGGTATAGTCATAACGGACACCGTACTTCAATGTCCAGTCATTGGCAAGACTGTGGCTCTGGTCGGCATACACCGAGAACTTGCGTATCTTCTGTTCCGAAGTATAATCAAGCAACTGACGACTGTTGTCTGTCAGTTCACTTTCCAGACGATTCTTGTCATTCATCGAATAGTCCGTATAATCCACACCAAAATCAAGTCCGAAGCCGGAAGAATAACGGGCAAAGACATTGTGTAGCCGGCTGTCCTGCAACTTGTCGTTATGGCTGTCCTGAAAGTTTCCGCTTACATCAATCGTACCTTTGCCGTTGTTCGACAAGGCACCGTTGTAGCCCACGCTCAACTCGTTGTCTTCGTTTATCTGATAGCCATATTCAGCATAGATGTTATGCTTCCAACCCTTTGTATTGATTTTCTGTGTCTGTGTGATGTCATATACCTTCCCGTCATAGCTGTGCATGGAAGCCAGGTCCATCACGGTCATGATATGCGAATAGCCCGGGTTATAAGAAACATTCAGCGACGACTTGTCTTTCGTCAGCAGGAAGTTTACATTGCCGCTGTAACTGCTGAAATACTGGTTGCTGTAGCTAGCCGAAAGTTCACTCTGAAGGGTATTGTCGTCTGCCTTGGCCATTACGATATTAATGGCAGCCCCGCGCACATGATATTCGGGTGGTGTATTATACATCACTTCGGCTGTCTGTACCTGCGAAGCGGAAGTATTCTTCAACATCTCGATCAGCTGCTCCTGTGTCAGTGTACTTGCCTTCCCGTTCAGAACCACCGTCACATCCTTGGCACCCACCAGCGAGAGCTTGCCGTTCCTGTCCTGTACCCCCGGCAGCTTACAGATAGCCTCGTAGGCATTGTTTACGATATGTTTTTCTGAGATTGCTGAAATATCATAATTCAGCTTTCCCTTTTCCACGGTGACAAACGGGCGTTCCCCCTCGATTACCACTTCTTCCAGATTATAGTCTTTCGGCTCCAAGATAATGATACCAATATCACGGGCCTGTCCCTTAACCTGCCTGGTCTGATAAAGCAGATGCTGTACGATGAGCTGGTAACTCTCCGGCTCGGGCTCAAGTATGAACGTACCGTCGGCCGCAGATATGGCTGCCCCCAGATAGGTTGAATCCGGTAGCTGCATGACAATGGTAGCACCTTCAACTGGCTTATTGTTAGTATCTATGACTTTTCCTGTTGTCTGACTCCAAACTGATACAGAACCGTACAAGAATAAAAATATGACAGTTTTTATTCTTAAAACATTCATAATAAATATTATTGATTAACTTAATTTGCAATACAAAATCAAGAATCCTTTTATTATAAGTTGTACTTGAGAATAGGATGCCATTCCTTGATAGTCTTCAAAATATCCTCTACTGTTTCACAAGAACCTTTAGTACGTTTATTTGCCTTTTCAATAAATTCTTTATCATAAATATTTATAAGTTGAATTCCATTAAATTCTGATACGGGCTTGACAAATACAATACCATCACACATATCACTAAGCTTTTGTTCTTTTGTGTAAGGTGAACCTTTTTCGCCATAACTTGACAGTTTTATTGTAGGATTAGCGAAATATGTTTCTGTTCTTAATAGAGGAAAATCATCTTTTAAATCAAAACCAACAGGTTTATTACCATATTTCTGGAAAGCTTTATCTATTACACCGTCAGCTATAAGATTCCACCGTGTTTGACTATTCTCTATATATCCTCTGCCTCCCATTTGACCACCCCATAAATTAATGATAAATACATCTTGCGGATAACAGTTTTTAAGTAAAAAGCCGGCTGAAGGCCAATTATAGTAGTAATTCCCTTGACGTGTACCATTTACACGAGCCAAGGTATGTGCTGCACCTGCATAAAATACTATGTGCGAGCGTTTAATGATATAGTTTCTTATGATATCAAACATATTATCATCCCGTGATCCCGTATAGACATAATCTTTACCATCAAAATAATCTTGTATATATGCTGGGTCTAACAATAGAATACGAGTGCGAAGATTCTTAGGCTTTTTTTGGTTATTTTCCCATACACTCTTGAAAACGTCTGCATATTCTTTGTAAGGATTTCCCAAATCATCAGGTGTATATTGCAATATCTTAAAGACCAAGTCTTCTCTGTAAACAGGAGATTTTATCAAGCTATCAGCAAGATGTTGATACCTTTCTGAGCCAAACTCAACTGCGACCGCATCAATATTCGCTGTTGAATCCTGGGCCGAAGCAGTTATTAAATCGCACAAGAATTGAGGGTGTGCATCTATCCAATGATCTTCTCCTAATGCAACAACTGAATATGAACGTATTTTATCAAGTACATATTCTAAATGTGGTTGTCCGTTATTTTTGATATATTGATAATAAGATTCAGTGTCAAGACAATCTTGAGCTACAGAAATGTTACTTGAGACTATCAAAAGTAATATATAAAGAAAAATTCTATTCATCGTTAATAACCATTATTAATTATTCATTTATTAATTCCTCTAATTCCTTTTTCAATAATCCATTGTGAAGCTGGTTTGCCACAATCTCCCCGTTACTATTAATCAGAATACCATGCGGTATACCTGAGAAAGGAAAATTCTCTTTTACCTTTTCTCCTTCAGTTGTATCAATCAAAGAAGTAAACTTTATCTGATATTTCTTCATGGCCGCCTGAAAATCATCCCTATTCTTGTCTATCGAAATCAGAAGGATATCCAGTCCTTTTTCCTTATACTGGCTGTACGTCTTTTCCAGTTCGGGAAACTCTGCAATGCAGGGAGCACAGGCTGAAGACCATAAGTCAATATACAAGTATCCGTTTTGAGGGATAAACGAGGAAAGCTTTCTTCTTACTCCATGGGCATCCGGAAATTCCATATCCTTTATCTTCGTACCAATCTTGGCATCCAGTTCCTTCTGTTTTCGGTCCATATCCAGGCGAAGCTCATAGTACCATTGTACTTTTTTGTCGGCTTTCACTTCCTCCGGCAGTGTAGGATAAGTTTCAAGGAAATGAGGGTCATACACAGAACCGATTTCATTGACAAATACAGTCCTACCCACGATATTGTGCATATTATCAAGCTGAAACTTAACCTTATACTCGGTGTAGACCTGTGCCAAAGAATCATACACCGATGTATCCGGATTGTCTTTCCCTTTTATGCTCCTGCGATATTCCCTCTCTCCTAATCTTTCTATTCTTCGCGTTTCACTGAGATAGGTATTATACAGGTCGTTCATGGGTGTACCTGATACGTGATAGGTGGAGTCAAATACTATATTCACTGTTCCTTTCTCAACAAAGAACATACCTCTTAACGGATTTTGTGTATCATTGACGGATATATAATAAGCCATATCCGAGTTGGCTTCATCAATAGTGAAATTGAAGCCACCGTGAATCAAAGTATCATTTGCGACAGTGATGACCGAATCATTCTGAAGGTAATATAATTCTATTGAAGTACCATCAGCATAGTTATCACAAGCGCCATTAATACAAACAGATTTATGGTTTTCACAACTAATACAGATTATACTAAAAAATAACAAAAAATGTAAATTTATTAGTCTCATAGGCCAATTTTCTAATATAAGTTTTCAAATATAAGAATTATCAATAAAAATTGAATTAGTCAAATACAAAAATTATAACTTATAACATTTTCACAGCGACTTAAAAGTGCCAGACAGCACCATACTTATAGCCTTATCCAAAGCACTTAATGTAAGTGTGGATTTTTTCTTTCGCCCATATAATGTGACAAAGGAAGACATTGAATTCATTTTCTTCTATTTCTCCATGGACGGACTTTATGAGCACAAATCATTCCTTTTCCTGTTCTCTCTTCAAGTTTTCAGCATAAGTCTTATCAGCATCCAATCCGAAGAATGAAAAAATCTCCCTTTTAATCTTTCTATTCTTCGGATCACTTAACGGACTATAAACATAGCATTCCGCACTCTCTTTCTCTTCTTCTCCCAAACCAGAAATATTGTAAATTACCCAACCTATACCTGCATTATAATAGGGATTATCCCGGCCATCTTCTCCTACCAGAAACTTATTAAATTGCCGGCCGCTTGTTTCCTTGTAAATCAATCCATACTGTAAGAATACAGTCCTTCTATCCATCAGACTTCTCCCATAAGTTATTACAGGCTCCCATTCTTCAGGAGAAACCGGTTTGTTCCCTATAATTTTATATTCCCCATAGTAAAAACGATCGTCCATAATGGGCTGCACATGAGAAACAGCACACACTTCCAACTCCTTTAAATCTGCATAAGGAATATCGGCCAACTTCCGGTAAACCATGATGTACAATGGTTTTCCCAATAATTCTTTCAGCCCATAATTATTCTGTCGAGCATATCTTTCTGTTTTTCGATATGCCTCCACATTCATCACAATACGTCCGAATCCCCATTTTCTTCGTCCCACTTTAAAGGTGAAAAAATCTCCTTCCCGGTATTTCACATGCTGACGTTCAGCTTGTCTGAAGCACTCTATATCTTCCAAGTCTTCTTCCGTAGATTCTATCATCCATTTATCAAGCCACTCGTGCAATGAGCAAAAATTAGTCCTGCGTTCCACATAATACTCTGTATGTGTGATATTGTTTCCTATCATTACACAACCTAGATCAAAACGGAAATAACATCCCTGTGGGCGAAAAGACAAGGCAGAGGCTGTCAATGGTTTCAGTTTTCCTCGCTTTGTCTTGGGTAATAAAAGCGTACGATTTTGGGCAGTATGTTCACACAATTCCGTCTCATAATAGTTTCCCATTTCATCACTCTGTATTTCCTTACGGATAATTTCTCCGTCAAAATACAAATATTTTCCAGCAATACAGACTAAGTTCCATGTATCCTTTACAGGAAGTAATCCTAAATATCTGCGCTGTTCGTTGGTTAGTTCGAAAGGAATCTGGGCATTTGAAACAAGTTCTTTCATACGCTTAAAAGATTAGTAAAGGGTTCCAAATTTAAACAGAATTGAGTAAAATAAAAAGGTTCCGCAATTTATCATTGCGGAACCTTTTAAAGTTTCAATTTTCCACTTCTGCGGAAGCTGGGGGATTCGAACCCCCGGTACGGTAACCCGTACGGCAGTTTAGCAAACTGCTGGTTTCAGCCACTCACCCAAACTTCCAAAAGTAGCGCATACGGGAATCGAACCCGTGTTTCAGCCGTGAGAGGGCCGCGTCCTAGGCCACTAGACGAAAGCGCCATATTGTATAAACCGAAGCGGAAGCTGGGGGATTCGAACCCCCGGTACGGTAACCCGTACGGCAGTTTAGCAAACTGCTGGTTTCAGCCACTCACCCAAACTTCCATGGCTTCAAGTCTTAAAACACGTTTTCTCTCAAACGCGGTGCAAATATAGAGGGTCTTTTTGAGATGTGCAAACATTTGAAGCACTTTTTTTAAACTTCTTAAATTTACCATTGGATAGTACACTGAATATAAAGCTTTTGAAACATTTACGAAACGAACAAATGCCTCACGAATATTGTAATTATTTCAATTTAACAATCTAATTAATTCTAGGTATTGTGTAATTAAATAGCATTGTGTAACTTTGCAAACAGTTGAAAAGCTACAAACAACCATTTAAAATTTGACCTATGACAATGAATTTCAAAGAAGGACGCTGGAATCATGAAATCAATGTGACCGATTTCGTAAAACAAAACATCACTCCCTACGAAGGCGACGCATCGTTTCTGACCGGTCCGACCGAACGTACAAAAGCAGTATGGAACAAGTGTCTGGAAGCACTGGCAGAAGAACGCGCCAATAACGGAGTCCGATCGCTTGACCCCTCGACTGTGTCTACCATTACTTCTTTTGCCCCTGGATATATAGATAAGGAAAACGAAGTTATTGTAGGTCTGCAAACCGATGAATTGCTCCGACGCGCCATCAAACCTTTTGGTGGTATCAAAGTAGTAGAAAAAGCTTGTCGTGAAAATGGCGTAGAAGTCGATCCGAGAGTAAAAGATATCTTTACACATTACCGGAAAACACATAACGATGGCGTTTTCGATGCATACACCGAAGAGATTCGTTCATTCCGTTCTTTGGGCTTCCTGACCGGTCTGCCGGATAATTATGCCCGTGGACGTATCATCGGAGACTATCGCCGACTGGCCCTGTACGGTCTGGACCGCCTGATCGAAGCAAAACAGAATGACTTGCGTCACCTGACAGGTCCGATGACGGATGCCCGTATCCGTCTGCGTGAAGAAGTAGCCGAACAGATTAAAGCCCTGAAAGAAATAAAAATTATGGGCGAACAGTACGGACTGGATCTGAGCCATCCTGCAACCAACGCCCGGGAAGCTGTACAATGGGTATACATGGCTTACCTGGCAGCCGTAAAAGAACAAGACGGTGCCGCAATGTCTTTAGGCAATGTATCTTCATTCCTCGACATCTACATCGAATACGACATGACCCACAACGGTCTCGATGAAATGCACGCACAGGAACTGATTGACCAGTTTGTTATCAAACTGCGTATGGTACGCCATCTGCGCATGCAGGCTTATACAGACATCTTTGCCGGTGACCCGACCTGGGTGACTGAATCTATCGGCGGCCGCTTCAACGACGGACGTACCAAGGTAACCAAGACTTCATTCCGTTTCCTGCAGACCCTGTACAATCTGGGACCTTCTCCGGAGCCGAACCTGACCGTACTGTGGAGTCCGCAACTGCCGGAAGGATTCAAGGATTTCTGTGCACAGGTTTCCATCGATACCTCTTCTATCCAGTATGAAAACGACGATCTGATGCGTGAAGTGCGTAACTCTGACGATTACGGTATCGCATGCTGTGTTTCTTATCAGGATATAGGACGTCACATACAGTTTTTCGGTGCACGCTGTAACCTGGCCAAAGCCTTGCTGCTGGCCATCAACGGCGGACGTTGTGAAAACACAGGAACTGTCATGGTAAAAGACATACCGATGCTGAGCAGCGACGTACTGAATTTCGAAGAAGTGCTGGCCAACTACAAGAAGGTACTGAAAGAAATGGCACGTGTATACAACGAAGCCATGAACATTATCCACTACATGCACGACAAATATTATTACGAAAAGGCTCAGATGGCTTTCGTCGATACAGATCCGGTAATCAATCTGGCGTATGGAGTAGCGGGTATGTCAATTGCCGTAGACTCTCTCTCAGCCATTAAATATGCAAAGGTAACGGCCAAACGTAACGAAATCGGTCTGACCGAAGGCTTCGACATCGAAGGTGAATATCCGTGCTTCGGCAACGACGATGACCGTGTAGACCATCTGGCAGTAGACCTGATTTACTACTTCGACGAAGAACTAAAGAAACTGCCGGTTTACAAGAATGCCAAACCGACCTTGTCTATTCTGACCATTACTTCTAACGTAATGTACGGAAAAAAGACCGGTGCTACTCCTGACGGACGTGCCAAAGGCGTACCTTTCGCTCCCGGTGCGAACCCGATGCACGGACGTGACAAGAACGGCGCCATCGCTTCGCTGAGTTCAGTAGCCAAACTGCGTTACCGCGATTCTCAGGACGGTATCAGCAACACATTCTCCATCGTACCGAAATCACTGGGCGTTGACAAGGAGAACCGTATCGAAAACCTGGTTACCATGATGGACGGTTACTTTGTAAAAGGAGCACACCACCTGAATGTAAATGTACTGAACCGCGAAATGCTGGAGGATGCCATGGAACATCCGGAAAAATATCCGCAATTGACCATTCGTGTTTCGGGCTATGCTGTAAACTTCATCAAGCTGAGCCGTGAACATCAGCTGGAAGTAATTTCACGCAGCTTCCACGAACGCATGTAATCAATTCACTTTTTAATCATAGCCACATTTGTCATTCAGAAGAAAAATCATCTTCTGGATGACATTTGTATTTTCATTCACTTTATCTATACAAATGATCAGAGTTCATTCATACGAATCATTAGGCACATACGACGGTCCGGGTATCCGCCTGGTTGTTTTCCTGCAAGGCTGCAATTTCCGCTGCCTGTACTGTGCCAACCCGGATACCATCGACGCCAAAGGAGAAAGTAAAGAAACAGCTCCGGAAGAAATAGTCCGGATGGCAGTCAATCAAAAGCCTTTCTTCGGGAAAAAAGGGGGAATAACATTCAGCGGTGGGGAACCGATTTTTCAGGCCAAAAACCTGATTCCACTGTTCGAAGAACTGAAAAAAGCAGGAATACACATCTGTGTAGATTCAAACGGAGGCATCTGGAACAAGGAAGTAGAAGAATTATTCTCACTGACAGATCTGGTACTGCTGGATGTCAAGGAATTCAACAACGAACGTCACAAAGCACTTACTTCGCGCAGCAACGAACAAACCCTAAAGACTGCTGCCTGGCTGGAAGAGCATCAAAAGCCTTTTTGGTTGCGTTACGTACTGGTACAAGGCTATAGCTTCTTCAAGGAAGACATCGAAGCACTTGGGGAACATTTCAAAGACTATAAAATGATAGAACGGGTTGAGATTCTTCCCTACCACACACTGGGCGTACATAAATACGAAGCCATGAATATGGAATACAAGTTGAAAGATGTAAAACTGAATACTCCCGAACAATTGGAAGAAGCCAAAGTATTGTTCCAGAAATATTTCCGGACGGTGTATGTAAATTGAAAATAATTTATCTGCTTAGTTACAAAAAGTAACAGGATAACACGCAGATGCAATAGCTTAAGAACGAATATAAAAAGTATTTATTGAATATAAACTAAATAGAACTTAATTTTGTACTATCTATTATTAAATCAAAAACAATGAAAAAATTAATTTTATGCTGTTTGGCATTATTAACCGGGGTAGGAAACAACCTGTTACATGCACAGGAACACAATTACGGATATTTTAATTCGGTAGCTGTAGGAGTAAATGCAGGTACTACCGGTATTGGATTTGACGTAGCAACTCCAATTGGTAACTATCTGGCCCTTAGAGCAGGCGTTGACTTCATGCCCGGCTTTTCGATGAATGGAAATGTTGATGTCAGTGGTGAATCGGATGGCGTACCATACAACGGAACCCTTAATGCGGAAGGTACATTAAAAAGAACATCCGGAAACTTATTATTGAATGTATATCCATTCAAGTCATCCAGTTTCTTCGTAACGGCAGGTGCCTATTTTGGCGGAAACAAACTTGTGCAACTTACAGGACATAGCGATGAATTACAAGACCTGATTGCTGAAGGTGGTGAATACGGCATTGAAATCGGCGATTATAGCATTCCGGTTGATAAAAACGGTAATGTATCCGGAGGATTGAAAGTAGCTGGATTCAGGCCCTATGTAGGACTTGGTTTTGGACGTGCCGTTCCTAAAAACCGGATTAATCTGGCATTCGAACTGGGAGTTCAGTTTCATGGTACGCCCGAAGTATATTCAGACAATGGAGACTTGGGCAACCTGATAAACGAAGCAGATAATGAATATACAGATATTATCAATAAACTTACTGTTTATCCAGTATTAAAGCTTCGCCTCAGCGGCCGCATCTTCTAACGACCAATAACGGGAACCGGCATCAGTCAGACTACGCTGATCTGGTGCCGATTCTTTCTTTATCATTAATTTATAAATTATAGGACAAGCACAGTCACGTCGCGGGCTCCATGGGCTCCCATCACCAATGCCTGTTCAATATCAGCCGTTTTGGAAGGACCGGAAATAAAGACGCCATATCCGTATTCACCCGTATCAATCCGCTTATAAGCTTCATGCATATTGTTGACCAGATTGTTACGATCCAGCAGAATCACCAGTGCTTCTGATATGAAATAAATGGCACGCTGCTCTACATCCTGCTGAATCCATACAGCACCATTCTCACAGACACCTACCCTGCCATGCAGAATGGCAAGATCGGTTCCATCCAAATCACCTGACTTTTCAACATCATCCGGATGAAAGGTAGCACAAGATATTTTATATTCCTTGCCACCAGCCTCAACCGCATCTATACACGTAGCAATACGTTCTGCCGATGGATATTGTCTGCGAATGACATCGTTCACATCTTCTCCGTCCTGAATAATAATGGCACGACCTCCCATCATTTCCATAATTTTCTGGAACTGAACCAATTTATCAGGATAAACAATCGCCTCTTTTTCCAATAAAGCATAATCAGGCTTTTCATACCGCACCCTCGTATTCCGACGAATGCTTTGCAATATATCTTCTCTACTACTCATGACTACTTCACTTTATTTTTCTTCCACATCTCATTAAAGCTCTCTTTTTTGAACTCTGGCATATCATGTTCCTTTCCCCAGTCGTTTAATCCGTTATACAACATCCAGTGCGGCAGAACATTTGCAATAGGAGCTCCCTTCAAAGCCATATTAAACCAATGAGGATGTTCCATCAGAACTTTCATTCCCCCTGACAGATATTTCTTGGAAGGATTTGCTACTCCCAAGTCATGCAGTTTCTGTCTCCAGCGATAAATCTGATCGGCCAGATCGACTTTGGCTGGACATACATTCTGACAGGAATAACACAAGGAACAAGCCGATACGTTATCATAATAATGCAACGGCGCCTTCAGCATTCCCAAGTTAATGCCAATCGGTCCTGGAATGAAATAAGTATAAGAATATCCACCGCTACGACGATACACCGGACACGTATTCATACACGCTCCACATCGTAAACAATTAAGTGTTTTAACATGTTCCTGATCGGCCAGAATACGGCTGCGCCCATTGTCGACAATAATAATGTGAAGTTCTCCACCTTTACGCGGCTTCCGATAATGAGAAGTATAAGTGGTAATAGGTTGTCCGGTTCCGGAACGGGCCAGCAAGCGGGTAAATACACCCAAAGAATCACGATCCGGAACAATTTTTTCCATACCAAAAGCCGTGATCTGTAATTTAGGCTGCGAAGTCCCCATATCGGCGTTTCCTTCATTGGTACAAACCACACATTCGCCCGTAGAAGCGACCGCAAAGTTGGCACCGGTCATAGCCGCTTCTGCCTGAATGAATTTATGGCGAAGATTCTTACGGGCAGCATGAGTCAGGTAGGTCTGGTCATTATTTCCAGGTTCTGTTCCCATTTCTTTGACAAACAACTCGCCGATTTCTTCTTTCTTGATATGGATAGCCGGCAAAACGATATGGCTCGGACGTTTATGCATCAGCTGAAGAATGCGCTCACCCAGATCGCTTTCTACTACCTCAATACCTTTCTCCTCCAGAAACTCATTCAATCCGCACTCTTCGGCCAGCATGGATTTACTCTTGATAAAATGTTGGACATGATGTCCCTGCAGAATATTATAAACAATGGAGCAGTACTCATCCGCATCTTTTGCCCAGTAAACATGAGCACCATTTGCCACCGCATTTTTTTCAAACTCCTGCAACAACAAATCAAGATGGCTGTTACTATACATTTTGATGGCACAAGCCATGTCACGAAGTTTCTCCCATTCGGGTATTTCCTTACTAATTTTATCACGTTTAGCACGTACCATCCACAACGTCTGGTCGTGCCAGGTTGCCAGATCCTTGTTCTTCTGGAAATTCTCGGCAACTATGGAATGTTTTGTACTCATAAACCGGAAGCTAAAATTTCAACAATATGGATGGTTTTGATAGGAAGATGATCACGGGAAATGATGCCACTCTGATGCATCAGACAAGAACTGTCGGCTCCTACAATATACTCGGCTCCTGTATCCAGATGACGCTGAACCTTATCACGTCCCATCCGGCCGGAAACAGCATGTTCCTCAATGGCAAACATTCCACCGAAACCACAGCATTCATCCGGACGTTCAGGTTCTACGATCTCAATATCCTTCACCAAAGAAAGCAAATCACGCAACTTATTGTAATAAGGAATATTCAGTTCACTGGGAGACGACAAATGCATCAGCCGTACTCCGTGACAACTGTTCTGAATACTGACTTTATGAGGAAAAGACGCTTTCAGTGACGTGGGCTTTATCACATCATGAATAAACTCACAAATATCATAAATTTTGCCTTCACTGGCACAACGATGCTGCTCCTTAGCCAAAAGATTACCATAATGATCGCGTACGAAGACTACACAACTGGCCGAAGGCCCCACGATATAATCATATTGTTCGAACAAACGGTCAAAACGTTTGGCCAATTCTACCGCTTCATTTTCAAATCCGGCATTTGCCATAGGCTGTCCGCAGCAAGTCTGATCAAGCGGATAGTCTACATCAACGCCCAAACTTTTCAACAGCTTGTACGAGGCTACCCCCACCTGAGGATAAACAGCATTGATGTAGCAGGGAATGAATAATCCTACTTTCATTTTATTTCAGTTATTAGTTTTCAAACAACAAATTTATAGCTAATTATTGAATGATAAAAGAGATTATCAGAAAAAACCCTACAACATCCAGGAGGAAAATGCGCGTACGCCCCGCGAATCACTTCGCAGGGCGTGCCCAACTAATAACTAACTTCTTTTACTTTTGTGGTTTACGTAATTTCTATATGACTAACACTGCAAAGATACCGGTTCTTCTTAAGTCGGACAATACCTAAAAATAGGTATTTAGAAACAATCAAAATAAAGAAGCGTCCGGTTCTTTTAAAGATTCATCTTGACCTCTCCCAACTCAACCAGCTTATTCACGATGGCATAAATTGTTAAACCGGCAGCCGAATGAATCTGTAGTTTCCGTGTAATATTACGCCGATGGGTAATGACTGTATGCACCGAAATAAATAATTTTTCCGCAATCTCCTTATTGGTCATTCCGCGTACAATACAACCTATTATTTCTTTTTCCCGCTGACTCAATGCGTCCAGTTCATTCTCATCATCGGCAGCAACATTCATCAAGGAAGCTACCTTCTGAGTGAGCTTATCTACATCATCGAACAAATTGATTTGCTCGTCATACCCCCTCAACTGATTGGCATCCATCACAACAGAAACCAGGGCTACGACCTTAAGCTCCTGCTGTCCGTAAATCTGCTTGAAACTATCCAGATCGAACCATCCTTCAAACAAAGGGCTCACGATCAGGATGTCCGGACAATGCGCCTCCATGCAATGCTGCAACCCTTCCTTGGATGTAACCTCAATCGTTTGTATATTCAAATCAGGTAAACGTTTCAACACGGCAACCAGACCACTGCGAACAATGATTGATGTATCGGCTACAGCAACATGTATGATTTCCTGAGATTTCATTTTACCTCCTTCTCCAACTCCATGATAGCAGGCACAAACAAGTAATCTTCTACCCGATTGTGCGAAGCCAAATCTTCTTCACAACTGAAAATATCGAACAGAGTCGCATTCAGTAACTGATTGTCACCATTGGCCGGATAATATTTAATAATGATATTTTTCAACTCCGTCAACTTGGTATTTATCTGGTCGTGATGGCGGGCAAATACTCCAATATTGTATGATTCCGGCTTCTTTCCCTGCAACAACTGTTCCACATACGTAAAAACTTTCTGATTTTCATATTCCATGTGTTTACGCACTTCATCTACATAAGCATCATAAAACTGAACTATCAGAAAAACAACTTCCTGTTCAGGAGAACTACAGAGAGCCTCTATCAGTTTCCGGCGAATAGCAGGAAGCTGAAAGTCAAGGAAATAATGATGTGCCTGTTTCAAGTAATTCATTAATGCCGAAATAGAAAGTTCCTTTAAGTGATCCTGCATCCGGTCATTGTCCTCAAGCAAAAAATTGACAACAATCAGAAAGGTCTTACAATCGACACGATGACTTTCGCATACTTCCTGTATCGTCTTGTCGCCGAATCCCAACGAGAGTCCGAAACGACTTAATACTTGAAGCATCACATAGTTTTCACAAATAAGATCGCTCATCTTATCAGAAGGCTTATACATCTTTGAACTAAACATAGTCAACACGCTATTCATTTCTTGGCTACAAAATAAGTGAATCAAACGAACACGTACAATCCCAACTTGTTGGTATATTTATCGCACGCTACAAACACAAAGATACGACACAAAATTACTTTTTCAATGCTACAATTTCTCCAAAAAACGTTATCAACACACCGAAAACATTCACGACAGCACTGATATGGCACTACTCGTTTATGCATCAAAAAAGCTGTTCTGCCTGCCCTTGTAGAACAGACAAAACAGCTTCATGAACCTTACAAACAAATAAGATGATTCCTAAAGTTATCAATATCCATGTTCATCTTTCTGAATCTCATCCGATGTAATCGGTTTCCGGTCGATGGCCCGCCAGGCATAAAAGATATAAGCCAGAACGAAAGGAACCAATATTGAAACATAAGCCATCACCTTCAAAGTAAACTTACTGGAACTGCTATTCGATAAAGTCAGTGAACTCTGCAAATCGGCTACGGAAGGATAATATGCCGTATTGTTATATCCTACCAACAACAAAAGTGACAGCACAGTAAGTACCGTACCAATACCTGCAAACCAGATACCTTTTGTAAATGTCTTGCTGAAAACACTCTTTCCAAGGCCAAACAACACGCCAACAACTCCTAACAGAAACAATACCAGCAGATAAGGCATCGCCAACAGATTATGAAAATACTTGAAAGGTTCCATAACAACTTCACCGGTATCCGGAAGAACAGCAAATCCGTCCTTCAGCAACGTACGAATGACAAAGGCCAGGAACAAGATAAGAAACGGAACCGCATCCGAAATCAACTGGCGACGACACCGTGGAATCAATTCTTCATTACGGATATTATTGATAAAATACAAATTACCCAATAAACGTGCCAGGAAAAAGACAGCCAGTCCCAGCACAAGATTCCAAGGATCACCAAAAGCGTCCAGGCCATGCCAGCCATTTGCCCACTGACTAATGACAGGCATTGTCCCATCCGTAAGATTTCCCTTATCAATCAAGAAATTGGAGCCGTTGAAGAATGTAGCAACAGCCGCCCCCAACAAGACAGGGCCTACCACTCCATTGATCACCAAGAAACACTGATATGTTTTCTTTCCCAACAGATTTCCCAGTTTAGACTGAAACTCATACGACACTGCCTGCAAAACAAAAGTAAACAAGATAATCATCCACAACCAGTAAGCTCCTCCGAAACTTGTACTATAAAATAAAGGGAAAGAAGCAAAGAAAGCCCCACCAAAAGTCACCAGGGTAGTAAACGTAAACTCCCATTTACGACCGGTAGAATTAACCAGCATGGTACGTTCCAAATCAGTACGCCCCAGATTAAACAACAAAGAATTTCCTCCCTGCACAAATAGCAGGAACACAAGAAGAGCTCCCAACAAAGAAACCAGGAACCACCAGTAATTCTGTAAAAACAGATAGGTTGAATCTATTGTAGTCATCATATTTTTCCGTAATTAAAATGAATAATACCCGATCAGTCTTCTTCCGGTCCCTTCCGGATTGCTTTTACCAGAATTCCTATTTCGGCAATCAGCAGTACCGTAAACATGATCAAGAAAATAAAGAAAGTAGTCTGAACAGAACCCACATTCAGGCGGGATATGGCTGCATTGACTGGAAGCAAATCCTGAATGGTCCAAGGCTGACGCCCTACCTCTGCCACAACCCATCCGGCCTGACTGGCAATATATGCCAACGGAATACTCCACAAGGCAACGTACTGCAACCAACGAAAACGTTCCAGTTGTTTTTTATATGCCAGTATCAGCATCAGTATAAAAAACAAAATAAAATAACATCCCAAACCTACCATGACACGGAAAGACCAAAACATCAGCCCTACATGAGGCACCAGGGTTGCAGGGTCCTTGATGTACCCATAACCGAAATAAGGCATATTTTCTTCCAAGGTACGGCGTGCAATACCTGCCGCCATTTCATCTTCACTTTGCTTAGCCTGCCGGTATTGCGACAACGCCTCGATAGCCAGCTTTCCACGGGCAATCTTTTCTTCAGCCGAAAGCGCCGTTGTACCGTCGGACAACTGATAGCCCCCGTTCAACAAATCATTGATACCCGGTACATATCCGTCCGTATCATGCGTAGCCAAAAGGGAAAGCATATAAGGTACCTTGATGGGCCCTACCAAAGTAAGTGGCTGAGTATATCCCCCATCGTACAATCCTTCCATGGCAGCCATCTTCATGGGCTGTACCTGAGCAATCTGATAACCGGACTTATCGCCAGTAGCCGATGTCAACAAAGCAGCAAACAATCCGATGCAGGAAGCCACCTTAATGCTGGCCGTGGCAAATTCTGTTTCACGCTTCCGAAGCAGATACCAGGCACTGACTCCTATTACAAAGACAGCTCCCAGAATCCAGCTGCTCAAAACTGTATGCAGGAACTTCATGACAGCTACCGGTGAAAAAGCCACTGCCATGAAATCCACCATTTCATTACGCATGGTATCTGGATTGAAAGCCATACCCACCGGATGCTGCATCCAGGCATTAGCCACCAGAATCCACCAGGCAGAAATAGTAGCCCCCAGTCCGGTCAACCAGGTCGCTGCCAAATGAAACCTCTTGCTGACTTTCTTCCACCCAAAAAACATCACTGCGACAAAAGTAGCCTCCATAAAGAAAGCCAGAATACCTTCAATGGCCAAAGGAGCTCCAAAAATATCTCCTACAAACCACGAATAGTTACTCCAGTTTGTTCCGAATTCAAACTCCAGAATCAACCCGGTAGCTACACCAACGGCAAAGTTGATACCAAAAAGTTTCATCCAGAATTTGGCTGTACGCTTCCAGAACTCCTTACCTGTAGTTACATACAAAGTTTCCATTGTACCCATCACCACGGCAAGTCCCAGGGTCAGCGGCACAAATAGCCAATGATACATGGCCGTAAGCGCAAATTGCGCACGAGACCAGTCAATCATCGATGTGTCAATCGTTTCAAACATAAGCATTAAATATTAAATGATACAATGATAATTATTCACAATTTATTCCGAAAGATCCGCTGCCCGATCTATCAGCTCGGTTCCCACATAATTCTGTTTTTCCAGCTCATTCTTACCTTTTAGAAAAGAAGGAAAGAAAAACAACTTCAAGACAACAAAGATGACGAACAGCTTTATCAGAATCAGCAGCCATAACGTACGCCCCCAGGTCATCTCATGGAATCCGTCCCGATAGAAACGATAAACAGACAGGATATGTTTTCTTATCATAATCTTTATTTTTTTATAATGATTACAAAGAAAGCGATTAATCGGGAAAAAACAAGGATTTGTCCCGATTAATTGTGCAGAAATCTATCTCTTTTGCAAAAGCAACAGTGTGTTTCTACTTTTGTAGCAACAAAAAAGCAATCAAATTATGAAACAGCGAAGTTTATTTTTCATAGCTGCCATGGCCTTGGCCATACAGGCTGGTGCACAAGAAAAAAAGCAGTGGACCTTGGATGACTGCATTGCCTATGCACTCGAAAAGAATATTCAGCTGCAGCAGAACAAACTTTCTCTTCAGGAAACAGAAGAAGATGTAAAGAACGCTAAAGCTGCCCTTTTCCCTAGCCTTTCATTCAGTACAGGACATAACCTGGTGAACCGTCCTTATCAGGAACAAAGTGCTACCGTAAGTGGAACGGAAATCATTACCAGTGACAACAAAACTACTTATAACGGAAGCTACGACCTAAGAGCACAATGGACTATATGGAACGGAGGTAAAAGACTGAACGACATCAAGCAGCAAAAAACCAACCGTGACATTGCCGAACTGGCTATCTCAACTACCAGTAACACCTTACAGGAAGAAATTACCAAACTGTACATGCAAATCTTGTATGCAGACGAATCGGTAACAATCAACAAGGGAACACTGGAAGTAAGTAAAGCCACGTATGAACGTGCCCAGGAACTGTTCAAAGAAGGAAGCATTTCTAAATCAGACTTGGCACAGCTGGAAGCACAGGTAAGTAACGACCAATACCAGCTGGTCAACTCAGAAAGTTCACTCCGCGATTATAAGCTACAACTGAAACAGCTTCTTGAGCTGGACGGTACAGAAGAGATGGATCTGATTATTCCGACACTGGACGAAACAACCGTAATGCAACTGCTCCCTAACCAGCAAGACATTTATCAGGCAGCCTTGCAACAGCGTCCGGAAATACAAAGCAGCAAACTCAGCATTGAAAATGCCAAACTGGCCATATCATCGGCCAAAGCCGGATATCTGCCCACCCTCAGCCTGTCAGCTTCTACTTCCAGCATGACAAACAATGCCAGCCAGAGTAACTGGGCCGAACAGATGAAATATGGATGGAATAATATGCTGGGAATAACCCTAAGTATTCCTATCTTCGATAACCGACAGAACAAGAGTGCCGTACAGAAAGCACGCATCCAATACAACAGTAGTCAGCTGGAACTTACCAACCAGGAAAAGGAGCTTTACAAGACCATCGAGACCTTATGGCTGGACGCGCTGAACGCACAGCAGCAATATGCCGCAGCTGAAGCCAAGCTGCAAAGCAGTCAGACCAGTTTCGATCTGGTAAACGAACAGTTTAGCCTGGGTATGAAAAATACAGTTGAATTACTGACCGAGAAGAATAACCTGCTGAGCGCACAGCAACAACGCATCCAGGCTAAATACATGGCCATTCTGAATCGTACCCTGCTCGATTTCTATGCAGGACAACCTATAAAAATCTAAAAATACACGCTATATGAACAAGAAGAAAATTCTTATCGGAAGTGCTGCTGTCATCATCATCATAGCAGCGGGTATCTGGGCATTTGGTGGAAGCAAAGCCCGTAATCAGGTAGATTTCGCAACCGAAGCTGTAAAGAAAGGAAGCGTAAGCAATTCCATCACCGCTACAGGAACCATCGAACCGGTGACTGAAGTAGAAGTAGGTACACAGGTGTCAGGTATCATCGACAAAATTTACATCGACTATAACTCTATTGTTAAAAAAGGAGAAGTCATCGCCGAAATGGATAAAGTTACCTTGATGAGTGACCTCCAGTCTGCACAAGCTACCTACGATGGTGCAAAAGCGGAATACGATTATCAGAAAAAGCTGTATGAACGTAACCAGAAGCTACACGAAAAACAACTCATCAGCGAAACGGATTACGAAGAGTGTGTATACAATTATCAACGCGCACAAAGTACATACGAACAGTCACAAGCAGCGTTGTCAAAAGCAGAACGTAACCTGTCGTACGCTACCATTACTTCACCGATAGACGGAGTGGTAACCAGCAAAGACGTGGAAGAAGGACAGACCGTAGCTTCCGGATTCGAAACTCCGACTCTTTTCACCATCGCAGCCGACCTGACTCAGATGCAGGTAGTAGCCGATATCGATGAGGCCGATATTGCCGGTGTAACAGAGGGAGCCCGATGTACCTTTACCGTCGACGCATATCCGAACGACGTTTTCGAAGGCACCGTTCAGCAGATACGTCTGGGAAGTACCAATAGCAGCTCAAGCAGCTCAAGCACGACATCTGAAACTACAGTTGTCACGTATGAAGTAGTCATCACTGCCAATAATCCGGATCTGAAACTGAAGCCGCGTCTGACCGCTAATGTTACCATTTACACAGATGTACGCGAAAATGTACTGGTTGTTCCCAATAAGGCTCTGCGTTTCACCCCCGAAAAACAAATTATCGGCAAACGAACAGTCAAGGACTGTCAGGGAAGCCATAAAGTATGGACACTTGAAAACGATGTATTTACCGCACATCCGGTAAAAACCGGCATGAGTGACGGAACAAATACAGAAATTCTGAGTGGTATCAGCGAAGGAACAGCCGTAGTAACCGAAACTGTTATCAAAAGCGATGAAACCTCACAAGAAGAAGGAATGACATCAGAAGGAGAAAGCGAACGCAGTCCTTTCATGCCAGGTCCTCCAGATCGTAACAAGAAAAAATGACCGTCATAAAGTTTAACGCGATATGAGCAAGACTGTTATTGAACTTCAGAATATAAAACGGAATTTTCTGGTCGGAGATGAAGTCGTACATGCCCTACGAGGCATCAGCTTCAGCATTCAGGAAGGAGAATTCGTTACCATCATGGGTACTTCCGGATCTGGAAAATCTACCCTGCTGAATACACTGGGCTGTCTGGACACCCCAACCAGCGGAGAATATTTTCTGGACGGTGTATCGGTCCGCACCATGTCAAAACCTCAACGGGCCATACTTCGCAACCGGAAAATCGGCTTCGTGTTCCAGAACTACAACCTGCTGCCGAAAACAACCGCGGTAGAAAATGTAGAACTCCCGTTGATGTATAACTCTTCGGTCAGTGCCGCAGAGCGCCGGCGCAGAGCTGTTGAAGCACTGATCGCCGTTGGACTGGGAGAACGGCTGGAACATAAGTCAAACCAAATGTCCGGCGGACAAATGCAACGTGTGGCCATTGCCCGTGCACTGGTCAATAATCCGGCAGTCATCCTGGCCGACGAAGCAACCGGTAATCTGGATACACGGACTTCCTTTGAAATTCTGGTACTCTTCCAGAAGCTACATGCCGAAGGACGTACCATCATCTTCGTGACTCACAATCCGGAACTGTCGCAATACAGCAGCCGGAACATCCGACTGCGCGACGGACACGTCATCGAAGACCGTATCAATCCACATATCCTTTCAGCAGCGGAAGCACTGGCTGCCCTGCCGAAAAACGACGAGGATTAAAGGTCGAAACGTTTCAACCATCCTTAAAAAAGACAATTTACAATGAATGGAACAAATCTTTTTAAAATAGCCTTACGGGCCTTGGCCAACAATAAGATGCGTGCCTTTCTCACCATGCTTGGTATCATCATTGGTGTAGCTTCGGTCATCGCCATGCTTGCCATCGGTCAAGGTTCCAAACGGAGCATCCAGCAGCAAATATCTGAAATGGGTTCCAATATGATCATGATTCATCCGGGCGGCGACATACGAGGAGGAGTCCGTCAGGACGCATCATCCATGCAAACACTGAAACTGGAAAACTACGAAAAGCTTCGGGACGAATGCATGTATCTATCGGCCATCAGCCCCAATGTTTCATCATCCGGACAGCTGATTGCCGGAGCCAACAACTATCCGTCATCCGTTACGGGCGTCAGCATTGACTACCTGAAAATACGTCAACTGAAAGTAGAACAAGGCGAAATGTTTACCGAAAACGACGAACGTACGGCAGCCAAAGTCTGCGTTATCGGAAAAACCATTGTCGACAACCTTTTCCCTGACGGAAGCGACCCCATCGGTAAAATCATCCGATGCAACAAAATTCCTCTCCGTGTTATCGGCGTACTGGAGTCAAAAGGCTACAACTCCATGGGTCAAGATCAGGATGATGTCGTACTGGCCCCCTATTCCACTGTCATGAAGAGACTGTTGGCACAGACCTATCTGAGCGGAATTTTTGCATCGGCTCTGACCGAAGACATGACGGAAGAAGCAGTCGACGAAATCAGCGGAATTCTCCGTAGAGAACACAAACTGAAAGAGACAGACGATGATGACTTCGATATCCGTACCCAACAGGAGTTAAGCTCCATGCTGAATACCACTACCGACCTGATGACCACCCTGCTGGCCTGTATAGCAGGTATTTCACTGGTAGTAGGAGGTATCGGTATCATGAACATCATGTATGTAAGCGTAACAGAACGTACCCGCGAAATCGGTCTGCGTATGTCTGTAGGTGCCAGAGGCGTAGATATCTTGTCACAATTCCTGATAGAATCCATCCTGATCAGTATCACCGGAGGACTGATAGGAGTCATACTGGGATGCGGAGCAAGCTTTATCATCAAATCCGTAGCCCACTGGCCGGTATTCATACAGCCCTGGAGTGTATTGCTCTCATTTGCCGTATGTACTTTCACCGGAGTATTTTTCGGATGGTATCCGGCTAAAAAGGCAGCCGACCTCGACCCGATAGAGGCTCTGCGCTACGAATAAAAACATCTCCGGACCCTAAATTTGAGTCTTTATAGACTACTTTGTTCTTCATAACTTTGGTTTCCTGACCGGCTGTTTCACTTGCCGTCTTCCTTTTGAACGATGGTGACAAACAGCCGGTCTTTTTGCAAAAAAATCTGTATCTTTGTAACCTGTAGAATGTATGACTCATCTAACATTACCCATGAAACCAATCACACAACCTACCTATCGTACCCTGGTATCCCTCATACATATCATTTGCTGGGGCATGTTCCTGGGATTTCCTCTGTTTTTTACCCAACGATCCAACGGAACTATCGACTGGACCGCTTTCTTTCATCATTCCCTGATTTCAGTTACCTTATGTATACTGTTCTATATCAATTACTTCATACTGATTCCCCGTTTTCTTTTCAATAAGGAGACATCCAAATTCCTAATCTTCAATTTTATCTTAATCATAGCCATTGCATGCGGTTTGCGCTGGTACAACGAAATGAATCTCTTCCCCAAGCCGCTCCCCATGCCCGATCGACCACTTCCACCCAGATTCCTTTTCTACCTGCGTGACCTGGCCAGCATGTGCTTTACTGTCGGAGTATGTGTGGCCATCCGATTGAGCATCCGGTGGAAAGAAGCCGAAGAAGCCCGAAACGAAGCCGTAAAAAGCCGTACGGAAGCTGAGCTGAGAAACCTGCGTAACCAGTTGAATCCGCATTTCCTGCTGAATACTTTAAACAATATTTATGCCCTTATCAATTTTGATACGGAAAAAGCACAACAGGCTGTACAGGAACTGAGCAAACTGCTCCGATACGTTTTATACGACAACCAGCAAATGTTCGTACCCTTACAAAAAGAAGTAGATTTTATTTGTAATTACATCGAGCTGATGAGAATCCGTGTCTCGGCCCAGGTAGCTATCCATACAAATTTCAACATCAAGCCCAAAAGCCAGACTCCCATAGCTCCGTTACTCTTCATTTCACTGATTGAGAACGCTTTTAAGCACGGAATTTCGCCGACAGAACCCAGTTACATTGATATTACCATCACGGAGGAAGAAAAACAAATCTGCTGCCTGATAAGAAACAGCAACTTCCCCAAATCACAGGAAGACAAAAGCGGATCCGGAATAGGTCTGGAACAGGTACGCAAACGCCTGGAACTGGCCTACCCCGAACATTATGAATGGAAAATTCAGCTCAGTGAAGACAACAAAGAATACAGTTCATACATCCGCATATCGCTCGGTGAAGAAATTAATACCAGTTTATCCAACACCCATAAAAAGAATCATTTATGACATTACGCTGCGCATTGGTAGACGATGAGCCGCTGGCTCTGAGTCTTTTAGAAAGTTATGTACGCAAAACAGACAGCCTGGAACTATGCGGCTCCTACTCGAGTGCCATACTAGCCATGAAAAATCTTCCGGATCACCCCGTAGACTTGCTGTTTCTGGACATTCAAATGCCGGAACTGAACGGACTCGAATTCTCACGTATGGTTCCAGAAAGTACCCGAATCATCTTTACCACAGCCTTCGAACAATATGCCATCGACGGATATCGGGTAAACGCCCTTGACTACCTGCTGAAACCTATCAGTTACAGCGATTTTATCGAGGCCATAAACAAGGCTATACAATGGTTCGAACTGAGAAAAAAAGCAGAATCTACAGAATCCGAACACGTGTCAATTCCAGAGGATTCAAAACACATTTATGTAAAAAGTGATTACAAAATAATCCAAATAGAATTAGATAAAATTCTATATATTGAAGGATTGAAAGACTATATTAAAATTTATACGGAAGACAGCCAGCGGCCCATTCTTTCTCTGGCCAGCATGAAAACCATGGAAGAAAAGCTCCCATCCAACCGATTTATCCGTGTGCACCGATCCTATATTGTACAGAAATCAAAAATAAAAATCATCGACAAAGGAAGAATTGTTTTTGGAAAAGAATACATTCCTGTTTCAGACAGCTACAAACAAGAGCTTCAGAATTATGTTAATGAACATATTATTTGAGGAAAGTTCCAAATGCAACATTTTTTTTTACAACTAAATTCAACTTTTATCATGAATTTTTTGGACAAACTAAATTTAAGGCTTATATTTGTGGTGTACATAATAAGACAGGAAGTTGTGAAATTTCCTTATTAGAATAGTTTAGTTAAGTCTAGTTTAGTTTTTGTGTTGTGATACTCCAACCATTAGAGAATGGCTGGAGTATCTTTTTATATTCCAAGACCTCCTCCCCTATACGATACATCCTTCAGACAGTCCCGTATTTATTCACTCCCAAATATCTTGCAGATAAAATTTCTTAACAACCCAGATAAAAGAAAACGCTAGAGTGATTCCCTAGCGCAAAAAAACGATTAAAACTCGAGTTATGTAACCCCTCATTCATAAAATGAAGAATCAATATAACTCACCTTTTTCACTACAGTCATGAATAAGCCTTGACTCCTCATACGGAACGATCACCGTACAATCCAAGTTATCTTAATCCAATGCAACAATCTTTCTACCTTTCTCATGGTGTTATCCTCCTATCAAATAAAATAGACAGCTTCATCAAAAAAGCATATCTGCAAATTCAATACAAAAAGATAGCATAAATATATTATTAGTTCAGTTTTGTCTTTAATATCAATTATTACATTTCAATATTTCAAAATAAAAAGCAATTAACTTTCACAATACAAATATATAACTTTATTAGATACGTGATATTCCAAACATTCAATTATCTGAAATCAACGAACAAATTATTGACTCATGTCAAGAAAAAGAAAAAGCCTTGCAACAATTCCGCAGCAAGGCTCATCTTCAAGGTTTTATCCTCTACATTATTTTATTACCTGATAACTCGGTAATAACCTTCTTTCCGAGGTTTGGCTTCTGCCGGTTTTTCGGCCGGATAACCCAATGCCAATGCACCTATTCCGATCAGATTCTGAGGTAATCCCCAGTCAGCAAGCAGTTTCTTTGCCTCAGGCTTTTCAAACATTTCACGTTCACGGTGAATCCAGCAGCTTCCAAGTCCAAGAGCGTGAGCTGCCAGCATCATGTTTTCCAGAATACAACTACCATCCTGAACCGGATTATTGGCATTTTCCGGAGCCAGTACAATGACATACGTAGGCGCATTATAATAAGGATTAAAAGAAACTCCCATCACTTCGGCATTCATTGCAGCCAGCAAGTTCATTTGTTCTTTATTCTGGACAGCCACGATGTAAGGAGCTTGCATACCCCGCGAAGTAGGAGCATACGTACCAGCCTCCAGTACTTTATTCAATTCTTCATCCGAGATTTGCTCTGCCTTATAGCTTCTACAACTGCGACGTGTCTTGACGATCTCTAAAAAATCTTTCGCTTCCATAACAGTCTATTTTTTAATAACACAATGAGAAAAAAGCCTCAGACCCGTTGTACAGGTTTGAGGCTCTATGAGATTAAAAGATAAAATTATCAATTATTTTCAGGGCGAAGCTTACGTACAGTCACAGCAGTCTGCCACATTTCGCTTTCCCGCAATGCTTTCAGTTCATCATTCAATTTTTCACGATAGTCAGGCTGAGAGTTTGAATCGATAGAGATCTGAGCTTCATGACCACTCTTCACACTCTGATACAATTTCTGCATAACCGGCTTGATTGCATCGTGGAACGGGCCCATCCAGTCCAAAGCACCACGCTGAGCTGTAGTAGAACAGTTGGCATACATCCAGTCCATACCGTTCTTGGCAAACAGCGGCATCAATGACTGGGTAAGCTCTTCTACTGTTTCGTTGAAAGCTTCAGAAGGTGAGTGACCGTTTTCACGCAATACTTCATACTGAGCCAGCAGCAATCCCTGGATGGCTCCCATCAGAGAACCGCGTTCACCAGTCAGGTCAGAAGTGGCTTCACGCTGGAAAGTTGTTTCGAACAGGTAACCTGAGCCGATACCGATACCCAGAGCCAATGTACGGTCCATAGCTTTTCCTGTTGCATCCTGATAAACAGCGTATGAAGAATTCAAGCCACGACCTTCGAGGAACATTGTACGCAGAGAAGTACCAGAACCCTTCGGAGCAACCATAATTACATCAATATCCTTAGGAGGAACAACGCCTGTACGATCATTCCAGGTAATAGCAAAACCATGAGAGAAATACAAAGCTTTACCTGCTGTCAAATGTTTCTTGATGGTAGGCCATACAGACATCACAGCTGCATCAGAAAGCAGACACATGATGATGGTTCCTTTTTCACAGGCAGTTTCGATGTCGAACAATGTTTCACCCGGTACCCAACCGTCAGCAACAGCCTTTTCGTAAGTCTTACCCTGACGCTGACCAACGATTACATTGAAACCATTGTCACGCAGGTTCAAAGACTGACCCGGTCCCTGTACACCATAACCGATTACTGCGATAGTTTCATCTTTCAAAATTTCACGTGCTTTTTCCAATGGAAATTCTTCGCGGGTTTCTACGTTTTCGATAACACCGCCAAAATTCATTTTTGCCATTTTTACAATCTTTTTATCACAGCTTTTGCTGTTTTAATTAATAATTAAATAAATATCACTTTACTGCGAACAACGATCTCCTGATCGTTCTTCTTGATTTCAATATTATATTCATTTTCAGATACCCGTTCCTTGTAGAAAACCAGCTTATCGCCATAATAACTTTCGGCTATATAAGCCATTTCAAACCGCCGGATACGTTTTTCCCGGAAAAGCTCCATCGGGAACAAATCCAGAATATGTTCAATGTAACGAATGCTGTTTACATGACCGTTTATATCAATGTCACTATACTTTGCCGTTACTTCACCGGCCGGTTCCTGCTGTCCCAGCTTTATCCGTCCAGGCTTGTCAATCGGACACTCCTTGTGACAGATGTAATTAACAATGCTTCCTTCATGCAAGGCCAGCAGATCTGCCGGTTTACGCGTATCTGTACTGATCATCGCCCAGATAGAACGGGCATATCCTATCGGTTTCCCGTTTTTATCCAGTATGGAAAAGTTACGGTCAGTAAACAAACGGTATACGTTCTCTATCCACGTCTGTACACTGAACGATTCGTACTGAAGAGGCATCTCATCCAGTTCGACAGCCAGTCGGGACAATACCCACGTATAGTGACTTTCATTCAGCGTAGCTATTCCGAAGCCACGTTCTGTGGCATGAAAGCCGGCACAGTTCAACAAGTGGTTTCCCAGCACTCCCATAGTAAGCCTTCCGGTAAAGTCTACATGGAAAGGTTCCGCCACAAACGAGTAGGTTCCTATTTTATTCTCTTCAGTCATAAGTTCCGTCATGATTGTTTCTCCTGCAAATACCTTTCCTTCCGATGAGCCAGGTATTCATTCACCCGCTCAAAACAGCTGGTAGAAACAGCAATACGCCCCGAACGGACAAACTGAAGCACACACTTCAAGTTTCTCAGTTCCTGATACAGTGAAGTAATGTCATCGCTCATGCCCGTCAGTTCTACAATCGAGAAGGTAGGATTCACTTCTACAATATGGGCACTGTAACGGCGTACCACCTTGGATGCTTCCGGATTTCCCTGAAATTCCGGAGTAGAAACCTTGTACATGGCCACTTCCTGCTGGAAGATTTCGTCATCGGTGAAGTAGTGAGCCTGGATCACATCCATCTTCTTTTCAATCTGACGGACCACTTTTTCAATAGAATCGGGAGTAGTCCAGCATGTAATGGTATACTTATGTACACCCTTGATAGAAGAAGCCGATACATTCAGACTCTCAATATTGATCTGCCGGCGAGTAAACACGGCCGTTATCTGATTCAAGATACCTGCAATATTTTCAGAGTGAACGATAATCGTATATAATTTCTTATTTTCCATAATCCAATCTCTTTATTAACAGTCCAAATCCAACATCATAAAGTTTACGGAACTACCCGGAGGAGTCATCGGCAAGACATTGCCCTCTTCTACCACACGAACCTCCAGCAAGAAAGGTCCCGCGGTTTGCAACATCTCCTGAATACCGTCATTCAGTTCTGCACGATCGGACACACGGCGCGAAGGAATGCCATACGCAGATGCTATTTGCATATAATCCGGATTCATCATCGGAGTAAACGAATAACGGCGATTAAAGAACATTGCCTGCCACTGACGTACGTTACCCAGATAATTATTGTTCATCAGAATAATCTTCACCGGTGCCTTCTGTTCCATGATTGTACCCAGTTCCTGCATGGTCATCTGCAATCCGCCATCTCCCATAAAGGCACAAACCGTGCGGTCAGGAGCTCCAAACGTAGCACCGATAGCAGCCGGCAGACAAAAGCCCATCGTACCCATACCGCCTGAAGTTACAAGGCTGCGGTCCTTGGTATATTTAAAATAACGACATGCGAACATCTGATTCTGACCGACATCAGTTACAAGTATTGCTTCATTATGAGTAGCCTCGCTCACGGCATGAACCACTTCACCCATGTTGATCGGGCCCTCTGTCGGATAAACTTCTTTTTCGATAACTTCCTTGAATTCCTTATCGGCATACGATTGGAAGCTTTCAATCCATTCTGTATGTTTCTGCGACTGAATCAATTCCGTCAGCAAAGCCAAAGTACGTTTACAGTTACCCAGAATAGGTACATCCACCTTTACATTCTTACTGATCTCCGAAGGGTCAATATCCAGATGAATAATCTTAGCCTGCTTGGCATACGTCTCAAGTTTTCCGGTAACCCGATCATCAAAACGCATACCCACTGCAATCAGTACATCACATTCATTGGTTTTCACGTTCGGTCCTAAGTTTCCATGCATACCGAGCATTCCCTTGTTCAGGGGATGATCAGAATGCAAAGCCGAAAGTCCTAACAGCGTACATCCACAAGGTATATCAGCTTTCTCAATAAAAGCCTTCAACTCCTGCTGAGCACCTCCCAGTTCGACTCCCTGTCCGACCAATACCAACGGTCTTTTTGACTCATTTATCAACAGCACGGCTTCTGCCACAGCTTTTGGATCTGTCTCCGGATCCGGATCATAGCTCCGGATAAAATCAGTTATTACCGGCTCATAATCGGTCAAGTCTACTTGCGCATTCTTGGCAAAATCCAGCACTACCGGTCCCGGACGTCCGCTGCGTGCAATATAAAAAGCCCGTGAAACAGCCCATGCCACATCTTCAGCACGACGTATCTGATAACTCCATTTCGAGATAGGCTGAGTTACACCCACCAGGTCAACTTCCTGAAAAGCATCTGTTCCCAGCAGACTTGCTCCAACCTGTCCGGCTATGACAACAATCGGTGTGCTGTCAATCATGGCGTCAGCAATTCCCGTAATCGTATTGGTAGCTCCCGGGCCACTAGTTACCAGACAGACACCTACTTGTCCCGAAACACGGGAAAACCCTTGAGCTGCATGTACGGCACCCTGCTCATGACGAGCCAATATATGATTTAATTTGTCACGATGATCATAAAGGGCATCGTAAACCGGCATAATAGCTCCCCCTGGATAACCAAAGATTGTTTTCACTCCTTCATGTTCCAGCGAGCGCATCAATGCCTCCGACCCTGTTATTTTTTCCTTACTCATACTCTTTTCCTTTAATCAATAATTCTCACACCACCCATATCAGCAGAACTGACCATGCTGGCATAAGCTTTCAGTGCTTTCGATACCTGACGATTGCGTGTCAACGGTCTCATTGGTCGAGCTGCCAGTTCTTCATCGCTCAGTCTCACATTGATGCTCCGGTTTGGAATATCAATATCAATGATATCGCCATCCACAATCTTACCGATGTTTCCGCCAGCCGCAGCCTCCGGTGAAATATGCCCGATACTCAAACCCGATGTACCTCCACTGAAACGTCCGTCCGTAATTAAAGCACATTCTTTCCCCAGATGTTTAGATTTTATATAAGAAGTAGGATAAAGCATTTCCTGCATACCCGGCCCACCTTTCGGACCTTCATGAGTAATTACGACAACGTCACCGCTAACGACCTTTCCGCCCAGGATACCCTCACAGGCAGCTTCCTGTGAATCGAAGACCTTGGCAGGTCCGGAGAATTTCCAGATACTGGCATCTACACCGGCGGTCTTTACCACACAACCATTCTGTGCGATATTTCCGAAAAGTACAGCCAAACCGCCGTCTTTACTGTATGCATGTTCGATATCACGTATGCAGCCTTCCGTACGGTCCGTATCAAGAGTTTCGTAAGTCTTGCTCTGAGATCCCATCTTATTACTGAAGACCCCTCCCGGCGCACTCGAATAAATGCGCTTGGCTTCCGAAGAGACCTCTTCCTTCATAATGCTATAGGTATCGATATCCTCAGCCAACGTATGACCGTTCACACGACGGCATGTGGTATCAAGCAGTCCTCCCTTATTCAATTCACCCAGGATATTCAAGATACCTCCTGCGCGGTTACATTCCTGAATTGAATACTTCTGTGTATTGGGCGCCAATTTACACAGACACGGAACACGGCGGCTCAGTGCGTCAATATCAGCCATCTTGAAGTCTACTCCCCCTTCATTGGCAACAGCCAACAAGTGCAGGACGGTATTGGTTGAACCTCCCATGGCGATATCCAACGTCATGGCATTCAAGAAAGCCTGACGGGTAGCGATACTACGGGGCAGCACACTCTCATCACCTTCTTCATAATATTTGAATGCATTCCTTACAATCAGTTGGGCAGCATCCTTGAAAAGCTGGATACGGTTCGTATGTGTAGCCAGGATGGTACCATTACCCGGCAGCGAAAGACCGATAGCCTCAGTCAGCGAATTCATGGAATTGGCCGTAAACATACCGGAACAGCTACCACAACCCGGACATGCACAATTTTCTATGCGTGTCACTTCCTCATCGCTCACAGAAGAATCGGCAGCCTTGATCATCGCCGTAATCAAATCGGCATTTTCACCATTAATCTTATGAGCCTCCATCGGACCACCAGAGACAAATACAGCCGGAATATTCAAACGCATGGCAGCCATCAGCATACCCGGAGTAATTTTATCACAGTTCGATATGCAAATCATGGCATCCGCCTTGTGTGCATTTACCATATACTCTACACTATCGGCTATCAGGTCACGGGAAGGAAGTGAATACAGCATACCGTCGTGTCCCATTGCAATACCGTCATCAATAGCAATTGTATTGAATTCAGCGGCATAACAGCCTAACTTTTCTATCTCGGCTTTTACCAACTGACCTATTTCATGCAAATGCGTATGTCCGGGAACAAACTGAGTGAACGAATTCACAATCGCGATAATCGGCTTGCCCATCATCTCTCTCTTCATGCCATTGGCCACCCAAAGCGCTCTTGCGCCTGCCATCCGGCGGCCTTCCGTACTCATCGAACTGCGTAACTGGTGTTTCATATCTAAATTCTTCTTTATCAATTAAAAAGCCTCTCTCATCATCCGTGAGAAAGGCTTTCATTCATATCATTTACGTACAACTACATACACGAACCTTTCTCACCTCTTGGTGCTTTCACCACGACGTGTACAATCTGCAGGACTGCCAGGTTAATTCGAATATCAGTTGTCATCATAATTCCCGTATTATTATTGGTTTTATTTACGCCTACAAAGGTAAAGGCTTTTTTGTAATCTACAAATAAAATGATAGTTTTTTTTCTTATAAACTATTATTCGTTACAAATAGGTTGTTTTTATTATCAGTTTATTAGAAAAAGAGAAATTGTACGGACCCAGAAACACCCGTTTTAACTGTTCCACACTGGAAAAACGAACCACTACCGTTACGGCCAAACAAAGTCAGAGTATGGCCGGACATTACATCCCCTCATTTTTCCGATCAATAAAAAAAGAATTACGAATCCAGAAAAGAAAGTCCCTCCCCCGGATTCGTAATTCTTCATCTTTATATAATAACCGAATGGTCAGTTACCTTAAATACCTAATGATTTTTTAACAGCTTCCACTTTTTCTGTAGCTGTCGCATTTGCACTTGCATAGCATTTGGGGCATCCCATTTCGCCTTTGATCTCCATATAGAACTTAATCTTCGGCTCCGTTCCAGAAGGACGTACAGAAACCTTTGTACCGTCTGCCGTGAAGAACTGCAATACGTTAGACGGTTCCGGCATATCAATATCTGTTGCATTACCTGCCGCATCAGTAGCCTTCAAGGTCTTATAGTCTTTCACCAGAACTACCTGAGAACCGCCCAATTCCTTCGGAGGACAAGCACGGAAGTTATCCATCATGGCTTTGATTTCATCGGCACCGCTCTTACCCGGTTTTACTACATTTACAGTAATTTCCTTAGAGAAACCATATTCCACATAGATTTCCATCAGGATATCGTACAATGTCTTTCCCTGATCCTTGGCCCATGCACAGATTTCTGCCAGCAATGAACAAGCAGAAACCGCATCCTTGTCACGGACAAAGTCTTCAGCCAGGAAGCCGTAGCTTTCCTCACCACCACCGATATACTGTTTGATACCTTCATTCAAGCGAATCTGACGGGCAATCCATTTGAATCCAGTATAGCAATCATACATTTCGATATGATTCTTATCGGCTACTTTCTTGATCAGTTCCGTTGTTACAATGGTTTTCACGATGAATTCATTGCCTTTCATCTTACCCATTGCGATACGATTCTTAATGATATAATACAGGAAAATCAAGCAGGTCTGGTTACCATTAATCAATACCCATTCACCCTTGCTGTCCTTACAAGCCATACCTACACGGTCAGCATCCGGATCGGAAGCCATGACAATATCGGCGTCGATTTCTTTAGCCAGTTTAATGGCCAAAGTCAAAGCTTCTGCATTTTCCGGATTCGGAGATACCACTGTCGGGAAGTCACCGCTCTTTACCATTTGTTCGGGTACGCAATGAACATTTTCAAATCCCCACAACTTCAATGACTGCGGAATCAGCATCATACCTGTACCATGAATCGGAGTATACACAATCTTCAGATCTTTCTGACGCTTGATAACCTCCGGGTCGATTGAAATAGAATGAACCTGAGTCAGGTAATCGTCATCTATTTCCTTACCGATGATTTGAATCAGTTCCTTGTTTCCTTCGAATTTGATGTCAGCAGCCGAACTTACCTTGTTCACTTCGTCAATGATACCTTTGTCATGCGGAGCCAACACCTGAGCACCGTCATCCCAATAAGCTTTGTAACCGTTATATTCCTTCGGGTTATGCGAAGCAGTCAGAATGATACCGCTCTGACATCCCAGACGACGGATTGCAAACGACATTTCCGGAGTAGGACGCATATCTTCGAACAGATATACCTTGATACCGTTGGCCGAAAAAATATTGGCAGAAATCTCGGCAAATTTCTGGCTGTTGTTACGGCAGTCATAACCTACTACTACCGAAATATCTTTTTTGCCAGCAAAACATTTGTTCAGATAATTGGACAAGCCCTGGGTAGCTGCTCCCACGGTATAAATATTCATACGGTTTGAACCGACTCCCATAATGCCGCGCAAGCCGCCTGTACCGAATTCCAGGTCTTTGTAAAAAGCTTCTATCAAATCGGTCTTATCCGGATTTTCCAACATGCGTTTTACTTCGGCCTGTGTTTCTGCATCGTACTCAGGGGCCAACCATTTTTGTGCTTTTTCTGTACACTGTTTGATCAATTCTTCGTTTTCCATGATTCAATATTTAAGTTAGATTATTTCCTATTAAGCAAAGCAAAAATAAAAGATTCTTATAAAATATCCTAATAAAAAAAGGGGTATTTTCAACATAAGCTGAAAATATCCCCTCTCCATATTTATATGTAATACTTCTGAAAGGAAAGAAGTTACAAAACGGACCTATCAGTTCAACTTCTTCATTTCATAACGGTTACCAGTGGATTTCACCAGTTCCTTCAGAAATTCCTCGCTGTAGCCCGGACGATCCAGAGGCGCACAGTTTCCGGTTTCCGGATGAACCAGGCGACCGTTATTCACACGTTTCACCGCACCATCGTTATAACGCACAATCAGGAATTCGCCAAGCTTCTTCCAGCTGTCTACCGCATCCTGCGCAGTCATCTCCGTATAACGTGTCAGGAAATCGCGTGCTTTTGCCGGATCCTGCTGATACAGCTTCATGGCTGTAGCTTCAATGCCTTCCTGTGCATTCGCATACAAGTCTTCCAGACCGCTCTGTACCTGCTTCATATCGCCCACCATCAGGCTATAACGCGGACGGATCATATCGGCTACCCAGTTATAAATCCAGAAAGCGGAATTCCAGGAGAAAGTCACACAGTCTCCATTTCCCTCTGCATAAACGGCCGGAACCTGGTCGGTATTACAGTACACCGGAGTAAAGACCGTCATATTCGCATCATCCAGACCGAACCACAAGACACCACCTATCTCATCCGGTAAATTGGCACGCATCTGAGCTACGAACGTAAAGGCTGTCTGTTGTGTAGAAATCGGACGTTCGTTGAAATATTCCTTTCCATCTACCTTGAATGTCAACGGAGAAAGGCGGTACGGCATATTGAAAGCTCCGGCACCCATATCGTTGGTAATATCGAGAGCGGTTCCTTCGTAATGATCGCGCATGGCACGCTGAATATCACGGACTGACACTTTCTGATCGGGTTTGACATACAACGGCATAGGCTCCTTGCTTTCGCCCTGAATGTACGAAAGGTAAGCCTGACCTGTGGTCTTGCTGAACATATTGTAATAGCTCCATACACGAGCTTCGCAAAAACGGAGTCCACTGAAATCCAACGGACAATAGGCATCGGCAAAACTGAAATCCTTATTGGCCCCCGTAAAATAGCCTTTTTCACGAGCAAAAGAAATGACATCCGGTGCATACAGACAGTTCTCCTTGTCATTCAGGTTGAACTGATGAATCCGGCTCTGGTTGGCATGAGCGGCGATGCAGTCGTCCGGAATACGGACAGCTACCCAGACAGCTCCTTTCACACCCGGACCCTTGCCGATCATTTCCATGATCCACACTTCGTTCGGATCGGCAATGGAGAATGATTCACCACTGCTGTAGTAGCCATATTCCTTTACCAGATCGGTCATGACCTTGATGGCCTCCTTTGCCGAGCGTGAACGCTGCAAAGCTACATAAATCAAGCTTCCATAATCCATTACACCGGTAGTATCTACCAGTTCCGGCCGTCCGCCAAACGTAGTTTCGCCGATTGTAACCTGAAATTCATTCATGTTACCAATGACATTGTACGTTTCCCTGGCTTCTTTTATCTGTCCCAGATATTTTCCCGAATCCCAGTCATAAATGGAACGCATGGCCCCATCGGGATGCTTTGCCGCCGGATAATGGCACAAAAAACCGAACAGGCCGTATGAATCGGCCGAGTAAGATACAATCACAGAACCATCGGCCGAAGCCTTCTTGCCCACAATCAGGTTGGTACAAGTCCAGCCATTCAGCACAAAAGCCGTCAACAGAACGACGGCTGTCAGCACTCTCTTCATCATAAGTGTCAAAATTTATAGATATTAAAAATGAAATAATTTACGCGCTACATTGTTACACTGGTCGGTTACCACGACTTCCACTTTGTGAGGAACTCCTCTTTTCACTTTCTCGGGATCCTGAATGACCAGGATTCCTTTCTTCAGTCCGAACAATACGAAATTTCCATCCACAAAGACCTTGTAAGTTTTGATTCCACTTTCAGAATCCGTTACCTTGAAACGGACATTCCGGGAAGACCGCCAGCCAGATTGTCCGACGGGAACAATCCGGGGAGCAACCGTGTCCAAAGCCACAGCATACGTTCCAAATTCACGCACCCGTGTTTTCATCCATCCGCCGTCGAAAGTTCCTCCTGCCGGAGCACGCCATTTCCCTACCTTCTGAACAACATAATACTTGGATGTATCCGCAACCGGCAAATGACGTACACCGATAGCCAGCGAACAATAACTCTGCAACGGAGTATTTCCGGCTTTGAGGGCATAATCGAAAGAGAGGCCGGTACTGTCTCCTCCGACAGATACATCCAGACCGACATTCTCGTATACATAATACTTAGGAACGACAAACTCCAGTCCGGGTGCCTGAATCACGTTGGTACGATCCCAGTACAACATACGGTTTCCTTCCGGCTTATTACCGGGAATCGGCTGTTCCTTTCCATGTACCACAAACGAATAAGAACGACGGTTGCCGAAACCATCCTCCAATACATAACGGAAATGATAATCACGTTCCTCGTCGATACATACCACACCCCGTTCCGCATCGGCCTTCAGCAGCCTCAACCGGTTTCCCGGAGCAATATACGACCGCATGATCAACCGTCCGGTACGTCTCAGCTCATCGTAATCCGTAAATCCGTTAATCATCCGGTTCTCTTCGGGCAACACCTTGTCGGTTACACTCTGAAAGACCTGCACGGAATCTACATACAGGGTAACGGAATGAACTCCATAGAAGTTGGAAGTACCATCCATGTAATCGCGTGCGCTGATACCTGTATAGATTTTTCCCCATGCGTTGACTTTTTGCTTCAAGGCAGTTATCCCGACAAGTTTTTTCCGACCGGAACCGGCTATTACGCCTTCGCCGGGAACCGGATAAAATCCAACCAGACTAGCGACCGGAGCTTTTGAATCTTTCAGCAACGACTTGAAATAAGGCATCGGATCAATGTATTCACCCGTATCCGTTTTCCGGAGCTCCAAATGAAGATGAGGACCGGCCGAAGAACCTTCGTTACCGCTCATGGCTATCAGATCTCCTGCCTTAACCGGAAACTGGGCCGGATCGAAGGTAAGATCGCACGTAAAAGTCTGGTGCTCGTACTGATACGCCCGAACATACTGCTGAACAGCCGGAGCAAACGAAACGACGTGACCATAAAGCGAGGTCAATCCATTCGGATGCGTGACAAAGATAGCTTGCCCATATCCACCATGCAGCACCATTACCCGCGAAACATAACCGTCGGCAATGCTGTGAATGGGTTTTCCCGTTACACCCTGCGTCTTTATATCCAACCCGTTGTGAAAATGATTCGGACGAAGTTCTCCGAAATTGGCACTCAGCAGCAGCGGAAAATCAAAAGGAGAACGAAATTCACTCTCCGTCACCTGTTGAGCCTGCATGCCTATGCCTGTAGCCAGACACAGCAGCAATCCTATTTTTCTTTTTATCGTATTCATCATTGTACAATTAACCGTCTTTTCTTTTCCACCCGACGAACAATCCAGATACTCGCTTCGTACAACAACAGAATGGGACATGCCACCATCAGCAATGTAAAGACATCCGAAGTAGGAGTAATCACCGCCGCAATGACCAGAATAACGACAACGGCATGTTTCCGGTATGTCTGCATGAACGAAACCGACAAGATACCCAGTTTGGCAAACAACCAGCACAATACAGGTATCTCAAACACAATTCCCATCATCAGACTCAGCATCATCAACATATCGATATACGAAGTCAGAACGATGGTGTTTTCTACCTCGTTGCTCACCTGATACAAGGCCAGGAAGCGGAACGTCAAGGGAAAAATCAAGAAATAATTCAATAAAACGCCCAGCATAAACAAGACATATCCCCACACCACTACGCGCAGGGAATATCTCCGTTCATTCTCGTACAGAGCTGGAGAAACAAAGCGGAAAAGCTGATATAATAAATAAGGAGAAGCCAGCAGCAGTCCGGCATAAAAAGCCACACTCATGTGGGTCAGAAACTGACCGGCCAGTTCGGTATTGATCAGCTTGACATGAAATGCCTCCGGACACAGCGACGGCAGATGTATCCATCCGGCTACCTGGCAAAAGAACCGATACAGACAGAAATCAGATTCCTTGGGCGCCAGTACTATTTCAAAAAGCTCCTCCCGGAAACAAAAGGCAATGAGAGTGGTAACAACCAGCAGAACAATACTCCGGACAAGCACTTTCCGCAGTTCGTCCAGATGATCCCAGAATGTCAGTTGCGTATTTTCCGTGCCTGCCTTCACTTTGTATGGTCTTTATCTTCCTTCGGCTTGGAATCCGATTCCTCCTCCACACCATTCATTCCGTCCTTGAAGCTCTTTACCCCTTTTCCAAGGCCCTTCATCAGCTCCGGAATCTTCTTTCCACCAAAAAGGAGCAATACAATCAATGCAATGAACAACAGTTCCTGCATTCCTACTCCCATAATCAATACTATCATATTACTCATAAGACATGTCATTTTACCCGATTGTCAACCTTTTCTTGCCAGCAGCTTCAGCAAACCGTATCCGCCGAACAACTGAAGCAACATACCCGGAACTCCCATTCTGAAATCCTGCATGGCAACCACGAAACTGCCTGTCATTCCCCATTCAGCAAGACTTCCTGCTGCCTGATAGAACAATACGACAGCCAGCAAGGACAGCAGGGTAACCCGCTTTGTCCGCTGTGCCACATAACCGGCCCCCAATGCCAGCAATACAGATTTCACCAGTATGGCGGGCAATACAGCCAGCGCAGGCATACCGAACAGCCAGCTATTGAGAATCGGAGAAAGAACAGCAGTGAGCAATCCCACACGTACACCATATTTATAGGCACCTATCAAGGTAAAGAAATAGATAGGAAGCCAGGTAGGACCTCCCAGATACATCAGGTGACACAACTGGGGGAGCAAAACATTTGCTACAACAAACAGTAACGCGAACAGATAAGTGTTTACGTCTGTATACTTCAACGCATAAAGCCGGGCAGTAGATTCCATCACATTACAATTTTATAATTACTTGGGCAAAGATAGAAAATTCTGACAAAGAGAAAAACAGATTTTACGATTTAAATTCATTTGTCCGGAAATTAGGCGTCAGGACTTCCTTAAAGTTCAAACCAGTCGGCAGAAAAACTTACCCCGAAAACGAACGTTTGTTCCATTTCATACACGAGCACGTTTTCTCTTAAACAAACGTTTGATCCACATCAAACACGAGCACGTTTTTTATTCCCCGATACTTCCTGCCCCCAAAGATCCCGATTGTTACAACAGCACGGATCAAATGGCTTTTCCGACAATTTCCCATGAGAACCAGAACCGGAACCGTTACATTTTTTAAAGAAGCCCTCCCCAGTTTTTTCGTATCTATATGCCAACAATCAAAAAGGAATGATTATTTTTGCAGAAAATAAACAAAATTAGTGTACTCAATCAAGCTGAATGATAGAAAAACATATTGTTTTAGAAGATATTGATCCGGTCATCTTTTATGGTGTAAACAACACCAACATGCAAATGATCAAAGCATTGTTTCCAAAACTGAGAATTGTGGCGAGAGGCAATGTCATCAAGGTCATGGGAGATGAAGAAGAAATGTGTGCCTTCGAAGACGCCATACTCGCTCTGGAAAAACATTGTTCACAATTCAATTCACTCAACGAAGAAATCATACTCGACATCGTCAAGGGGAACAGCCCGGTCAACGAAAACACAGGCGAAGCCATCGTATTCAGCGTCACCGGAAAGCCCATCATTCCCCGAAGTGAGAACCAACGGAAACTGGTAGAAGAATTCAGGAAAAACGATATGATTTTCGCCATCGGACCGGCAGGCTCCGGAAAAACCTATACCGCCATTGCACTGGCCGTACAGGCACTCAAGAACAAGGAAGTAAAAAAAATCATTCTGAGCCGTCCGGCTGTCGAAGCGGGTGAGAAACTCGGTTTCCTGCCGGGCGACATGAAAGACAAAATCGATCCTTATCTGCAACCGCTTTACGACGCACTTCAGGACATGATACCGGCAGCCAAGCTGAAAGAATACATGGAGCTGAACATCATCCAGATCGCCCCCCTGGCATTTATGCGCGGCCGAACCCTGAACGATGCCATCGTCATTCTGGATGAAGCACAAAACACCACCACCCAGCAAATAAAAATGTTCCTCACCCGTATGGGCATGAATACCAAGATGATCGTTACGGGCGACATGACCCAGATAGACCTCCCCGCCTCACAGACATCAGGCCTGGTACAGGCGCTCCGGATTCTGAAAGGAGTAAAAGGTATCAGTTTTATCGAACTTAACAAAAAAGACATCGTCCGTCACAAGCTGGTTACCCGCATCGTGGAAGCCTACGAAAAATACGAAGAAAAAGAAAAGGCCGAATATGCCGAAAGGAAAACTGTCCGCAAGACAAGCCAGACCGACAAGGAACATTCAGAAGAAAATCAAGACAAACCTATTCATTCTTAAAACATAACGAAAATGAGTAAAGCATTAACAAAAACAGACTATCACTTTCCGGGTCAGAAAAGCGTGTACCACGGTAAAGTACGTGATGTATACAACATCAACGATGAAAAACTGGTAATGGTTGCTACCGACCGTATCTCGGCATTCGATGTCGTACTGCCGGAAGGTATCCCTTATAAAGGACAGATGCTGAACCAGATCGCAGCCAAGTTCCTCGACGCTACCACTGATATTTGCCCCAACTGGAAACTGGCTACTCCCGATCCGATGGTTACCGTAGGTGTCATGTGCCAGGGATTCCCGGTAGAAATGATCGTACGCGGATACCTGTGCGGAAGTGCATGGCGTGCCTACAAGAGCGGTGTACGCGAAATCTGCGGTGTACGTCTGCCCGAAGGAATGCGTGAAAACGAAAAATTCCCTTCTCCAATCATTACTCCGACTACCAAAGCAGAAATGGGTATGCACGATGAGGATATTTCAAAAGAAGAAATCCTGGCAAGAGGACTCGCTACTCCGGAAGAATACGAAACCCTCGAAAAATATACGCTGGCTCTCTTCGAACGTGGAACCCAGATGGCTGCCGAACGCGGACTGATCCTGGTAGATACCAAATACGAATTCGGCAAGCACAACGGTCAGATTTACCTGATGGACGAAATCCATACTCCTGACTCAAGCCGTTATTTCTATGCCGAAGGTTATCAGGACCGTTTCGAAAGAGAAGAACCTCAGAGACAGCTGTCAAAGGAATTCGTACGCGAATGGCTGATGGCTAACGGCTTCCAGGGCAAGGAAGGACAGAAAGTTCCTGAAATGACTCCGGAAATTGTCAATTCCATCAGCGACCGTTACATCGAGCTGTTCGAGCACATCACCGGCGAATCTTTCGTAAAAGCCGATACCGAACACCTGGCAGAACGCATCGAAAAGAACGTCACTGACTACCTGACAAAATAATTCTGAACATATAGCAGACAAAAGGCCGAAAGTATCCCCCCCGACACGGGCGGATACTTTCAGTCGTTTGCCGACGAAATACCTCCAATGAATCTATGACTCGCTATCCCCAAGAAAACATCAAGCCTTACAACAAAGAAGAAAGCAAAGCCAAGCAGGTAGAAGAAATGTTCGACAACATAGCACCTGCATACGACAGTCTGAATCACCTGCTCTCACTCGGCATCGACAAAAGCTGGCGGAAAAAGGCCATCAACTGCCTGAAGCCGTTCCATCCGCAACAGGTAATGGATGTGGCTACGGGAACCGGTGACTTTGCCATACAGGCCTGCCGCATACTGCAGCCTGAACGACTGACAGGCATTGACATTTCGGAAGGTATGATGAACGTAGGGCGCGAGAAAGTAAAGGCAGCCGGACTCGACCGACAAATATCGTTCGCCAAGGAAGACTGTACAAACTTGAGTTTCCCCGATGCACGTTTCGATGCCATCACCGTAGCCTTCGGAGTCCGGAACTTCGAAGACCTGGACAAAGGCTTGAAAGAAATGTACCGGGTACTGATTCCGGGAGGTCACCTGGTCATTCTGGAGCTTTCCGAACCGGAGAGCTTCCCCATGAAACAACTCTATGCAGTTTATTCCAAAATAGTCATCCCTACTCTGGGAAAACTGCTCTCTAAGGATCGCAGTGCCTACACTTACCTGCCACAATCCATCAAAGCCTTTCCGCAAGGTGAAGTCATGCAGGAAATCATCCGGAAGGCCGGATTCAGCCAGGTACGTTTCAAACGCCTGACACTGGGCATCTGTACACTTTATTTTGCAACTAAATAATTAAACTTAAAATGGTATGAAAAAATATGGCTTGATCGGTTATCCGCTCGGACACTCGTTCTCCAAAAACTATTTCAACGAAAAGTTTCATTCAGAAGGCATTGACGCCGAATATGTGAATTTTGAAATTCCCAATATATCCGACTTACCCGGTATCATCGCCGGAAACCCGAATCTGATCGGACTGAATGTTACCATCCCCTACAAGGAAAAAGTCATTTCATACCTGGATGAGCTGGACAAAGACGCAGCAGCTATCGGTGCGGTCAACGTTATAAGAATCGAACGCAACAACGGAAAAATCAAACTCATCGGCTACAACTCCGATGTCACCGGATTTACCCAATCCATCGAATCCTTGCTGGAGCCTTACCACAAGAAAGCCTTGATTCTAGGTACAGGAGGCGCATCGAAGGCTATCCATTACGGATTACAGCAACTGGGACTGGAATCGCTGTATGTCTCACGCACACGCAGCAACAGCGACACCATCACCTACGAAGAAATAACACCCGAAATCATGAAAGAATATAAGGTGATAGTAAACTGTACGCCGGTAGGAATGTATCCCAAAGCCGACGAAGCCCCCCATATTCCTTACGAATGCCTTACTCCCGAACATCTGCTGTACGATCTGCTGTACAACCCCAATACCACGCTCTTCATGAAAAAAGGAAGCGATCAGGGAGCTATCGTAAAGAACGGACTGGAAATGCTTCTGCTACAGGCTTTCGGAGCATGGGATATCTGGAACCGATAAACGCAACATCACTTCCCGCATTTTTATTTCTCTGCGTATGAAAAGAAAACTGACCCTCAGTATCAGCATACTTGTGCTGGTACTGACTGCCAGCCTTATTGGCGGAGGTTTTTACATGCTGGATTTTTCCCTGCGTCCGGAAAACCGTGGGAAAAACCTGGAAACTTCTTTCCGTTTCATGCGATCCAGGTATCCGCATCTATGCCCCTGGCTGGACAGTCTGCAACAGAACCATGCCTTACGCGACACGTTCATCTCAGCTCCCGACGGAATCCGGATGCACGCTTATTACGCCCGTGCCGCACATCCAACCCGGAAAACAGCCATTATCATCCACGGTTACACGGATAATGCCATCCGCATGCTGCATATCGGGTATCTCTACAATCAAGATTTGGATTTCAACATCCTGCTGCCGGACCTCCGTTACAGCGGACTGACCGAAGGAGATGCTTTCCAGATGGGATGGCTGGACCGGAAAGATGTCCTTCAATGGATAGACACGGCCCCTTCCATTTTCGGCGATTCCCTGCAGGCGGTAGTACATGGCATCTCCATGGGAGCTGCCACTACCATGATGGTTTCAGGAGAAAAAGTACCTTCTTACATTGATTGTTTTGTAGAAGACTGTGGTTATACCAGTGTATGGGACCAGTTCAAAAAGGAACTGAAGGAGGAGTTCGGACTTCCAGCCTTTCCTCTGCTATACATCACCAGCTGGCTTTGTCAGTGGCAGAACGGATGGAATTTCCAGGAAGCCTCCGCACTTACCCAGATTGTCCGCTGCCATAAGCCCATGCTGTTCATTCACGGCGACAAAGATGATTTTGTCCCCACACGGATGGTCTACCAACTGTACGACGCAAAGCCTCAGCCCAAACAACTCTGGATTGTAGAAGGAGCAGAGCACGCTACTTCGTATTTACGGGAAAGAGAGGCCTATACGAAAAAAATAAAGGATTTCACCGACAAATACGTGCGGTAAAATCCTCCACATCTTTAATGATTCTGATTGGTTTCCTATTTCTTCTCAGCGCCAAACAGAAACTGATAATCCCGCTTTGCAGCCGGTACCGTCCATTCTTCGGGAATAAACTTCCACTGATTCAACGGTTCCGGATGCAAGGTCTTTACCTCTTCTATCCGTTTCATCAGATAATAACGCAAGTCTTTTTCCGTAGAAGACAAGATACGTTTGGACAGTTCCGCCTTCGGAATTCCCGCGCCTTTCGTCAACAGATCTCCGCCACCGTTTCCACGGTACGAATTGACAGCTACCTTGTATCGTTTCTTCAAATCGAAAGGACTGCCATCGGCCATCGAACGAATCGTAATCTTTTCTCCCTGAGGCTTCGTAACATCCACCGTATACAGGATTCCTGCAGCCGAATCAAAGTTGAAGCTAGGGTTACGGAAATATCCGAATCCGTTATCCTTTTCATTCAGAAGCAGCAAATGATCATCCGGCGATTTCATCTGGTTAGTCCAGATGGCGTATGACATTTCCAGAAAATCCTTAATCTCCTGTCCGGAAAGGCTCATCACATACAGCATGTTTTCATACTTATACAGATTAAACATGTCATTCATGTAGATATTTCCCTCCTTGATTTCTGCCGCAAACGACAACGGAGCACAAAACGAAACATCCGCTCCTGTAATATCCAGTTGAAGCTGATGAATCAAATCGATAAAAGCGGAAGGACCGAAATAAGCGTCTTTCGTCGTAATGGTCCGGTCAATACGGCCGATCTTCCGGGAAACAAAATCCCGGGTAGACTGATACTGAGACTCGAATTCCTTCATGAATGCTTCATCAACCGGATAATTATCCATATCCGTCAATTTACCGCTGACGGACTTTCTTACCAGCTTTCCATCGTTCTTGACAACCTTCACAGTCACATCGGCTACAGTACGGGCCATGTTGGCCGGATTGATCAACAGGACGGAATCACCGGCCACATTGACTATTTTCTCACAAAAACGTGCATGGTCATGTCCCATAAAGACGACATCAAACCCCGGAATATTCCGGGCGACTTCAGCTGAGCCGTTTTCTATCGTATTGTCCAGTTTATTCCCTTCCGGACCAGCATGAAACAACCCTACCAGAATATCCGGACTTTCTTTTTCACGAATAATCTTTACCCACTTACGGGCACAGGTTTCCATATCTTCAAAGCTCAAATATTTCCACAACTGTTCGGGAAGCCACGAAGGAATAGACGGAGTGATCATTCCCAGCACCGCTATCTTTACTCCGTCCCGTTCAATGAGTTCATACGGTTTCAGATAGGGATCCGAGGTACGTACATCTACGATATTTGCGCCCAGCACCGGAAACTGACATTGGCTGATCCAGCGATCGTATACCTCATGTCCCGTTTCCACATCATGATTGCCGAGGGTAGCCAGCGTATAATCCATATAATTCAGCATGGCCGCATTTACATGCATGGAAACCGTATCTATAAAATTATAATAATAAGCTACCGGCTGTCCCTGAAGGATATCCCCATTGTCCATCAGAATAACATGATCGCCCTGCTTCTTACGTTCTTCCTTTACGAAAGAACTTACCCTGGCCAGACTTCCCTTCATGGGTTTACCCTTGATGAAATCATAAGGGAAATAGCACCCATGAACATCGCTGGTTTCAAGCAACCGGAAGGTTACTTCCGTATCAGAAGCCCCATAAGTACGCATACCCATCAGGCCGGCCAATGCCAGCAAACAAAAGATTTTCTTCATAAAAAATGATTCTAAATATAAACAAAATAGTTTCAGACATAAGACAATCTGACAGACATTATTAACACACAAAAACTTTAATCCCATCCTTTCTGACAATCTGCTAGTCTGCCAACCGATCTGTCTATTGACAGAAAGAACAGAAAGACATTCTGTCGGACAAAGATACGAGAAGTTTACCACTCATTTCAAAAAATAAATTTGTATAAAAGAGCACAAAACAATGCATCAGGCAACAGACAATGGTACACTATTTGTGCGATAAAAGGTAAATAAAACTAACAGACAATATGGCTTACATAGACTATTACAAAGTACTTGGAGTGGACAAGAACGCCACCCAGGACGATATTAAAAAAGCATACCGTAAGCTGGCAAGAAAGTATCATCCGGACCTGAACCCGAACGACCCTACAGCCAAGGAGAAGTTCCAGCAGCTGAATGAGGCCAACGAAGTTCTGAGTGATCCGGAAAAGCGAAAGAAATACGATGCTTACGGTGAACAGTGGAAGCATGCCGATGAATTCGAAGCGCAGAAGCAAGCCTACGAATCACAACAAAGGAATGGCGGCCAGCAGACATACTGGTATTCTACCGACGGAGAAAACTTTACAGGAGGATTCGGCAACGGCGCACAAGGATTCGGCAGAAACGCAGAAGGATTCTCTGACTTCTTTGAAGAACTATTCGGACATCGTGGAGGCGGAAACCGCAGAAGAACATTCCGGGGGCAGGACATACAGGCAGAACTGCCCTTGTCACTGCGCGAAGCTGCTACTACGCATAAGCAAACTTTTACTGTCAACGGTGAGACACTGCGGATAACAGTTCCGGCAGGAGTAGCAAACGGACAAGTCATCAAGCTGGCCGGACATGGAGGCAAAGGCACGGAAGGAGCTCCAAACGGAGATTTGTACATAACCTTTGTCATCGCAGACGACCCGCAATTCAAGCGTAAAGACAACGATTTGTATACCGACGTACAGATAGACCTGTATACCGCTGTATTGGGAGGTGAAACCACCATCAATACGCTAGACGGACAAGTCAAGCTGAAAGTTCGCCCTGGTACACAGAACGACGCCAAGGTACGCTTGAAAGGCAAAGGATTCCCGCTATACAAGCAGGAAGGTTCTTTCGGCGATTTAATTGTAACTTATCACATAACTATCCCTACCCAACTGACCGAAAAACAAAAAGATCTCTTCCGTCAGTTACAGGCAGAATCATAAACATACGATTATGCAGAACGAACTAATTATCATCAGCGATTTTTGCAACCACTGCAACATCGAACCGGACTTTGTCCTGATGCTGGGGGAAGACGGACTTATAGATATCGAAGTAAAAGACAATACCAGTTGCTTTCCCGCATCCCAACTGGCCGAATTGGAACGATACGCCCATCTGTACTACGATCTTTCCATCAACATAGCAGGAATTGATGCCATCCGGCATTTGCTCAACCGAATGGAAGGCCTTCAGAAACAGATTCACCAGCTGGAAAATGAACTGCATTTCTACCGACGGTAATAAGCCACCGGTACACAGGAAAACGCTTTCCACTCTTTTCAGCTTCTCCGGACCTTTAAACGAAGGACGGAAAAGACAAAGAGAGGAAAGCGTTTTTTTATCATTCAAAATCAAAGGAATCACTTTTTTTGCTACTTTTGCAGGATATTAAACAAACCATTCATGGAAGAATTCAGCCAAATGATTGCAGCTGCCATGAAGCTGCCTGTTCATCGCATCGAAAATACCCTCAAACTGCTGACAGGGGATGCAACAATTCCTTTTATCAGCCGCTATCGGAAAGAAGCTACCGGCGAACTGAATGAAGTTCAAATCGGTGAAATACAATCCCGCTACGAAAAATTATGCGAACTGTCCAAACGAAAAGAAACCATTCTTTCTACCATCAGCGAACAAGGTAAACTTACCGATACCCTGAAAAAGCGCATTGATCAATGCTGGGACAGTACCGAACTGGAAGACATCTATCTCCCGTTCAAGCCCAAACGGAAAACCCGCGCCGAAGTCGCCCGACAGAAAGGGCTGGAACCACTGGCTGTTCTTCTTTTGATGCAACAGGAAAATCACCTGGACCAGCGCATCCGCCCTTTCATCAAAGGAGAAGTGAAGGATGCAGAAGACGCCTTGAAAGGAGCGCGCGACATCATTGCCGAACAGGTGAACGAAGACGAACGGTCACGCAATCAGGTACGCAACCAGTTTTCCCGCCAGGCGGTCATTACCGCCAAGGTTGTGAAGGGAAAAGAAACCGAAGAAGCTGCGGCCAAATACCGTGATTACTTCGATTTCAGCGAACCCCTCAAAAAATGTACGTCCCATCGTCTGCTGGCTCTTCGCCGGGGAGAATCGGAAGGCATACTCAAGGTCAGCATTACTCCCGAAGACGAGGACTTGTGCACCGAACGGCTGGAACGCCTGTATGTACATGGCAACAATGCCTGTTCCGCTCAAGTATCGGAAGCGGTAAAAGATGCTTATAAACGTTTGTTGAAGCCCAGTATCGAGACCGAATTTTCCGTGCTGAGCAAAGACAAAGCCGATGAAGAGGCGATCCGGGTATTCGCCGAGAATCTTCATCAACTGCTACTGGCTCCTCCATTGGGACAGAAACGCGTCATGGGAATCGATCCGGGCTTTCGCACAGGCTGTAAGGTGGTCTGTCTGGACGCACAAGGCGCGCTGCTGCATAACGAGGCCATCTACCCGCATCCACCCAAGTCAGAATACCAGCAGGCAGCCCGTAAGCTGACCAAACTGGTAGAACAGTATCAGATTGAGGCCATCGCCATAGGAAACGGTACGGCCAGCCGGGAGACTGAACAGTTTGTTACTTCCCTGCGATACGACAGGGAAGTACAGGTCTTCGTGGTCAGCGAAGACGGTGCTTCTATCTATTCGGCATCCAAAACGGCACGTGAAGAATTCCCTGACTATGATGTAACTGTCCGTGGAGCCGTTTCCATCGGACGAAGACTGATGGATCCACTGGCCGAACTGGTAAAAATCGACGCCAAATCCATCGGTGTCGGACAGTATCAGCACGATGTGGACCAGACCAGGCTGAAAGCTTCACTGGACCAGACGGTAGAAAGCTGCGTTAATCTGGTGGGAGTCAATGTCAATACCGCCAGCAAGCACCTGCTGACTTACGTTTCAGGATTAGGTCCGACACTGGCACAGAACATTGTAGACTATCGCACTGCAAACGGTCCGTTCCGTTCCAGAAAAGAACTGCTGAAAGTTCCACGAATGGGGGCCAAAGCTTTCGAACAATGTGCCGGATTTCTACGCATTCCACATGCCGACAACCCGCTGGACAATTCAGCCGTGCATCCGGAAAGCTATCCCATCGTAGAACAAATGGCCAAAGACCTCCACTGTTCGGTTACCGACCTGATACAGCAGAAAGAACTCCGTAGCCGGATTCAGCTTCAACGATATGTGAACAAAACGGTAGGTCTGCCTACCCTGACCGATATCATGCAGGAGCTGGACAAACCTGGCCGGGACCCGCGCCAACAGATAAAGGTCTTTTCGTTTGATCCCAATATTCGTACCCTGGATGATTTGAAAGAAGGCATGGAACTTCCCGGCATTGTCACCAACATCACCAATTTCGGTTGTTTCGTCGACATCGGTATCAAAGAAAACGGACTGGTACACATTTCACAACTGGCCGATAAATTTGTAAATGACCCGACCACTGTCGTAAAGATACATCAGCATATCCGGGTAAAAGTAATGGGAATAGACCATGAACGCAAACGCGTGCAACTCACCATGAAAGGATTGAATCAAAACTGACCGATAAACAAGAAGACATGGAAAAAGAAGAGATCTTATCCGCCTGGTTTGTTTTCAACAGCGGACAAGTACTGATAGAAAGACAAACCGACGGATACCACATTCCATACAGCACAGAGCCACCGGTACCTGTACCGGTAGGAAGTACCATCCATTTACTGGGAGAACTGAACGGACATCCGGCAAAAGCCTACGCCATCTATATGCCGGTAACCGGCAACGAACAGTCTCCCCGCATGATGAAAGACTTACGGGCTTCATACGACGTACTTCCACTGGAAGAATACAAATGGGCCGGAAAAGCCTCACAGATTCTGAACTGGGACAAGAACAGCCGTTACTGCCCCATGTGTGGAGTCCCTACCATACAAATTTCTCCGATAGCCAAACAATGCCCGGAGTGCAGACAGGAAATTTATCCGCGTATTTCGCCGGCTGTCATCGTTCTCATTCAAAAAGGGGAAAGTATCCTGCTGGTACATGCCAGAAACTTCAGAGGAAGCTACAAGGGACTGGTAGCCGGATTCCTGGAACCGGGAGAGACACTGGAGGAATGTGTGAACCGGGAAGTAATGGAAGAAACCGGACTGACCATCAAGAATCTGAAATATTTCGGAAGTCAGCCCTGGCCATATCCCAGTGGCATTATGATCGGCTATACAGCCGAATACGAAAGCGGTACCATCAAGCTGCAGGACGAAGAGCTCAGTGCAGGAGCCTTTTATACCCGGGAGCACCTGCCCGAAATTCCCAAGAAACTAAGTATCGCCCGAAAAATGATTGATGCATGGTTAATACATAAGTTATGAAAAAACAATTCAATACAATATTGCACGCAGTAACCGTACCGCTCAACTGGCTGGTCCGTATACTGAAGAATAGTTGTTCATGGTATATCCGTACATTCAAGAGAATACCGTGGTACGGAAAAATCGGTATGAGTATTCTCTCCGGTATCGCAGCGCTCATTCTTCTGCTGATCCTGATAGACATGAATTTTCTGTGGCTCTTCGGAAAATCTCCCAGCATGTTCAACATCAAGGAACCCATACAGCAGGTAGCCTCCGAAATCTATTCATCCGACGGAAAACTCATCGGAAAATATTATTCAGAAAACCGTACTCCGGTAACGTATCAGGAAATATCTCCCATTCTGATAAAAACGCTGATCTATACCGAAGACGAACGGTTCTACAAGCATTTCGGCATTGATTTTGAAGGCGTATTTGCCGCCGCAAAAGATTTTGTGGCTCACGGCGATGCGCGAGGTGCCAGTACCATCACCCAGCAACTGGTAAAAAACCTCTTCAAGGTACGTTCACAATATTCTACCGGAATACTCGGAAAAGTTCCCGGTCTGAAACTCCTCATCATGAAAGCCAAGGAATGGGTAACCGCGGTAAAAATCGAAGCAATGTACAGCAAAGAAGAGATTCTCACCATGTACTTCAACACGGTTGATTTCGGAAGCAACGCATACGGTATCAAAACCGCATGTCATACGTATTTCAATACGACTCCAGACCGGGTAACGGTGGAACAGGCTGCTACCCTCATAGGCCTGCTGAAAGCAACTACCTATTATAATCCGCGACTTCATCCCCAAAACAGTCTGGCACGCCGGAACGTTGTTTTGGGAAAACTCTACGAACACAGCTTTCTGAACAAGAAACAGCTTGACTCCATCCAGGCATTGCCTACGGTTCTTCAACATACGCAAGACGACAGCTACAGCGGAAAAGCGCTCTATTTCCGCGAAGCCGTAGCTGCCTCACTGAAAAACTGGTGCAAGGAAAACGACATAGACCTCTACAGAGACGGATTGAAAATCTATACTTCCATCGACAGCCGTATGCAGGAATATGCCGAAGAAGCGGTAAACAAACAAATGCGTGAGGTACAAAAGAAATTCGATGCCCACTGGGGAACCCAGGCTCCATGGAGAGACAGGAACGGACAGGAAATTCCCCATTTCATCGAGGACCTGGCCGTCCGTACCAAAGCTTACAGCTACCTTAAAAAAACTTATCCGGATCAGCCGGATTCCATCACTTACTACTTGAATCTGCCACACCCCTGCAAAGTATTCGATTACGAAGAGGGACAAAAGGAAATGATGCTCAGCACCATGGATTCCATACGATACATGGAACGTTTTATGCACTGTGGATTTGTAGCCATCGAACCTCAGACCGGCGAAGTGAAAGCGTGGGTAGGCGACATCAATTTCCAATCGTGGAAATACGATAAGGTTCTTTCCAAACGACAACCTGGCTCTACCTTCAAACTGTTTGTCTATACGGAAGCCATGAATCAGGGACTTTCGCCCTGCGACCTTCGTACCGACGAAAACATTCCCTGGGAAGTAGAAGAAAAAGGAGAAAAGAAATGGTGGATGCCCCACAATGCCAACGGAGGAGCTACCCTCGATACCATGTCGCTGCGCATAGCCTTTGCCCGTTCAGTCAACACCATTGCCGCCAATGTGGCTCACGAAGTAGGTATTTCCAACATAGCCCGTACAGCTCATGCCATGGGAATCAAAACACCACTGGAAGAAACCCCGGCACTCAGCCTGGGAGCGTCGGACGTCTCACTGTTGGAACTTGTTTCCTCCTACGGAACCGTTGCCAACGACGGAAAAGCCATCGATCCAATCCTGGTTACGCGTATAGAAGACCGAAACGGACACGTTATTTTCGAGAATCAGCCGGAACCCAAACAAGCCATCCCCTACGCAAGCGCTTACCTGATGCAACAAATGCTGACTGGAGGACTGCAATGTTCCGGAGGTACTTCACAGGCTTTGTGGCGTTTTAACATATTCAGCCAAGGTACCGAATTCGGAGGAAAAACAGGAACCTCATCCAATCATTCCGACGCATGGTTCGTAGGAGTCAGTCCCAAACTGGTAGGAGGAGCCTGGGTAGGAGGCGAATACCGCAGTATTCACTTCCGTACCGGCGAACTGGGTCAGGGAAGTCGTACTGCTCTTCCCGTCTTTGGGTATTTCATGGAAAAAGTACTGGCCAACCCGATACTGGCCAAGAAATATGTCGCAAAATTCGGACAGCCCAAAGAACCGCTGGACCGCTCCTGGAACTGTAACGACTACCGCCCCAATGCAAGTGACAGCGATTCTCTCCGCATACTGATGACCGATTCTCTTCAAGTGGAAGACGAACCTGACATAGACGAAATACTGGAAAATCTCGGGACTTCAGAAAACTGACACAGTTTTCCCGATACCCGTACTGAAACCGGAACAAACCCATAATCAGGTTTACACTTATACAGAGTGTATAAATCCAAACGTGAAGACGTTTTATCCAGGACTGGCAAACCTTTCATCAAAAGTGTTGCTTGTCTACGATAAAATCTCTTCACGTTTTTTGTGTCCGGATTGTATCAGAGATGTAACGGTTTTGTAATGCTTATATCAACCGGCTCAATGTATCTTTACGCCACAAAAAATTAAGCGTAAAAAATATGAAGAAGATTTTACTCCTCTCGCTGGCATTGACCGTTCACTTATATGCTGCCAATGCACAACGAATCAAAGGCAGTGACACCGTTCTTCCCCTTACACAGGCACTTTCGGAGATGTATATGAATGAATATCCGTCTGCTTCGATCACCGTAACCGGAGGAGGAAGTGGGGTCGGAATTTCTGCCCTGATGGAAGGAACTACCGACTTGGCCATGGCTTCACGCCGTATCAAATTCAGTGAGAAAATGAAAATGAAACAGGCCAAACACCAGCCCGAAGAAGTGATTGTAGCTTATGACGCATTAGCTGTTATCGTCAACCCGGAGAATCCGGTAAACCGCCTGACACGAGAACAACTGGAAGGTATTTTCCGAGGGAAAATCACCAACTGGAAAGAAGTAGGCGGAGAAGATGCCAAAATCGTAGTCTACTCTCGCGAAACCTCATCCGGTACCTACGAGTTCTTCAAGGAAAGTGTCCTGCGCAACAAGAACTATATGAGCAGCATTCTCTCCATGCCGGCCACCGGTGCCATTATCCAGTCTGTCCGCCAGACCAAAGGAGCTATCGGATATGTAGGACTGGCCTATCTCAATCCCTACGTCAAGGCAATATCCGTTTCGTACGATGGCGGCAGGAAATTCGTCGCTCCTTCGATAGAGAGTGCCATCCGGAAAGAATACCCCGTAGTACGTCCACTCTATTATTATTACGACAAGGCAAATGAAAAGGCCGTTCTGCCGTTTCTGGAATACCTTGACACCCCTCAAGCGCGGGAAAAGACCCTTAATCTGGGATTCATTCCCCGCTAATCCGTAACCAACAAGTTTTAAGACAATATGAAAAAATGGATTGATAGAATCGCCGCACGCATCTTTACAGTAAGCGGCTTTACTACCAGCATCGTCATTCTGCTCATCATCGGTTTCCTGTTCAAGGAAGCAGTGGGACTGTTCAGCAATCCGATTGTGGACAAAGGTTATGTACTCGCTCTCCATCCCAGTAATCCGGTAAAAGAACTGAGCGCTTACCAGATTAAAGAACTGTTCGACGAAGAAATTACCAACTGGAAAGAAGTAGGCGGCCCGGATCTGGCAGTCAAGGTATTTCGCCTGGAAGACCTGGATCATCTTTATACCGAAGAAGAGCTGGGGTCCGAATACGAACATGCCGGACAAAAGATAGCCGAACAGATTCAGGCCAATCCCGGTATGATAGCCTTTGTACCGGAAGTACTCATCGAAAAGGAAAAAGGCATTCACCGGATAGCCGACCGTACCATTCCCATAAAGGATGTCCTGCTGGGTACCGAATGGTTCCCTACCGCTACTCCATCGCCGATATTCGGTATTCTCCCCCTCATCGGAGGTACGCTATGGGTCAGCTTCTTCGCCATCCTGATAGCCCTCCCTTTTGGAATGGCCGTATCCATCTACCTGGCCGAAGTCGCGAGTCCGAACGTACGGAAATACATGAAGCCCATCATCGAACTGCTGAACGGAATACCTTCCGTGGTCTACGGTTTCTTCGGTCTGGCTGTCATCGTACCTTTCCTGCAACAAACCTTCCACTTGCCTGTCGGTGAATCCGGTCTGGCCGGAAGTCTGGTACTGGCCATCATGGCTCTGCCCACCATCATCACCGTAGCGGAAGACGCGTTACGCAGTTGTCCCCGCTCCATGCGCGAAGCCAGCCTGGCCTTGGGAGCTACCCAGTGGCAGACCATATACAAAGTGGTGATTCCGTTCTCCATCTCAGGCATTACCTCGGGAGTCGTACTGGGTATCGGACGCGCCGTGGGCGAAACCATGGCAGTACTCATGGTTACCGGAAACGCCGCCGTATTGCCCACCAGCATTCTGGAACCATTGCGTACCATTCCGGCCACCATCGCCGCCGAACTGGGAGAAGCTCCGGCCGGAGGTGCCCACTACCAGTCACTGTTTCTGTTGGGTGTCATCCTCTTCTTCATCACCTTATTCATCAACTCTTGTGTAGAGCTCGTCTCTGCCCGCAACAAATTCAAGAAATAAACTATGGCCATCGAAACCAATCCCGCCTATATGCAACGAAAACGTACCTTGCAACGGCTTATGTTCGGTTGCTTCCGCCTGCTCAGCTACAGCGTAGCCCTGCTACTCTTTTTCATTCTGGGCTTCATCATCGTAAAAGGAGCCGGCGTCATCAACTGGGAATTCCTGACCGAATCACCCAAAGACGGTATGACAAGCGGCGGTATCTTTCCCGCCATCGTAGGTACATTCTACCTGATGATAGGCAGTGCTGTCATTTCTTTTCCGCTCGGTGTGATGAGCGGTATCTACATGAACGAATATGCCCCTCAGGGAAAGCTCGTCCGTTTCATCCGCATGATGACCAATAACCTGGCCGGTATTCCATCCATCGTATTCGGTCTGTTCGGTATGGCTTTCTTCGTCAATTACCTCAGTTTCGGCGACAGCATTCTGGCCGGTTCGTTCACTTTGGGACTGCTGTCCATGCCTATTGTGATACGTACCACCGAAGAAGCGTTCAAGGATATTCCCGATTCGTACCGTGAAGGAAGTCTGGCTTTGGGAGCCACCAAGGTGCAGACCATCTGGAAAGTACTGCTTCCCATGGCCATGCCCCGCATCATTACGGGGCTGATCCTTTCGCTGGGAAGAGTGTCTGGCGAAACTGCCCCTATCCTCTTCACCTGCGCGGCTTACTTTCTCCCCCGACTTCCGGAAAGTATCTTTGACCAGTGCATGGCACTTCCTTACCACCTTTACGTGGTGGCTACCAGCGGTACCGACATCGAAGCCCAAATGCCGATAGCCTACGGAACTGCTTTCGTACTGATACTCATCGTACTCTTCATGAACCTGCTGGCCAACAGTATCCGCAAGTATTTTGAAAACGAACTGAAACAGAAATAATTTTCACAAATCCATGAATAAGATAGAAGCCAAGAACGTAGATTTCTACTACGGTAACTTTCACGCATTGAAGAATATCAGCATCAACATTCCCCAAAATGAGGTGGTTGCCTTTATCGGCCCCTCAGGATGTGGAAAATCGACTTTCCTGCGTCTCTTCAACCGCATGAATGACCTGATTCCGGGTACCCGGCTTACCGGAGAAATCAACATCGACGGAAGAAACATTTACGACAAGTCGGTCGATGTAGACCTGCTGAGAAAGAATGTGGGCATGGTGTTCCAACGCCCTAATCCGTTCCCGAAAAGCATTTTCGAAAACGTGGCATACGGCCTGCGGGTAAACGGTATCAAGGACAAGGAATTCATCAGCCACCGGGTGGAAACAGCCCTGAAAGGTGCCGCCCTGTGGGAAGAAGTGAAAAACAAGCTGAAAGAATCGGCCTACGCCCTCTCCGGCGGCCAGCAGCAACGCCTCTGCATCGCCCGTGCCATGGCGGTAGAACCTTCTGTCCTGCTGATGGACGAACCGGCTTCGGCCCTCGACCCCATTTCGACTTCCAAAATAGAAGAGCTCATTTGCGAACTAAGCAACCAGACTACGGTTATCATCGTGACACACAGCATGCAGCAGGCGGCCCGTGTGAGTCACAAGACAGCTTTCTTCTACCTGGGAGAGATGATTGAATTCGATTCAACCAAGAAAATCTTCACACACCCTGAAAAAGAAGAAACTCAAAATTACATTACCGGACGCTTTGGCTAACCAACAGTCAGACCGTCTGAGAAGCTTTATTCCGGAACCATCAAAAATATATCACTATGGTAAAATTTGTAGAGAACGAACTTCAGACTATACGTACGGAAATCAACGATATGTGGACACTGGTTTACCAGCAATTGGAAAACGCTTATCGCTCGGTGTTAAACGCTGATCAGGATTTAGCCGACAAAGTGGTGGCCCGCGAAAAACGGGTCAATGCCTTCGAACTGAAGATAGACAGCGACATCGAAGACTTCATCGCCCTGTATAATCCCGTGGCCATCGACCTGCGCTTCGCCCTGGCCATGCTCAAAATCAACAACAACCTGGAACGTATCGGTGACTATGCGGACAGTATCGCCCGTTTTGTCATCCGCACGAAATTGAGCAGTGAGGATAAGGTACTCTTCAACGAACTTCAGATTCAGGAAATGTTCGACATGGTACTGTCTATGCTGAACACGACGTACGAATCACTCCAGAAGCACGACATCGGACAGGCCAAATCTGTATTCGACAAGGACGAAACCCTCGACCAACTCAATCAGAACGCCCTGGATGCCTTGGCAGCATACGCCAGTGAGCACCCGGAATCCATCCGCCTGTGCCTGGAAGTAGCCGGTATCTTCCGCAAGTTGGAACGTGCAGGCGACCATATCAACAACCTGGCCGAAGAAACAGTCTTCTACATCGATGCACAAGTGTTGAAACATCGCAGAACTGTTCCTGAACATGAAAACTAACAGGAACGCTCTTCCCCAAAGGCCATACTATCTTCTCCATGAGAAGAAAACTCTGATATGTTTCCAAGCGAGGCGACTGTTCCGGAAGCTGTTCCGGAAGCGCTTCGCCTCGCTTTTTCTACGCAAACAAATCCTCTAATGTTATCTCACTTTGCACAACCCCGGAGTGAACCCTCGACCAGGTAGACAGTGAATGTATCGGAATCCTTGGTATCTGTGGTTTCGGTGGTATGGGATTGAATGCACTGCTATGAACACCCGCCTCAAGGCAACAGTCACTTACGACATAAGTCGGGTAAATGCCAACGACTTTTTCGATGTCATGGATGCAGACGCCCGCTATGAACTCCGCAAGCAATTAAACACACAACATACCCAGGATGCAAGAACCGAAACCATTGCACCTGCAGGAGGATTGCCCGACAGCTTGCAAGGAAATGAACCGCAATTTGTCAAGGATTATTTCAACTACAACAAGACTCCCCGTGGCTTCCACGCACGTTCCATCAATTCCAACGGAGCCTGGAACGCCACCTCTTCCCTATCGTTCATGAACATGCCGCTATTGACCTTGCCGATGAAATCCGTTCGACTGTCCTTATCGTCCACGACGAGAAAGCCCACTCACGCTACTTCAGCGAAGATGCGTTCAAGAAACTGAAAGGAGATAACAAGGAACCGCTGATTATTCCCGGAGCCAACCATACAGACCTCTACGACCAGACAGATGTGATTCCTTTCGACAAGATTACCGATTTCTTCAGGGAAAAAGCCTAAAATAAAAGCCATAACCTCCCGTTTCATCCTTGCAGACAGAAACGGGAGGCTGTATTTTTCCTTCCACAAACAGATTCACTATGGCATAAAGCATACTTTCAATTTATGAATAATCCAGAAAAACGCACTTTTTTCTCACACAATCACAATTTCACTGACAAATAGTTTGTTCCAGTCGATTTAATTACTACATTGGGCGCCATGAAAAACACTACAAATACAACCTAATCTATGAAATGCACAGATTTCTACTTTCTGTTGATTGTCGTGGCATTGTTCGCGCCTTTCTTCTTATCCGAGGACCTTTATGCCGGATACCAGTCATTTAATGCCGAACACGGTATGATCATGAGCTTTATCAAATTTGCTATCCTCTCTACGTTGGGGGAACTGTTGGGACTCCGCATCAGTACCGGAAACTATTACCGTACAGGATTCGGTGTACTCCCCCGTGCTGTGGTATGGGGTATCTTCGGTATGGGTATCAACCTGGCATTCATCATCTTTTCTACGGGTGTCCCCGCTGTAGCCGCTTACTTGGGCGTAACTGATCCGACCGGTATCATGGCCGGTCCCGTCTGCCTGTCCAAAGTACTGCTGGCACTTTCCATTTCAGTCTGCCTGAACAGCATCTTTGCTCCGGTTTTCATGACTTTCCATAAGATAACCGATACACATATCCTGGCAACTGGAGGTACACTCCGAGGTCTGTTCACTCCTATCCCGATGGGCGACATCATGCAGAACATGAACTGGCATGTACAGTGGAACTTTGTCTTCAAGAAGACCATCCCCTTCTTCTGGTATCCTGCCCATACCATCACCTTCCTGCTTCCGGGTGAATCGCGTGTATTGTTCGCCGCTTTGTTGGGAGTCGTATTAGGCGTCATACTGGCCATTGCCGCACGCAAGAAATAAAAGAACAACGATTGAAATAATCTTCTATAAACAGATTCACTCGCTGGTGGTAAGATGTACTTTTACCAGCGGGTGAATACGTTTATATACCCTCCAATTGAACAACAAATATTCATTCAGACAGAAGAATAAATTTTCCATTGAACAGTCACCTTACCTTCTGTCTGATTTTTCTTTTGTATTCCCAAGTGAACAATAATCTTTCTAACTATCATTCTGTCATTTTGATAGAACAGACTGTTGAGAATCGCATGGTTTAAACTCCAATCAGACTCCCCATACAGTATGCAATTCTCAGACATCAATAAAGTATCAAAAAGACATATCAACCTATATTAAAAAAACTTTTTATCAAATATTTTCACACAATCAGGGATTTTCATCACAGAAAATATAAAAATACTACCTTCTCAATCTTTTAAAATCACCTGCATACCTGTATCAATCAGCTTTCTAAAAAGAGTTCAAAAACACTTTAGAAGGCATTTTTGAAAACGATTAGTCGGATTCAAGAACTTGCCTAGGCGTTTTCATCATTTTATCTAGGCGAAATTTTATTTTGTCTTCACGTTTTTTTGCCTTCACCAGCCTCTTTTATGAACGAATCCGGTATAAAATCACATTTATTCCGTATATATTTACAAAAAAAATATAACTATTTTAATCCAATCCGAATGATTCACAAAAGTACCCTGTCAGCAATTTTACATAAATAAAATCAATATCACACAAAATTAAACAATTCGGTGATATTTTAAATCCGACAAATAAAGATTTCAAAAGAATAGAAACATACTGATAAAAAACAGTCAGACTGCCCGAAAACTACAATAAGATAACTGATTTACTATCACCAACTTCTACTTATTCTGAACTAATCCTCCCAAAAGTTCTTTTTAAAGCGTCTCTGCAAGCACTCTATAGAACAATGTATATCAATATATTAAGATAAACTGAGACAACATTTGAGATAATTTGACACAACACTATTTAATAAATGCTACAGAATATTTAGAGTTTCACGTACATTCGTATTCAAAAATTGTAGATAAATTAAATTAGCGGAGTTGTATGAATAATTTCATCAGAATTAAAATCGCATGTACCTTGTGTATATTATGTTTTTGTCCTGCATGGGCATTGGCACAAATCGAAAAGAATACACAACACACTATAGTCATAGGCTCTTTTGACTACATGCAACAAGAAGAGGAAAAAACAATGCCATTGGGCCAAATACTGAGAAAAGCTTCCAAGAGAATCCTCACCAAAGAAATGACACAGCAACATCCTCAGTACGCCGAAGCCGTAAGTTCAAGCATTATTTCCGGATTCAACAGAGTAAAACGTCTGACTGTTGTCGACCTGATAAACAATTTAGAAAACGATTATTATGCAGAAGGAGTCATCTCTAACATCAGTACAACCACACGCTTAGAGAAAGACAAAGGAAACAAGACATATTACCAGGCAAACATTGGAGTAACCATTAATCTCAAGGAACAAGCTACAGGTAGAATCTTCGACAGTAAAAAATTTACGATTGTCGACAATGCTCAAGGATGGCTATCGTCTTCCCAAAGTGCAATAGAATATGCCCTGACCAGCCTCAGCCAGAGCATTTCTGCTTATTACGACTATGTCTTTCCGCTGAGAGCAAGCATTATAGAAAGTGGTGAAGTAAAAAAAGACAAGCAAAAAACGGCATATATCGATTTAGGCAAGACCAGCCGTGTTAATGAAGGTCTGCGATTTGGAGTATTTGAACTGAAAACCATAGCCGGGAAAGAAGCACAGATCGAAATCGGACAAGTAAAGATAGACCAAGTACTTGGAGACGATCTTTCTCTTGTACGCGTTACAAAAGGAAGCAAAGAAATCAAAGCAGCACTGGATAAAGGGAGCAAACTGGTAATCTCTACACGTTATTAAGCCAACCAGTTCCGGCTTCCATAAAGCCTATACATTTATTAACTATAATTGCAACAAACATTATTATGAAGAAAAAATTTACCTACACCTTATTTTTTATATGTTCATTATTAATGATGCTGACGCCTTCTTGCAGCAGTGATAACAGTGAAGAAACACCTGAAATCATCGAAATAGGAAACTTTGGTAAAATCCAATTCGATAGAGAGAGATTCGGTCTGGGACAAACGGTAACAGCATCGTGCCAGTTGCCTTCTACCAGCGGCAATATCTCTGATTTAACTTATACCTGGTATCTGGACAATGAGAAGCTGGTACAAAATACAATAAGCAACGGAGTCAGCAGTGTTACATTTACTTTACCTTCTCCATCAAGCTACATAACTACAGGCGACTATAATATCGAATTAAAAGCAAGTACCAACAACACAGAAGTCAAACTGCCTGCTCCTGCTACAGCCACCATTAATGTACAGTACCCTGATGCTTATCTTTCGTTTTGGGGAGACAATGTAGATTTAACAAAAAAAAATGTGCCCGGACTTACAGGTAGTAACAACGAGTATATTGTTACAATGCAAGATTACCTGCAGGCAAAAGAAAATAAAGAGAATATGCAATGTACATACTATTTCACAGACAACAAACTGTCAAAGGTTGACGAAATACATACCATTGCTTCAGACAGAACCGATATAAACATGATGCAATTTTTCCTATCCACTTTTAAAGGAATGATTACAAAGACATTGTCATATTACAATTTTACTACAACCCAGTCTTTCATCAGTTTCGCCAACCAGACTCAGAAAGATTTCAATTTAAACTCACAAAACTCTGATTACAATAAGGATGATTTTGAAATAGACATCTTTGTTTTAGGAGGTACAATCACGATTCACGCAGAGAACGACAATACCGAACTCGTAATCAATGCAGTGGGCAAAACAGCTGAAAATCTAAATGATTATACTATCAACTGCACATATACTTATACTCCGAAACAGTAATTACGGCGGTATACCCGTATAAATAAAACCCTACGTAAAGTCCCGGCTCAGAACAGTTTGCTTCAGGCCGGGACTTTATTGTTTCATGGCTGTCCGGTTTATTCAAGAATTCATTCCGACATTAAACGGTCTTTGAACATTCCCGAAAGAAACCCGTACAGCTACACTCAATCACTTGAATCGGGAAGTATCCACCGCCTCACGCTTCTTCTCCTTGTAACCGCCGAACTTCCAGGCAAAAGAAAGCCCGACACTACGGAAACTGGAATAGCTATTCGTTACCCACTGATGTTCGTAACGTATCTGCGGACAGGGCATCGATGTTTCGAGGATGTCCCTACACCAGACAGTGAGTACGGCATTTCCACCAAGGAAGGTATAACGGAGTGTAGCCGACAGATCACCACATGTAGGAATGTCGTAGATTCCCTGGATGGCACTACCTTGCAGACGTCCATCTACGGTCAGACGTAAGTCGGGCTTGCGGCTCAAAGTAAAGGTATTGTTCAAGACAGTAATCCCCAACAACCGATGACGATCAAAGGGAAGGTCATAGAAATCGCTGTCCTTTTGACGCATCCACATCCCGATGAGGGTAAGCCGCGAATCCAGCCAACGCCCAGCCTTGAAGGGAACGGAAGCCTGAAGACCCGCCTGCTGCTCAAAGTCAAAATTCAGATACTTGTACAGTTCCAACAGTTCGTCGGGCGATTGGTAGAGTGTCTGTAAAGCTCGATCCTTGGTATGGTTGAACCAGGCACGGAAAACGTACTTCGACTTCAATATGTAAGTCAACGAAGTGGAATAGTCAATTTCAGGTTTCAGCAACGGATTACCCTGAATTTCACTATATCCACCACCCAGATAAGACACAACATCCTGCACCGCCCAATAGCCGGGATAGCTCTTGTCACTACTGAAATTGAGCTGAAAAATATGACCATCAGCAGGCAGGTACGTCAGATTAAGCACAGGATAGACATCCCACTCATCCCAAACGGGAGTCTTGTAACGCTCCACAGCCAGTGAGAAGTCTGTCATCAACTTTTTCCCGAACGATTTGCTGAAGCCTGCATACAAATTGAGTGTCTGCTCACGACGACGTGACTGGACATCATCCGGCAATTCTTCACGTTCTATTTCTCGCTCTTCATTCCCGTAATACATCTGATACGAATGATCTATACTTGTGGTGTACACCACTCCGTAATTCAATTCCCAACCGTTCTTTAACGAATGTTCCTGCGAAAGAAAGAACTTCCAGGCATTGATACGTTGTCCGGCTTCGGTATAGAAATCGAGCTGCTGTTCCCCCATGCGACTGTCCAACCACTGTTTGTCGGGGGCATTGTACCACGTAAACTCCACACCCGCCTTCAGTCCGAAGGAAGCCTGATAGTCGAAACGACCGTTGTGTAACCACGAGGTCTGGTCAGTCCGGCTATCGGCCATTTGCGTACCCGTCGTGTGCTGTGTGTTGTGGCTGGTCGTATACGAACCGTTATAGACGAAACTCAACGAATGATTCTCTGCCAGATGGTAGTCCGTACCTAAACGGAAGCTATGTGTATGGCTTCGCTCGCGCATCTCCTCGTAATTGTTGATAAAATGCGTCGAACCGTCGGCCTGCTGCCAATGACGAGCTTCCTTATCAGTCGTATTGAAACTGTCACCATGCGTATGAGCATACAGGAAGTCGGCAGAAAACTTGTTGCCGTTGTACAGCAAGGAAGCACGTTCTTCGAACGAAGCCTCATGATCCTGGTTATACTTTCCATAGACTTCTCCTTGTACCACACCAGGGTCACCGATGCGATGACGCAAACGGACATTAATCATCGCCCCGCGTACCTGATAGCGGGCGGGTGCGTTGTACATCACCTCCACACACTCAATTCGGTCTGCAGGCAGCGATTTCAACAAGGTATAGAGTTGTTGGGGGCTCATGTTGGTCACCTTACCGTCCAATACCACTGTAACGCCCTGCATCCCCAACGTTAACGCTCCGTCCTGTTCCATCACACCAGGCAATTCCTTCAAGGCTTCAAAAACATTGTCCACGGGGCGGTCCTGAATCATCCGAGGCAAATCGTATTCCAGTTTGCCCGCCGATGCCTTGACCACAGGACGTTCACCTACTACCAACACCTCGGGCAGATTCCGATACAGGCTGTCCATTCGGGCATCTCCCGTAATCAAGCTATCAGCCGATAAGGTCTGCACATATTCTTCTTTCAACTTCTCTTGGGCAGAAAGCGGCAAAACGCCGAACAGGCAGCCCATCCATAACCATGCATTTCGTTTCATCTCCGTTGTTTTATTTTCATCTTTTGTTCTACAAGAAGAAAAGAACCCGGACAGGTCCTTTCCCCATACCAACGCAAAGATAAGCAGATACGAAAAAAGCCTGCGTTACCGCAGGCTTACGAAGTCTTATCTAGTGTTATCAAAAAGAACTCATCTCAGAAACAAGACATCACTTTCTCATGGATATTTCCTTCAAATGCTGTTCAACCTTCTGGAAGAACGCCGACAGATGAGAGCCATCCACAAAAGCATGGTTCACATAAATAGATAACGGCATCACCAAACGACCTTCACGGATAACGGCCTTTCCGGCGGTCATCAGCGGATAGTTACAGGCATTACCCGTTTCGGCCAATGTATAGGTAATAGAAGTGAAATACATACCGGGAACGGCACTCAAATGCACCACATCGTAATCCCCTTGACTCATCAGCGTCTTCTCAGCGCCGTAAGGATCACCGTCAGACGGAATATGGGTAATCATACGATGAGCTTCTTCGTAAAAGCGGGTGAAATCTTCGTGATAAGGGATGCGCAAGGTGAAAAAGGTACGGCCTGGAACGGCAATGGGCGTAATGATATCCACCCGGTCATGAAACACCACCTGCTTCTGTTTGTCAATCCGGTAGCGAAGCTCGTCTACCTCGTTAGCCGCACGCACCACGGCATAAAGATAATACAGAAAAAAAGACTGTCCTCGTTCTTTTGCCGCCGTACGGGCTTCGGTACAGTCTATCTCGGTAGTCACGGCATACCACGAACTGACAAAAGTTTCGAAAAAACGGAAATTGTCACGTCTGCTCCAAGTTTCTACATCAATGATATGTTTCATAATTCAACAGTACTAATTTAAGGACAAAGATAATACATGCTACCGAGTATCCGAAGAAAAACAACCGACGTTCCACAGAAGAAGTGTTATTTAGTCTTACCATATCCGGTTCCTTCGAAAGAAGATTCTATCTTTGCAAAAACGAAAAAACGATTCAAACCATGAAACTGCCTTCGAAATACATAGCCCTGCTTGTTGTCCTTTCTTTGGCAGGTATCTTCGGCTATCAGGCTTACTGGCTGACAGGCCTCTACCGCACCATGCGTATTGATCTGGAGCGCAACATCACGGAAGCTATGCGCATTTGCGACTATAATGAGATGCTGGTACGCATTGAGCGCCTGCAACACAGGAACAGAGAACACGGCGAAGTATCCATATCCACCGGATTCAACAACGAAGGCAAACAGTTTGTACAGAGCAGTACTGTCCTCCATCAGGTTTCCGACACTACCCTACAAGGCTTCACCGCCCAAAACGATACCTTCCGGAAAATAGAAACAGACACCGTGCAACCCGATGCCATGCTCCACGCCAGTGAAGGCCTTAATATGTTACTTCGCGACCAGAGTACTATGACCGGAATGGCCATCTATCTGCAACGTGGACTACACTCAGGATTGGACATTCTGATAGACCCTTCATTCAGCGTTTACGACAGTCTGCTCCAGAACCATTTGCTTGAGATGAATATCCCCATTCATTATCGGTTGCAATACCTCCACAAGGGATACGACATTCACGAACGCTGGCGGTACACCGATACGGTGGCCACGGGCGGTACTCCCGGCTACGTGCCTACCTCCGATGCCGTCAGCTACCAGTATGAATTTTCTTCCTCAAAACACGAAATCTATCGCCTCACAACCGAGCCTCTGGACGGCATTGTCCTCCGACAAATGACAGGTATATTAACCACCTCACTGATTATCCTGCTGATTCTGGGCTTCTCTTTCTGGTACCTCATCCGTACCATCCTCCGACAAAAGACCCTGGAAGAAATGAAAAGTGATTTTACCAACAATATCACCCATGAACTGAAGACTCCCATTGCCGTAGCATATGCGGCTACTGATGCTCTGCTCAATTTCCACCAAGCCGATAATCCAACGAAACGTGAGCGATACCTGCGTATCTGTCAGGAACAGCTGCAACACCTCAGCGGACTGGTGGAACAGATTCTGTCCATGAGTATGGAACGCCGCAAGACTTTCCGGCTCCATCCGGAAGAAATCCGGCTGAAAGAGATACTGCCTCCTCTCATCGAACAGCACAAGCTGAAAGCCGACAAACCGGTCCGTATTTCCTTGCAGATAGACCCCGATGAATTGACCGTCATCGCCGACCGTACACACTTGACAAACATGCTCAGCAACCTTCTGGACAATGCCGTGAAATACTCCCAAGAACAGGCAAACGTTGAAGTAACCTGCCGCCTCTGCCAAAAGAACAGAGAGCCATACACCGAAATCAGCGTCAGCGACCACGGTATCGGAATCGCCCGTGATTGCCTGCCCCACATCTTCAACAAGTTCTATCGGGTACCCACAGGAAACCGGCACGAAGTAAAAGGATACGGACTGGGACTTTTCTATGTAAAGACAATGATAGAGAAACACGGAGGAACAATACATGTGACCAGCGAACCAGGAAAAGGCAGCCGGTTTACCCTACAATTCAAAAAAACATGACTATGAAACGAATCAACGTATTACTGGTAGAGGATGAAACCAACCTCGCCCTCATTATCAAAGACACCCTGGAAGGACAAGACTTCAACATCCATACGGCTTCCAACGGAGAAGAAGGACTGCGCCTTTTTTTCGATATCCGTCCGGATGTACTGGTAGCCGATGTAATGATGCCCTGCATGGATGGTTTCGAAATGGTCCGGCGCATCCGGCAGACCGACCGGCGAACACCAGTTCTTTTCCTGACAGCCCGTTCGGCCGTTAATGATGTGGTGGAAGGATTCGAGCTGGGGGCCAACGACTACCTGAAGAAACCCTTCGGCATGCAGGAACTGATTGTACGTATCAAAGCTCTGGTTGGACGTGCCTGTTCGTATACCTCTCCCACACAGGAAGGACAATCTATCTATGAAATCGGAACCTATCAGCTGGATGTCCGACGGCAGGTACTCCTGTACAACGGCATTACACAGGAACTCTCCTACCGGGAAACCGCTATCCTCCACCGCCTCTGCCAGAACCGGAATTGTGTGGTGAATACCCAAGACATCCTGCTCGACCTTTGGGGAGACGACTCATTCTTCAACCAGCGAAGCCTGCATGTATTTATCACCAAACTGCGTCACAAACTGGCGAAAGACGAAAGTATCCGCATCGTCAACGTAAGAGGTATCGGCTACAAACTGATAAGCTGACTTGCACCCCATCCCAAAGATTTCCCCCCAAAAGTTTGGCACACTCCCCATTTCATTCTACATTTGCAATCAGCGGGCATCTTTGTACCTTTCCGACTGAAAAAGCTATCAGGCAACAGCTTATTCTTGCGAAAAGAAGCAAAAATGTCAAGCAAAAAGAACAAAATAAAACAACTAATCATTTTTAATCATTTACAACGTATGAAAAAGACTTGGATTATCATCCTTGCCATCGTAGCCGTATTGGTGATTTGGTGTGTGTCAACTTATAACTCCTTGGTAACACAGGAAGAAACTGTTGGAACAGCCTGGAGTAACGTAGAAAACCAATATCAACGTCGTTCCGACCTGATTCCGAACCTGGTAAATACCGTGAAAGGCTATGCCGCCCATGAAAAAGAAACTTTCCAGGCAGTAGTGGATGCCCGTGCCAAAGCCACACAGACTACCATCAGCATCGATGACCTGACTCCGGAAAAAATGCAGGCTTACCAGCGTGCGCAGGGTGAAGTGGGCAGTGCCTTGAGTCGTCTGCTGGCCGTAACAGAAAACTACCCAGAACTGAAAGCCAACGAAAACTTCAAGGAACTCCAGGCACAGCTGGAAGGAACCGAAAACCGCATCAGCGTAGAACGCCGCAACTTCAACGAAGCTGCCCGCACCTATAACACGAAAATCCGCCGTTTCCCGACTTCAATGGTAGCCGGCATGTTCGGTTTCGAAAAGCGTCCGTACTTCGAAGCACAGGAAGGTGCCGAAAAAGCACCGGAAGTAAAATTCTAACGCCCTATGAAACAAATCTTATCCCTTTGCCTGCTGATAAGCTGTCTGCTGACCGTTCCCTTGCAGGCGAAGGAATATCAGGTAAAAGATATTCCACTGGTTCATTTACAGGACGCCAGAAGATACGTCAGCAATCCAGACGGTATTTTGTCGCCCGAAGCGGTAGCAGTCATGGATACCACCCTCTTTGCCCTCGAAAGACAGACCGGCATCCAGACATTGGTGGTCGCTGTGGAACAAATTGAAGGAGGTGACTGTTTCGACTTCGCTTTCCGATTAGGTCAGGAAAACGGTGTTGGCCAAAAAGGTCGTGACAACGGACTGGTAATTCTGCTGGTCACCAGCGAACGATGCATTCAGTTCGTTACCGGTTACGGACTGGAAGGAAATCTGCCCGATGCCATCTGCAAACGCATCCAGGAACGGTATATGAATCCATATTTCCGTGAAAACAACTGGAATGAAGGTATGGTAGCCGGTATAGAAGCCGTGCGCCGGCAACTGGACGGTTCCATGCAGAACGAAGAAAATACATCCAATGCAGAAACAATTGCCATCATTGTGACGTTGGTTATTTGTCTTATCGTCATACCTTTCTCTGTATGGTTTTATTACTGGAAACAGACTCAGTGTCCCAAATGCCACAAATATACCTTGAAAACATTGTCCACCCGTGTCGTATCTCGGATAGATGGCATCCGCACAGAAGAAATCGTGGATTGCTGTACCAACTGCGGACATACACGAAGACGTACACGAAAAGTACACGAAAACGACCTCAACAATCGTGGAGGTGGAGGTATCTTTATGGGAGGCGGTGGCTTCGGCAGCAGAGGCGGTGGCTTCGGAGGAGGTAGTTTCGGCGGAGGCAGCTTCGGAGGCGGAGGAGCCGGAAGCAAATTCTGACACATTCTACTTTATCATCTACCCAGCTTTCGCAAGTAGTCTCCTCATCAACCAACAGGTTATACAAAGGCCTAGTCAACAGCTCAACTTGTAGGCAACAAGTTGAGCTTGCGAAACTTGGGACACTTATTGTTTAATATCAAAACAGCAACAGACTTTATGTACAACAATACATTCGGAAACATTTTCCGTCTGACCAGCTTCGGTGAATCGCACGGGAAAGCCATTGGCGGTGTCATTGACGGATTCCCGGCCGGTATCACGATTGACGAGGACTTTATCCAACAGGAATTAAACCGACGCCGTCCGGGACAGTCGTCCATCACTACATCCCGCAAGGAAGCCGATGCTGTAGAATTTCTTTCCGGTATCTACGAAGGTGTTTCCACCGGTTGTCCCATCGGTTTTGTGGTATGGAATACCAATCAGCATTCGTCCGATTACGACAACATGAAGGATATCTACCGCCCTTCACACGCCGATTACACCTATACGCAGAAATACGGACTCCGCGACCATCGGGGAGGAGGACGTTCCTCTGCCCGTGAAACCATTGCGCGGGTAGTAGGAGGTGCTTTGGCCAAACTGGCTCTAAAACAACTGGGTATCAGTGTAACCGCTTTTACCTCACAGGTTGGTATCTATCAACTGGACAAAGACTATACCCAATACGATTTGGACAACATCGAAAAGAATCCGGTCCGTTGCCCGGATATGGAGCTGGCAAAAACAATGGAAGAGTACATCTTCAACATCAAGGGAGAAGGCGATACCATCGGTGGTGTCATCTCTTGTGTCATCAAAGGCTGTCCTGTCGGACTGGGGCAACCGGTATTCGGGAAACTGCATGCTGCCCTGGGTAATGCCATGCTGAGCATCAATGCCGTGAAAGGATTCGAATACGGACAAGGCTTTGGTAGCATGAATCTGAAAGGAAGCCAGCAGAATGATATTTTCTACAACGACAACGGAACCATCCAGACCCGTACCAACCGTTCTGGTGGTATTCAGGGTGGAATCAGCAACGGCCAGGACATCTATTTCAATGTAGCCTTCAAGCCGGTAGCCACCATCCTGATGGAACAGCCTACCGTCGACATCCACGGGAACGATACGGTACTGAAAGCCAAAGGACGCCACGACCCTTGTGTACTGCCTCGTGCGGTGCCCATTGTAGAAGCCATGGCTGCCATGACGATACTCGACTATTACCTGCTGGACAAAGCCAGCCATCTATAAAAACCTTAACTCTTCAAACCCAAGATTATGGAAATCAGACAATACATTCAGGAGAACGAAAACCGGTTTCTGGAAGAACTGTTCAGCCTCATCCGGATTCCCAGTATTAGTGCCCTTCCACAACACAAGGAAGACATGCTGGCCTGTGCCGAACGCTGGCGTCAACTGTTATTGGAGGCTGGAGCCGATGAAGCCTATATCATGCCCTCCCAAGGAAATCCTTTAGTCTATGCCGAAAAGCAGGTCAACCCGCAAGCACCTACCGTATTGGTATACGCCCACTACGATGTCATGCCTGCCGAACCGTTGGAACTCTGGAAAAGCCAGCCGTTTGAACCTGAAATCCGTGACGGCCGCATATGGGCCCGCGGAGCCGATGATGACAAGGGTCAGGCAATGATTCAGGCCAAAGCTTTCGAATATCTGGTACGTGAAGGTTTGCTGAAACACAACGTAAAATTCATATTCGAAGGAGAAGAGGAAATCGGTTCCCCCAGCTTGAATGCCTTCTTGAAAGAGCATAAGGAACTGCTGAAAGCTGATGTCATTCTGGTATCAGACACCAGCATGCTGGGTGCCGACCTGCCTTCCCTCACCACTGGTCTGCGCGGACTGGCGTACTGGGAAATCGAAGTGACCGGCCCGAACCGCGACCTTCATTCCGGACATTTCGGTGGCGCCGTGGCCAACCCTATCAACACGTTATGCAGCCTGCTGGCTCAGGTTATCGATGCCGACGGACGTATTACCATCCCACATTTCTATGACGATGTAGAAGAAGTGCCCGCTGCCGAACGTGACATGATAGCCCACATCCCCTTCGACGAACAGCAATACATGGACGCTATCGGGGTAAAGGCCCTGAAAGGAGAAAAAGGCTACTCTACCCTGGAACGTAACAGTTGCCGTCCGTCGTTCGATATCTGCGGTATCTGGGGCGGTTATACCGGAGAAGGTTCAAAGACCGTTCTTCCATCGAAAGCCTATGCTAAGGTTTCCTGCCGCTTGGTTCCTCACCAGCAACACGAAAAGATATCCCAACTGTTCATCGATTACATCCGTGCCATCGCTCCGGAATACGTGCAGGTGAAAGTCACACCAATGCACGGAGGAGAAGGCTATGTATGCCCCATCACTTTACCGGCCTATCAAGCAGCCGAAAAAGGTTTCGAGAAAGCCTTCGGCAAGAAACCATTGGCAGTACGCCGTGGAGGAAGCATCCCCATCATCAGCGATTTCGAACAGATACTGGGTATCAAGACCGTGTTGATGGGATTCGGTCTGGAAAGCGATGCCATCCATTCACCAAACGAGAATTTCCGACTGGACATTTTCCGGAAAGGTATCGAAGCGGTTGTGGAATTCCACAAAGAATTCAGTAAATAAGAAGCGTATAAACTTAAAATATCTCAAAAAGTCCTTCCCCTATCCGAAACGGATGTTTGTTCCAATAACGAACAGACATCCGTTTTTTGGTAAAATACACTCCCGCAATTGAGATTTCCACCGAGATGTTTTTTACATCCTTCAGACGAAAAACATATATTCTCCATTCGCAGGATATACGTTCCGCATCCCAAGAATATATGTTCCCGAAGCAAAAGACATAGTACACTTCTGCACACAGAAGAATCTGTAATAGCCTGCTTACTTATATCGGAGTTCCCAAAATGCCACAGCCGAAGCCGCTGCCACATTCAATGAATCAACACCGTGGTACATCGGAATGCGGACCACATAATCCGCTTCCGCAATAACTTCATCGGGAAGTCCGTCACCTTCTGTTCCCATTATGAATGCCAAACGGGGAATCGTCTTTAATTCCGGATAATCAAGTGATACAGAACGGTCGGTCAAGGCTAAAGCCGCTGTACAGAATCCCATTTCCCGTAACGATACAATTGGATGAGACAACCAGGTCCATGGAACAAGAAATACCGACCCCATCGATACCCGCACGGCACGACGGTTCAACGGGTCACAGGAATCCGTCGAAAGTAAAACTGCATCCACTCCCAAAGCCGCCGCCGAACGGAAAATGGCTCCGACATTCGTTGTATCGGTCACCCCGTGGATTACCGCTACCCGATGAGCGTCCCGACAGATTTCTTCCGCACTGCAGGGAACCGGACGACGCATGGCACAAAGCACACCACGGGTCAGCGTATAACCGGTAAGACTTGCCAACAGTTCCCGACTACCTGTATAGACAGGAATATTTCCCACACGAGCAATGATGTCGGCCGCATCGCCTTCGATATGTTTCCGTTCGCAAAGCAAAGCGAGAGGCTGATAACCTGCATTGAGTGCCACACGGATAACTTTCGGACTCTCGGCAATAAAGATTCCTTTTTCGGCATTCATCCGATTACGCAACTGGGCATCTGTCAAGGTTCCGAACACTTCCACTCCGGGGTGTTCCAAAGATGTTATTTCGATGATGGGCATGAAAGTCTTCTTTTTCCGTCAAAGTTAAGAAAGAAAACGCGCCCAAACAACGTTTTTTTCCTACCTTCGCCAATAAACAAATAAAAATCTCATCATCATGATTAAAATTTACAGAATGAAAACATATCTCAGTTACTGTATGTAAAATAACAGGTGAAAAAATGCTGACTATTCATAAACTCTATCATAGGCAATATTTTTATAAGATTATGCTCCATCCATAAACCCGATGTTATGAAAACAACCATAGAAAAAGTAGAAAGAAAGCATGGTTCATCATTCTCTGTGATTGCGTACACCAATCCCTATTTTGCCGCTCCTCTGCACATCCATCCGGAATATGAACTGATTCTTATAGAAGAAGGAGGAGGCCTCAATTTTGTGGGCGATTCCATACGCAAAATGCAAGTCGGAGACTTTATGTTCATCGGCTCAAACCTGCCACATCTATGGTTAAGCAGCGATGAATACTATGAAGCCGGTACGACATTGAAATCCCGCTCAATCTATACACAATTCAATGTCGATATTTTCCCGGAGAATATGTTCAATATTCCTGAACTGGCCCCCATAGACACTCTCATAAAAGCTTCAAAAAAAGGAGTACTATTCCTCGGAGACAACATAGATCATTTCAAAAAAGAATTCAGAGAACTGGTTGACAGACAAGGATTCGATAAATGGTATGGACTCTGTAAACTGCTCCATGGCCTATCGACCCAATGCAGATATGAATTATTGACCAGCGAGACTTTCACTCCAGACAATAGCTATACTGACAACTCCACAATCGCCAAAGTACATCTATACATCAACCGTCATTATCAGGAAGAATTGAATCTGGAAGATATAGCCAACTTTGTAGGGATGAATCCCAGTGCTTTATGCCGATATTATAAAAGACATACGGGTAAAAAGATGTTCGAATATTTGTCTGGACTGCGCATATCCTATGCCATGAAACTACTGATGAACAGAAATATCAACATCAGTCAGGTAGCCTACGACTGCGGTTACAACAGCCTTTCCCATTTCAACCGCCAGTTTAAGGAAATCACGGGCTATACTCCCACAGAATACATCAAACACATTTTACATCTGTACTGAACAAGGATTTCCGGCAGCCTCGTAAAAACGACGGTCAACCGGAAATCCTTATCCCTACAGACTACAGCCGGATTCTTACAGTTCCATAGACAGGAACTACGTCCAATGCCTTGCAGTAATCTCCCCACGCTATTTCAGGATAATCCCAACGGTTATCCATATACAAGACCAACTCTTCGGCCGGAGTCTTATTCAACCGACATCCTAAACCGGCTCTGGAAGAAACTATCTGCAGACAGATATCCTTATCTTTCTGACTCAACGTATACGTATAAATGTTTTCTTTCATCCCTTTCGCCTGATTGGTCAACGGACGCTTACAGACAGCTCCTGCATCCGCAAAATAATAATAGTTATGAGTATCCATGTTCCAAGGTTGATCAGGATTGGCTCCATATGCTACCTTTACAGAATTATAAAGCGGGGCTGTTCCTGAATTTCCCGCAAAACTTCCCTTCGGATAATAACTCCAGTAACCTTTACGATTCCAGGAAACTTCCTCATACAAATCCGGTAAGTAAAGCTTCAGTCCGGCTTCACGTAACCAGCCGTTCGGTTCATTCTTTGTCCGATAATCCATACTTACCGTTCCATCTGCTTCTATCAGGAAATTTATCAGAACTGAGATTCCGGCATAATGTCCTTCCAGTATAACACGGACATGATTTCCTTCCTGCTGGTAGCTGAATGAATCTTTCTGCCAGTCTTTATCGGCTACCGTATAGCTACGGGCCTTCTCGCGCACTTCCGGACCTGTCTTATGGTTTACATTCAAGTCCAGATTCAAGAAAGGACCCTTTTCTATTACAACCTGCCCTTTTGAAAGAGCATTTTCAATCAGTCCCGTCTGTTTATTGAACGGAATTTCAAAATCGCTTCCTCGGAAAACGACAAAATCATCTGTTTCCTTCACTTGAACGGCAGATTCCTTTCCAATTTGCCGACTACATTCTATAACAGGCATCTGCCCTATCTGAATCTGCTCGGCATCAATCAACTCCCCTTTTGCATCAAAGAATTCAATCAGAAAACTATCACCTTCTTTCCAAGCGAAAGCCGGAACAGTCAACAGACCTTTCTCATGAGGATGCAAATCAGGCAACATTACCTGTTTCATTTCTCCCTCATAGGTAACGGTTGCAGTCAGTTCATTCAGATTCGTATGGTCAAAACGATTGTATACAGCCAGAGAAACTGATGCCCCATCAATGAAATCATCAACTTGAGTCTGAAGCACCTTCACCGGAGAATACGCTTTTTTGGTTCCCCAGAACTCCGGCTTCTCCCGACGCCATACATCCACGATTCCCCATTCGCCATACCCCACACAGTTTCCCTGAAAATCGGCAGGCTTGGCCGTACGGGCAAATTCAATCCAATATGCCGTTCCTCTCTTAGGTTCCGGAAGCATGAAAGTCTCGTCGACATACCCCCAGATAGCGCCACCCAGTCCACCTGGCGCGTCAAACAGCTTACTCCACATCTTGTCCAACGAAATTCCCCAAAACTCGCGGATATTCGGGTCATTCTGCAAAGTAGTATACGTATAACAGGGTACGTGTGCCCACTCATCGAACAGTGCCGGTATACCTCCACCTTGGAAACCAACCGTCGAAGCATTGTATTGAGTCATTGTGCCGTCACATCCGGGATAATGCATACTCAGTATATCGTAAACCTTTTTATCCTCCTTCACGATTCCCGGATAACTGAATATCACCGGACGGGTAGTATCTTCCTGTTTCAGCCAATCGTAGGAAAGCTGGAAATTCTTACCATACACCGATTCATTGCCTATAGACCAGAACAATACCGAAGTATGGGAACGGGCCGTATTCACCATTTCCTCCAACTGGTTCAAATAATTGTCAGTAAAGAGCGGGTCATCCTGACTTCTGGCAGGCGCATAGTTCTTCTGCCGGTGCGTGTCTACAAAACAAACGGCCGTTTCACACTCCACATAGATACCCGTACGGTCACAGTATTTCAGGAAACGTTCTGTAGGAGGATAATGGGAAGTACGTACAAAATTCATGTTGGCACGTTTGAACAGCAACGCATCCAAACTATCGGTTTCGGCTGTAGATACCCTGCCTAACGTAGGATGAATATCATGACGGCAAGCCCCACGAAGTTTCACCTGCTTACCGTTTACCAGCATCCTGTCACCTTTTATCTCAATCTTCCGGAAACCGATTTCACGCTCAAAGGAATAACTCTCTCCATCAGCCTCTACCGATACCTGAAGCTTATAGAGATGAGGGTGTTCAGCATCCCACAACAGCGGACGCTTTACCGGAAAACGATGGTCATTCTCTCCGGCCGATACTGTAACCTCCGCATTCGGCAAAGAAACTGCATTTCCATCCGCATCTTTCAGAGAGAAAGATACTCTTGCTGTCTTAGGAAGAACATAATGAATATGCAATACTGCATCTTTATAAGCTTCATCCAGTAAAGTCTCTACAAAGAAATTCTGCAGATGAGAATCCGGAAGCGTATAAAGTGTCACATCACGCAAAATTCCCCCTATCGGATGATGGGCATACCCCGAGGCATAAGAAATATCATTGATTTTATCGGTCACCTCCAGACGGATTTCGTTCTTCTTGCCGGGAGTAAGATATTCCGTCACATCATTCTCCCAACGTGTAAATCCGCCTGAATGTTCCGTGACGTATTTCCCGTTTACCCACAAACGGGCATAAGAATATACCCCGTCAAAACGGAGAATCATACGTTTTCCACTAAAATCAGAAGGTACCCGGAATTTTTTTCTATACAATACCGGTTTATCGTGTTCGATACCAAACCCCTGCATGGCCAGTTCTCCGGGAACCGTCACTTTCTCCCAACGCTCATCCTTTGAGAATTGCAGTTCCCATTCCCCATTCAACAGCAATACCTCTTCTTCCACTCCCGCAACCGCATCAGGTAATGTGCGTTCTATCGAGACAGCTGCAACTTCTTCCAGTCCGCAACAACATAAAGCACCTAAGGCTATCCAATTGAGTAATTTCATGATAAAGATTATATAAGGTTAATAATTATTCATCTATCCTGCAACAATGTATCGAACAACTGAAACAACCGATGCAGTTTCCAGCATTTGTTACATTCACATCACAAATTTAGAAGAATTCGCTCAGCTTCCTATTCATTCTATTTGCAGTTACTTACACTATATTTGCCCATACCTTCCTATGTTCCATAGATAACCGACATTCGGTGTGCCACACAAGTAACCTTCGAACTCTCGACAATAAATATTCCTTTTTCAGCATTCATCCGGTTATACAGCTGGGCATCTGTCAAGGTTCCGAACATCTCGACTCCGGAATGTTCCAGGGAAGTTATTTCAATTACAGGCATGGAAATCTTCTTTTTTCGCCAAAGTTAAGAAAGAAAACTCGCCCATACAACGATTTTTTGCCTACCTTCGCCAATAAAGCAATCAAAAAACCCTCATCATGATTAAGATATACGGAATGGAAACGTGCCCCGACTGCACGTATGTAGAAGAACAGGTAAAAGGAAACGACAACTATGAAGTCATCGACATCGGACAGCATGTAAAAAAATCTCAAAGCATTCTTGAAACTCCGGGACAATAACCCGGTGTTCGACGAAGCCAAGCGATACGGAGCAGCCGGTATTCCCTGTTTCGTACTGGAAGACGGTACCGTTACGCTGACACCCGAAGAAGCCGGGCTGCATTCGCGCCCCATCTGTGAATGGGCTACCTGCAATCTGGACGGAAGCGGTTGCTGATTCCAACAGTCTTTGCATCGCATCCATCTTACCCATTCATGAACTCTATCGTATGACAAAGAAAATTCTTTTCTTGCACGGATTTTTCGCTTCGGGTGCATGTATTCCGGCCTGCACCTTGAAACAATGTTTCGAAGGTAAAGCCGAAGTACTGACTCCCGACCTACCCTTACACCCTCTGGAAGCACTCGCATTCATCCGTCACCTTTGCGAACAGGAACGACCGGATGTACTGGTAGGCAACAGCAACGGTTCTTTTCTGGCACAGATAGTAGCCTCGGCTTCCGGCATACCTGCCCTACTTGGGAATCCACATTTCGAAATGACCTGGTTCCTTTCCGAACGTATCGGCACCCACACCTATAAATCACCACGGACAGACGGCAAACAGCAATTCACTATCACCCCGGCTTTGATAGACGAATTTGCCGGACTCCAGCTTCATCAGTGGGATGCCTGTTCACCTGCCAACCAGGACCGGGTTTGGGGATTGTTCGGCGAGAACGACCACCTGGCCCATTATGAACCGCTGTTCCGGGAACATTATTCACACGTATTTCATTTTCCAGGCGCTCACACCTCCACGGCAGAAGAAGTACAGAAGTATTATGTTCCGTTGGTCAAGAAGCTGATGGAGCTATCGTGCAATGAAAGTTAGGCCACAAACGGTACAGATACCCTGCCTTTGATGCCTGGACACTTCCATTCATCGAGTCTAACCGAAAGCAAGAATATCCGGAAATCTGCAAAAAGGTTGGATAAAAAAGCTGCCTAACGTTGATTTTTCGTACATTTGTCCAAAGAAATCAACTATTTTATGAAAACAAGGCAAATCCTTCTATTCCTACTCATTATTTTACAAGGCACTTCAGCCTTTCCATCCATCACCGGCGAGAAGATGGATGAGAGGTTAAAGATACAGGAAGAGAAGCTGGATACAGACTCCAACGATACAGAAGCATTGCGGGAAATCAGTTACCTTTACCTGCAGAAAGCAGATTACCAGAAAGCCATCGAGTACGGGACCAGACTTTTCAACCGAGGATACGAAAAGGAGGATTACTACGGAAGCATTCTTCAGGCCCATATCTGCTTGGGGCAGGCCTATACCATGACCGGAAACATCAGACTGGCCTATTCCAATTTAGGACAAGCCGAACGACTGGCGCTTACAGCCCATAATGACTCTGCCTTATGTTCCATCTACAACGGAAAAGGCTTGTACGCGCTAAACCTACAAAACGACTGCTATCAGGCCCTTGAATACTTCTTCAAAGGGCTTGAAACGGCCGGACGTATTCCGTACGACAGGCTGACCTCAATATTATTGGCCAACATCAGTTCCGTCTATTACCTGAAAAAAGACACGACCGGACTGAAATATACTTTGGAGTGTTACCGGTTGGGCAACGAGAAGAAAGACAGTTACCTGACCTACTGCGGAGCTGCAACCACAGCCTACATGTACTACCTGAAACAAGACTGGAACAATGCCTTCACTTATGCCCAAGAAGCCGAAAACCTCATGCAGGTACACCAATTCCGGAATCAATCCAACATTTATTCATTACTGGGACATATCTATAGAAAAACAGGACAACCGATACAGGCAGAGACCTGTTACCGGAAAGCATTGAAACGAAAAGACCAGAATGACTGGATTGCCCTATCGGATGCCTGTCAAGGCTACGCTACCCTGTTAATGGAACAGCAGCGCTTTGCAGAAGCCATCCGTCTATTACAGCAGGCAATAACGGAATCCACCCATGTTCCATCCGCCTTATTCCGTATCGGATTACTGCAGAAGTTATCAGCCTGTCTGGAACATGAAGGCTACATAAAGGAAGCTTTAGCATACAGTAAACAGTCCATGGCAGAAGCAGACAGCCTTTACAATGAGGCGAAAGAACGTTCGATGTACGAAATACGTACACGTTATCAGATTGACCAGCATGAAGCAGCCTTGCAACGAAGCAAAGTAGAATTGATCAAAAAAGAGAACAACCTGCGAATACTTTTCATCGGGATTATCACTCTGTCAATCATCGTTGGTATGTTATGGTATCTATATCATCGGAAGAACCGACTGTATATGGCTATCGTACGCCAAAACAGAGAAGCCCTCCGGAGAGAAAAGGAACTCACCCAACGACTCGTGAAACAACAGCAGGAATTGGAATACCCAACCGGCAGCCCGGAAACCCAACAAACGCAGACAGAAAAATATGCTTCATCCACACTCACGACCGACAAGAAAAAAGACCTGTTTCTACGTTTTGAAAAACTCATGACGGAGGAAAAGATATATACGGACAACCTTTTGACGAAAGAAAAGGCTGCCGAATTATTGGGAACTAACCGTACATACCTTTCACAAGTCATCAACGAAGAAACCTCTCAGACTTTCACCCAATACGTAAACAGTTGCAGAGCCAAAGAAGCGGTACGTCTACTTTCCGATCCGGAAAACAATACCCCTCTGAAAGCTATTTCGGCCCAATTGGGTTTCAATTCCATGACCACATTCTATCATCAGTTCCAATTGATAACAGAAATGACACCTGCTCAATACCGCAGCAAGATGAACGATTTGCGGCAAATAGAAGCGGACTCCAAATCCGAATAGACTTCTACAAAAGATACTGACAGGCTTATTTATTACGGTTTTTTATTCAAATACGGCAATTGCCGATATTGGAAGGGTGTATTTACCTTAGATTAAAGATTAATTCTCTTAATTTGTTTGTAAAGAAGTCAAGAGATTACCAACTAATAATCTAAACTAATACAAAATACACATGAAACATTCAACTTACCCCTTCCTGGCATACCTGGCAGGAATCCTGTCTTTAGTTTTCTGTACGGGAATACTTCATGCACAGACCTCAGACCGGACCATTACAGGTATCGTCGTCGATGAACAAGGTGTTCCGCTTCCTGCGGCCCATGTGCAGCAAGTATCTTTGGTATCCGGTGAAGAACTGGCTGCTGTAACAACAGACCTGAACGGACATTTCAGACTGACTTTGTCACAGACAGCTAAAGAAATCCAGGTTTCTTTCGTCGGATACACGACTAAACATGTAAAACTGGACAACGAGACCAGTTATCGCATCACACTTGAGCCTTCTGCTGAACTGATAGACGAAGTGGTTGTGACCGGATATCAAACCATCTCCCGCGAACGGACTACCGGCGCTTTTGCCAAAGTGAATGCCAAACAGCTGGAAAGCCAACGCCTGAATGATATGGAATCACTGATTGAAGGGCGTGTAGCCGGTTACTCGGAAGGTAAAATTCGAGGTATCACTTCCATGAACGGACTGACAACCCCACTCTATGTCATCAATGGTTTTCCAGTAGAAAAAACGACCAATGATGGATATGGAAACTGGGTAGAAGGAGTTCCGGACATCAACATGGAAGACATCGAAAGCATCACCGTATTGAAAGACGCGGCAGCCACCTCCATCTATGGTGCCCGTGCTGCCAACGGTGTGATTGTCATCACCACCAAGAAAGCAGCCAAGGGAACTACCGAAGTAGCCTTCTCGACGACACTCAGTGTACGTCCATATACCTCGGCAGCCAACCATTATTTAGCCAATGCAGCTACCATGATCGGATTGGAACGTGAATGGGCGGAACAAAATCCGAACCTGCATTCAGACAACACACAGGCCTACGCACAAGGCTTGTTAAATAACATGACCTATCCGACCGGTGGAATCCGTAACCTTCTGAATTATTATGCAGGAAACATCAGCCAAACAGAACTGGAAGCGAACCTGGAAAATCTGGCGCAGTCTCATTACCGCTATTACAATGACATAGCCCGCTATACCAAGCGGAATGAACTCAACCAACAATACAACCTCAGCCTGCGGAAAGAGAGCGACAAAAACTCATTCAGCGCATCGTTAACCTATAAATCCGACAACCTGGAGGATCTGTATTCCGACAACCGGGACCTGGGCTTCAACCTGCAGAATACCACAGAACTTACCTCTTGGCTTACCCTGGAACTGGGTACTTACCTGAACTATGGCAGTGGTACGACACAAAGCTTCGACCCCTTATCGCCCGGATACACGTATATGCCTTACGACGGACTGGTGGACAGCAACGGAAATCCCTATACGAATACCGAGGCCGACCGCTACAGCCAGGCTGACCTGAACACATTACATTCCAACGGACTCTACAACCTGGACATCACACCGCTGGACGAAATGGGTTGGAACCTGACACATAACAAGAACTTCAGTAACCGTACCTTTGCCAGACTGGCATTCAAATTGACCGACTGGCTGAGATATACCGCTTCCTTCCAATATGAATATGCCGACTATTCCAGTGAGCAGCTGAAAAACAAGGAATCGTTTGAGGTGCGGAACCGCGTCAACGGTTTTGCTACATCCGATGCCCAAGAAGGTACCGTATTCAACCTGCCTTACGGAAACATGCTGAAAAATGCCACCAACCGTACGCATGCCTATAATTTCCGGCAGCAGCTGGATTTCAATTATACATTCGGGAAAGTGCATAACGTAACCTTAATTCTGGGAACCGAGACCCGAGAAAACAAACTGGATTACGATGACCGGACTCTCTATAATTTTGACCCAGACCTGTTGACGTATACCATGATAGATGCCAATACCCTGAATAAATTGCAAGGCTTATGGGGATGGACATCATTTACCCAAAACGATGTTGCATCTGTCCGACAGTTAATCAACCGGTATGTATCCGTCTACAGCAATGCCGCCTATACATTCAACGACAAATATGCACTCACCGGAAGCATACGTTGGGACAAGACGAACCTCTTCTCCACCGGATCCAAATACCAGAAGAAACCTATCTGGTCGGTAGGTGCCGCCTGGAACATCGACCGCGAATCCTTTATCAATCTGGATTGGCTGAACATGCTGAAACTGCGCACCAGCTACGGTATCGGTGGAAACATCGCCAAAGATTCCGCTCCCTACATGACAGCCTACTACGGTAACAATACACATGTAGGTGGCATCACGGGCACCATCGGAAACCGTCCCAATCCAGATTTACGATGGGAAAAGACCACAACCTTCAATGTCGGTCTGGATTTTTCACTCTTAACGAACAGGCTGAACGGAACCCTCGAGTTCTATAACAAACTGGGAAGTGATTTGCTGGCAAATACCAACGGAGTACCTACCGAAGGAATGGGGTTCTCTACCTATACCATCAATAACGGCCGGATGACCAACCGAGGCTTCGAAGTGACCTTATCGGCCGATGTGATACGTTCCTCAGCCTGGAACTGGAACGTATCCGGCGTATTAGGATATAACAAGAACAAAGTGACTTACGTCAACGTAGAGGCTCCTGTCAGCTACCTGCTGATAGACTATCCGTCGGCCTATCCACGTATCGGAAATCCGTACAACGCCATCTACGGCTACCAATGGGCCGGACTTAGCGCAGAAGGAACTCCTCAAGTATACGATAGCAAAGGAAACCTTTTCACCGATATGGAACCTTCGGAACTGGAGGATCTGATTTACCTCGGAACTACCGTCCCCATATATAGCGGTTCCATTTCCACCAACCTAAGCTACCGTAATTGGGAACTTGCTGCACAATTCCTTTTCGAAGGAGGACACAAGATGAGAAACACCAACCTGGCTTATCTGTCCGGCATGGCACCGGTAAGCAAACAGATTGAGGACCGTTGGCAGAACCCAGGAGATGAAGCGCATACGGACATTCCACGTTATATTTCGAACGAGAACCCGCTGTACAACTACAACCATTACAACATGTACTCCCGTTCTTCCGTCAATGTCATCGATGCGACCAACTGGAAACTCGATAAACTGTCACTCATTTACCGCATACCGAATGAAGTGTGCCAGAAAATACATCTGCGTAACGCACGCATTATGCTGGGTATGGAGAATGTATGGACGTTCGCACGTAGTACAGATGCCAAATACTTGTTGGGAGGCTATGTCAAACCGACTTATCTGTGTGGCATCTATCTGAACTTTTAATATCCTTATTCAAAAAGAAACATCATGATGAAATATCTGCTTATCCAATTGATTTTATGGACAGGGGTTCTGTTCAGTTCATGTACAGACTACCTCAACATTGTCCCCAAAGGGGAAAAGATCCCTACGACACTTGCCGATTTCGAAGCCTTGCTGCGTGATGAATATACCATCGGTCAGACACCGGTTGCCAATGCCTTGTATCTGTTGAACGACCGCTATCTGACAGTAAGCAATCTGAACACTCCCACCTTGGCGACAGCCAACTACATGTGGGACGAGCAAGCGGACCGTATCATCCTCAATAACTCCAGCGAAAACACTTATTACTACCTTTACATGGCTATCGCCAACTGCAACCTTATCATCGAACATGCTCCCACGGCTACCGAGTGTACAGACCAAGAACGTGCAGAAGTGATAGCCTACGCCAAGGTTATCCGTTCCGTCTGCTATTTTACCCTGGTCAATTTCTATGCAGACACGTACGACAAAGAAACTGCCAGCCAGACACGCGGCATTCCGCTGATTACCAGCGCGAACATCAACGCCCCGCACGAACAGGTCAGTGTACAGGAACTGTATGACTTCATCATCAATGACATCAAAGAGGCCATTTCAGCTGGGTTGCCGGAAAAATCCATGACAGTCATTCATCCCAACCTGGGAGCCGCGTATGCGATGCTGGCACGGATATACCTCCAGATGTCCGACTTCGAGCATGCCCTCCAGTATGCCGATAAGGCTTTGGAACAGAATGACCGACTGTTCGACTGGAATGCTTATTACGATCAATACAAAGAGCGGATAGAAGACCCGGACAATTACGACAACCTGCCTACGCCGACAGACTATACATACATAGAAAACTACTATTTCCGTTGCGGAGACAACAGCCCCAACTACAGTTCTTCCGAACTGGCTATTCCGGTAGAACGCGCCAACCGTTTCGAGCAGGGAGATGCACGCTTCTTATCACGGTGGAAATATCGGTCCGTCAATCAAGACACTTACTATGACGGAATCGGTTCAGGTTATTTCAACTGGGGAGGATTGACCACGTGTGAAGTCTATCTCATCAAGGCAGAGTGTCTGGCACGTCAGGCCGTAAACAATGATTTCAGTGAAGCCATGCAGACACTGGATGCCGTACGCATCACCCGTATCCGTCCTGAGTTCTACCAACCGTCCGCCGCATCGACATTACAGGAAGCCATCAGACTGATACGACGCACCAAGGACAATGAACTGATCTTTTCCATTGTTCCCTTTGCCGATGCACGCCGGTTCAACCGGGAAGGAGAATTTGTACAGCCCTTATCAAAAACCTATCAGGGAAAGACCTATACATTATCTCCCCAATCTCCCATGTGGACAATGCCTTTCCCTGCGGGAGCCATCAATAATCCGGGGAACGGAACCATAGAACAAAATGTTTCAAAATAAAAAAGATTAAGTCATGAAAAATTTCAGAAAATTCGGCACGATGCTGATTGGAGTATGCAGCATGATAAGCTGTACATCCAACCCCGATGGATTCATTATCGAAGGAAATGTAGAAGGTTTGCCTGACGGGACCGTGGTACAACTATACCCTGTCTGCCATGAGAGTTCAAGCCCTATAGCCACCGACACACTGCAAGACGGAAAGTTTTTGTTTGAAGGACAAGTAGAAGAACCACTAGCCGCCAGACTCATCGTCAAAGACGGATACGGCTCCACCTCACTCATGTTGAGCAAGGGAAAACAAACACTGACGGGACAGATTACCTCCCAAAAACAAGAAAATAATGTATCGTACGACTTCCAGCAAGTGGACCTGTCCGGCTCAGAACTGACAGACAGATACCGCTCATTAATGGAGGTACGCAACAAACTTGACTCCATTTACAACGAAAAGTCCAAACGATATGAGCAAATCTACGCAGCAGTCAATGCAGCCAGACAAAAACAGAATCAGACCTTGATTGACTCGTTGTTACAATGCGCGGAATACAAAGAAGCAGTGCGAGCCGACAGTCTGTTCTTTGTCAAGGTAAAAGACAGTTATCACAAAGTCATCATGGACAACAAGGATAGTTTCTGGGGTCCACTGATGCTTATCAGCCTGACTACATACCTGACAGAAGCTGACAGCACTTGGTACAAAGAATTTTCTCAAGAGGCACAGAACAGCTATTACGGAAAGATGGTCAAGAATGAAATCTGGCCGGCAGAAAAAAAGGGGTTACAAGCACCCGACTTCCAAGTGACTGCTTCCAACGGAGAACAGACAAGCCTGAAAGAATTGTCGGCAAACAAAAAATACATCTTGATTGATTTCTGGGCCTCCTGGTGTAAACCTTGTCGCAAAGAAATCCCTAACCTGAAAAAATTGTATGAACTGTATGCCGCAAAAGGATTCCAGATTATAAGTATTTCCATCGATAAGAAAGAGAAGGAATGGCAGAAAGCGCTGGATGAAGAGCAACTTTCATGGCCTAATTTCCTCGACAACGGTGAAGTAGCCAGCCTGTACAAAGTGAAATTCATCCCTACAATGTACCTGATAGACGAACAGGGAACCATCGTATGTGAAAATCTGAAAGGAGAAGAACTAAGCAACAAACTGGCCGAACTGTTCAAGTAAAGGAATCAGCATACAAACAAATAGGGCGGGAGTTTGCATCCCGCCCTAAACTATCCTATCAAAACAATGACAATTATTCCTTGATTTCAAGTTCCATCAGCACCGGCAAGTGATCACTATACCCGCCGTGGTAACGTTTGCCCCAATACGTACGAAAAGGAGTATCTCCACCGTAACGGTCATCTTCTTCCAGCAGGAACGGGAATTTCAGGATATCCACCTTGTCATAACGGGCACGGATCTTCTTGCTGCCCTTCAGCATAAAACCGTTTACAATCATCTGGTCAAGAATACCCCACTCTCCACGATAACGGTAAGTACCATCTGTACGCCCATCCATCAGGTTATACAACTTATCCTTCTGAACCTTCTTACCCGGCTTGACAGCTCCCAGCACCTCGGCTATGGAACGGTTGGTCGGATAATCATTGAAATCGCCCATAATAATGACATGCGGACGACGACGGACAGCCATCACCGAATCGGCCGTTTTCCGAAGATATTCTGCCGTAAACAGACGGTAAGGCTCACTCTTCGTCTCACCTCCCGAACGCGACGGCATGTGGCAGACAAAGACATCCAGTGTATCGCCCAAAACCACTTTACCGCTCACATGCAGAATATCACGGGTAGGCCTCCTGTCTATCTTTTCAGACGGAATGCGTACGGTCTGCGTACTGAGATGACGGAACGTTTCCGGCTGGTACAACAAAACGACATCGATTCCCCGTTCATCCGGAGATTCAGTCATCGCATAGCGGTAATTGGCTTCTCTCAACGGAGAATTGGTCACCAGCTGTTGCACACAATGTTCGTTCTCCACCTCACACAGGCCTACCAGATCGGGTACCTGATCCTCACCTGCGGCAAGAATCACTTTCCCTATCTTGTTCAACTTATCGTAAAAACGGGATAAATTCCATCCTTTCGGATTATCAGGCAAGAATTCATAATCGTTCTTCAACGAGTCATGCTCACAGTCGAACAGGTTTTCGACATTGTACTCCATCACCCGAAACTTCTGTTGGGCAACAGCCGGAGCCAACGAGCAACCGGCTGCCAAGAGCAACGCCCAAAATCTATACTTCAGACCTTTCATGCCTTTACCGGAATATGTGCCAATACATCCAACAAATGACGCCAGAACTTATCGACAGTAGGAATCAGCATACGTTCGTCAGGAGAGTGTACACCACGCAGGGTAGGTCCGAAAGAAACCATATCCAGTGACGGATATTTTTCCAGGAACAAACCGCATTCCAGTCCTGCATGAATAGCCTTGATCTTAGGTTCTGTTCCGAACAACCGTTTGTAACTTTCTACGGCTACTTCCAAAATCTCTGACGAAGGATTCGGTTTCCATCCCGGATAACCGTCACTGGTAGTAGCCTGTGCTCCTCCCAGTTCGAAAGCCGCACGAACCATCTGCGACATATCCTCACGCGAAGAAAGAATGGAACTGCGCTGACTGGTTCCCACTACGATTTTTCCGTCACGCATCTTGATGGAAGCCAGATTGGACGATGTTTCCACCAGCCCCGGAATATCCTGACTCATGGCATAAACGCCGTTGTGAACGGCATAGACAGCCAACAGGAAACGTTTCATGGCAGCCTGTTCCATTACTTCAGAACGGGGACTCTCCGACTCCAGCTCCATGCAAAGTTTCGGTTCGGTTACCGCATATTCATTTTCCACTTCAGACAGGAAAACATTCAAATCCACCCGTACAGCTTCCTTATGTTCCATCGGTACGGCACATAGTGCGTGAGCTTCACGTGGAATGGCATTGTGCAGATTGCCACCGTCTATTTCACAAAGACGCAAGTCATAGCGGTTCATCAGCTGCACCAGATAACGGTTCAATACCTTGTTGGCATTGGCACGTCCCTTGTTGATGTCATCCCCTGAGTGACCACCCGTCAGACCTTTTACCGCTACCCGGAAAAAGAAATAACCGGCGGGAGCGGCTTCCATCGGACAAGGAAATTCAGCCGTAGTTCCAGCTCCTCCGGCACATCCGATAAAGAGTTCACCTTCGTCTTCCGAATCAAGATTAATCAGAATATCACCACTCATGAAACCATCTTTCAAGGCAAAGGCACCGGTCAATCCCGTTTCTTCGTCTACGGTAAACAAGCACTCTATCGGTCCGTGCTCGATGTCCTTCGCATCGAGTACGGCCAGTTCGGCAGCAATACCGATACCGTTATCAGCTCCCAGTGTCGTTCCCTGTGCTTTCAGCCACTCACCATCTACATAGGTGCGAATAGGATCTGTATCAAAATTATGTTCTGTTGTCTTGTTCTTTTCACAGACCATATCCATGTGCGACTGAAGCACTACTTTTTTCAGATTTTCTTTTCCCGGAGTAGCCGGTTTTATAATCAACAGGTTTCCTGCTTCATCGGTTTTATAAGCCAACCCACGTTCTTTGGCAAATCCGATCAGAAAAGCCCTGATTTTATCCTCTTTCTTCGACGGACGAGGAACTTGACACACTTCTTCGAAAAAATGAAAAACCGAAACCGGTTTCAATTCGTTTTTTTCCATAATCGTTCGTTATTCTTATAATGATTAAATTTTTCCTGCAAAAATACGTTAAAAGCATTTCCTTACTTCCTTATAAACACTTTTTTCAGGTTTAAAATAAAGTAGAATAGGAACAAAAACTATATATTTGCACCACAAAATTAATAGAAATGCTCAAGACTCTTCTTATAACAATGTTAATAGTTGCTATCTGCATCGCACTATTATCAATTAAAATTCTGTTCAAGAAAAACGGACGCTTTCCAAATACCCATGTAAGCGGAAGCAAAGCCATGCGTCAGCGGGGTATCGGCTGCGTACAGTCACAAGACCGGGAAGCACAAATCCTCAACCCACATGCCATACCGGAAAGAGGAGGTCTGACCGAAGAAGCTAATAACTAACTCAAAATATGAAATTCAAATTATTATGAAAAGAATGAAGTATATCCTGAATGGATTTTTAGCACTGGCTATGGTTCTGCTCTTCGCTCAGTGCAGCAACAACCAGAGCACCCCTTCTCAGACAACTACTCCAGCAGCAGTAGGCGGATCTACGAACATGAAAATTGCATACGTAGAAATCGATTCCCTGCTGACAAAATACCGTTTCTGGAATGACCTGAACGAACTGATGATTCAGAAAGAGGAGAATATCCGTACGACACTGAATGAAAAGGCCAAGGAACTGGACAGAGAAATGAGAGAATTCCAGCGGAAAATAGAAAACAACGGATTTGCAAGCCGTGAACGCGCAGAACAGGAAAACCTGCGTCTGTCACAAAAACAGCGTGACTTGCAGCAGCTGCAGGAAAAACTGGCAGCCGACCTGCAGAATGAAAACCAGAAAAACAGCCTGCAGCTTCGTGACTCCATTAACTCTTTCCTGAAGATCTACAACAAGACCAAAGGTTATAGCCTTATTATCAGTAATACCGGATTCGACAACCTGCTGTATGCCGATACCGCCTATAACATCACTCAGGAAATTGTAGAAGGACTGAATGCTCGCTACAATCCAAGTTCAGCCAAGAAATAATCCATCTCCTTATATAAATGGTAAAAAGACTGCTTCACGTGATTATGGAGCAGTCTTTTTTATAATACCTCATGCCACAGGAAGCCTGCAGCCCGTATCGTATTTATCCGGTCCCGGTTCATTCAACATAAATCAGTATCCTCTCCGGAAACGAACCTTCGACTTAATGACATAAACGATAGGAATTCAAAGTCTGGCTTCAAACGCATAATATCCTCCTTAGATAAAACATACGTTCCCCGAGTGAAAACCTTACATTCTTCATTCGGGGAACGTACGTTTCTGCCATCCAGAACCAAGAACTCCCGACTCTGACCGAAGAAACCTTCTCAAGCAACAATGACAAAACAAGACTCTTATGTCCTGACCTTTTCCTGATAGACCTTGGCCCGATCTACTACCTCATTGACAAATTTATAAGTTTCCAGTCCCCGAAAATAACCATTCTTGCAGACAGGATCCTGATAATATTCCTCGTGACTTTTCAGTAGCATATAATGAGCCACATGATGCTCCCACAGATACTTGTTATGTCCGTACTTCTCTGCCAAGGCCATGGCATCGGTCACATGTCCTACTCCGGCATTATAAGCTGCCAGCACAAACTTCACCTGTTCATCGCTGTCAGTCACTTTCGAAAATATCTGCTGCAGGTTAGAGATGTACTTAACAGCCGCCTTTATGCTCTCCTCCGGATCCTGTTCCTTACCCGCCGGCACCCCCAAAGCACGTGCCGTGGCCGGCATCAGCTGCATGAGCCCCTTGGCACCTGCCCACGATACGACAGTCGGATCAAAATTGGATTCCGTATAAGCCAGCGAAGCCAGCAGACGCCAGTCCCACCCGATATCCTTGGCATATTTCCGGAAGAGATGATCAAAATGAGAAATCTTTCCGTCCTTCAGCGACAGATAAGGACTATGTACCGTGTGTTTCTCCAGTTCGAAATAACGCTTGGCACTTGCCTTGAACGCGGCCGAATTGATATTCGCACGGTGCCAGGCATCGGCAGCCTTGGCCAGTAAAGGAGAAGTTTTCCGAACAGCCCACGAGGAACGCTGATCAAAGCTGATTTCCAGACTGATGTCCAGGTTCGGATAATATGTACGGTTGATACGGGCCACCTCGTTGGTAGCCACCGTATAATTGATTTTTCCTTCGGCTACCCATGTAATCAAATCTTCTGCCGACACACTGTCCGAGCTGATTTCGGTTATCCGGATTCCCCCACCCAGCTCTTCATCCAGATTCTTCAGGCGTGAATGGTATTTACCCGGGTTGACATAAACCTCCTTCCCTACCAGTTCCGTAACATCTTTCAAGGCTCCCCGTCCTTTTCGCTGTACGATAACCTGATGCGTAATGTTTTCTTCACCGCAATAAATCAGACTATCCTTCCGGTGATTGGTAACAGCCAGGTTGTAAGCTATCAAATCTCCTTCTCCATCCAGCAACATCCGCACCAGCGCCGCCTCATCCCTGGCCGTCTTCACTTCCAGTTCCAGTCCCAACGACTTGGCAAACTGCTGAGCCAGTTCGTACTGAAAACCCATCGGTTCTCCCCGGTAGTTGAAATACGAAGTAGAACTGTTGATGGTAAGCACCACCAATTTTCCCTGCTCCTGAATCCGGGGCAGATCAACGTGCGAAAGCATTTCGTTTTCCTGCCCTCCCTTAGACTTACAGGCACACATTCCAATCAGCAAGGACAAACAACAAACAAGAAGACGGAATTTCATCGTCCTACAATTTTTTCAATATACATCTTCAGGATTTCGATTGCTTTCTCATTGTGTCCGCCTTGTGGAATGATCAGATCGGCTACCCGCTTGGCAGGTTCGATAAATTCCAGATGCATGGGCTTCAGCACCTTGACATAACGTTCCATCACAGCTTCGGCCGTACGTCCACGTTCCAGTACATCACGCTGAATAACCCGTATCAGACGTTCGTCCGGATCCGCATCCACGAAAATACGCAAGTCCATCTGACGGCAAAGTTTCCGGTCACTCAATGCCAGAATTCCTTCAATAATGATCACCTTGCGCGGTTCTACATGAACGGTTTCCGGCTGCCGGGTACAGGTCAGATACGAATAAACCGGCTGCTCAATAGCCTGCCCTCTCCTCAACATATCAATGTGTTCCGACAAGAGTTCCCAGTCGAATGCATTCGGATGGTCAAAATTAATGTTCTGACGTTCTTCTACCGGTACCATACTACTGTCTTTGTAATAAGAATCCAAAGGAAGAACCGCAACTTCATCGGCAGCAAGGCTTTCGACGATTTTCTTCACCACTGTCGTTTTTCCGGAACCTGTACCTCCGGCAATTCCAATAATAATCATATCGTATTCTCAATAATTAATTATACATTTGCATCATACATACAAAAATACGATAATTCATAAAAAAACAACCATGGTGAAACACATTGTTTTATTCAAACTAAAAGAAAATCTTACTCCTGAAAAAAAACAAGAAGTAATGAACCAGTTCAAGAATGCGATTGAAGCGTTGCCTGCTACCATCCCTACCATCCGACACATCTATGTAGGATTCAACATCAACCCTGACGAACAATGGGACATCTGTCTGGACAGTGAATTCGATACCCTGGAGGACATGAAAGCTTATTCCGTACATCCGGCCCATCTGGCAGCGGCAGGCCTCCTGAAAGACGTCAAAGAGGGACGTGCGTGCACCGACTATGAATTCTGATAACCTTTTGCATAAGAAACGAAAAAAAATCTGATATTTATTTGGAATTTTGAATAGCTAGATTTATTTTTGCCATCAAATAATAAAAATGAATATGATTTTTACAACTGCACATCATTCCCATCATCATTACCTCCGCAAACAACGGTAGGCCGGATGGTCGTGTAGTTATCACATAATTAGGCTTGCCGCATTTCGGTAAGCCTTTTTCGTTTTATTTACAGAATAATTAAATTAAAAACTATAACCGCTATGCTTAGAATTGCCGTACAATCCAAAGGCCGTCTTTTCGAAGATACCATGGCCTTGCTTGCCGAAGCAGACATCAAATTGCCTACCTCGAAACGTACCTTATTGACCCAATCGTCCAACTTCCCGGTAGAAGTATTGTTCTTGCGTGATGACGATATACCCCAGTGCGTGGCCAGCGGAGTAGCCGACCTGGGTATTGTAGGAGAAAACGAATACGAAGAACGCCACGAAGATGCAGACGTAATTTACCGTCTGGGATTCAGCAAATGCCGTCTGTCGCTTGCCATACACAAAGAAATAGAATATCCGGGCCTGGAATGGTTCAACGGAAAAAAAATTGCGACTTCCTATCCGGGCATTCTGAAACGTTTTCTGGATGAAAAAGGTATTCAGGCCGATATTCACGTTATCACCGGCTCTGTAGAAATCGCTCCAGGTATCGGACTGGCAGACGCCATCTTCGACATCGTAAGTTCCGGATCTACCCTTATCAGCAACAACCTGAAAGAAGTAGAGGTTATTATGAAGAGTGAAGCACTGCTCATCGGCAACAAGAACCTGACTGCCGAAAAGAAAGAAGTCTTGCAGGAACTCCTGTTCCGTCTCAACGCCGTAAAAACAGCCGAAGACAAAAAATACGTACTGATGAATGTTCCTACCGACAAAGTAAAAGACATTATCGCCGTGCTGCCCGGTATCAAAAGTCCTACCGTCATGCCACTGGCTACCGAAGGATGGAGCAGCATTCACACCGTACTGGATCAGAAATGCTTCTGGGAAATTATCGGAAAACTGAAATCCATTGGAGCACAGGGTATCCTGGTTCTGCCGATTGAAAAAATGATCCTTTAATTCCTGTCGGAACTATTTCCTATGTTTTACCTGAAAAACTGAATAACATGAATATCATCACTTACCCCGAACGATCACAATGGAACGACCTGCTGCGCCGCCCCACACTCAATACAGCAACCTTACGCGAAACCGTTCTCAATGTACTGGAACGGGTACGTACCGAAGGCGATAAAGCCGTCATCGAATACGAAGAAAAATTTGACCATGTACACCTGGACAGTCTGACCGTTACAGAGGCAGAATTTGCCGAAGCCGAAAAAGCCGTAAGCATAGAACTGAAGGCCGCCATTTTACTGGCCTTCAACAATATCAGGAAATTTCACGAAGCCCAGAAGTTTGAAAGCAAACCCGTCAGTACCCTGCCGGGAGTCACCTGCTGGCAGAAAGCCGTAGCCATAGAAAAAGTAGGACTCTACATTCCGGGAGGAACCGCCCCGCTCTTTTCTACGGTATTGATGCTGGCTACTCCGGCCCAAATTGCCGGATGCCGGGAAATCGTCCTCTGCACTCCTCCCAATCAGGAAGGAAAAATTCATCCGGCCATCCTGTATGCAGCCAAAATTGCCGGTGTAAGCCGGGTATTCAAGGCCGGAGGTGTACAAGCCATCGGAGCCATGGCATACGGCACTTGCACCGTACCCAAGGTATACAAGATATTCGGCCCCGGAAACCAATACGTCATGGCTGCCAAACAGAAAGTCTCGTTGCACGATGTGGCCATTGATATGCCTGCCGGACCTTCGGAGGTAGCCGTACTGGCCGATGAAACAGCCAATCCTGTCTTTGTGGCATCCGACCTTCTTTCGCAGGCCGAACATGGCATAGACAGCCAGGCCATGCTGGTCACGACATCGGCCACCCTCCTGCGGGCCGTCACCGAAGAAGTAGAGCGTCAGTTGGAACAACTGCCCCGCAAGGAAATCGCCTCACGCTCGCTGGCCAACAGCAAACTGATTCTGATAGACAATATGACACTGGCCGTAGAAATGATGAACCAATATGCTCCGGAACATCTGATCATCGAAACCAAGAATTATCACGAACTGGCCGAAAAGATTGTCAATGCCGGTTCCGTATTTCTGGGTTCCTACTCACCGGAGAGTGCCGGCGACTATGCCTCAGGCACCAATCACACCTTACCTACCAACGGTTATGCAAAAGCCTACAGCGGAGTGAGCCTGGACAGTTTTATCCGGAAAATCACTTTCCAGGAGATCACCAAAGAAGGAATTGCGACCATCGGACCGGCTATCGAAGTCATGGCAGCCAACGAATACCTGGACGCACACAAGAATGCCGTGAGTGTACGTCTGAAAATGTAACTTTAACCTCTTGAATCATGAAACCTTTGCAAGAACTTACGCGACCGAACATCTGGGCACTGAAGCCTTATTCTTCGGCCCGCGATGAATATAGCGGCGTAGAAGCTTCCGTCTTTCTGGACGCCAACGAGAATCCGTACAACCAGCCCAACAACCGTTATCCGGATCCTTTGCAACGAGAGCTGAAAAACCTGATAGCGCCTGTAAAAAAAGTAAAACCGGAGCAGATTTTTCTGGGAAACGGAAGCGATGAGGCCATCGATCTGGTATACCGTGCCTTCTGCCGGCCGGGCATAGACAATGTAGTAGCCATCGAGCCCACGTATGGAATGTATCAGGTATGCGCCGATGTGAACGACATAGCATATCGTAAAGTACTGCTAAATGAGGACTTCCAGTTTAAAGCCGATGATCTGCTGGCAGCCTCCGACGATAATACCAAACTGATTTTCCTCTGCTCTCCCAACAATCCTACCGGAAACAATCTGTCGCATCCGGAAATAGAAAAGCTGTTGCAGGAATTCCAGGGACTTGTCATCGTAGACGAAGCATATTCCGATTTCTCATCGGCACCTTCTTTCCTACAGAAACTGGATGAATATCCCAACCTGATCGTCCTGCAGACCTTCTCGAAGGCATGGGGATGCGCAGCTATCCGCCTGGGAATGGCTTTTGCCTCGCCGGAAATCATCGGACTGCTCAGTAAAATAAAATACCCCTATAACGTGAACCGGCTTACCCAGCAGGAAGCTATCCAGATGATGCAAAAACATTATCAGGTACAGCGATGGGTGGAATCATTGCTCGAAGAACGGGGACGACTCATGAAAGAATTCAGCAAACTGCCTTGCTGTAAACACATCTATCCGTCGGACGCCAACTTCTTTCTGACCCGTGTAACCGACGCAAAAAAGATCTACAGCTACCTGGTAAGCAAAGGAATCATTGTACGTAACCGTACCAACGTAACACTTTGCAAAGACTGCCTGCGTATCACCATCGGCACCCGGCCGGAAAACGATGTCCTGCTGGATGCATTGAAAAATATTGAAAAGTAAGCACATGAAAAAAGTACTATTCATTGATCGTGACGGAACACTGGTCATTGAACCTCCTGTAGACTACCAGCTGGACGCTTTCGAAAAGCTGGAATTCTATCCGAAAGTATTTCGGAATCTGTATTTTATCCGTCAGAAGCTCAATTTTGAATTCGTCATGGTGACCAACCAGGATGGATTGGGAACCGACAGCTTCCCGGAAAACACATTCTGGCCGGTACACAATCTGATCCTGAAGAGTTTCGAAAACGAAGGTATCGTCTTCGATAACATCTGCATCGACCGCAGTTTTCCGGAGGACAATGCACCTACCCGAAAACCACGCACCGGTATGCTGACTGCCTATCTGAAGAATCCGGAATACGACTTGTCCGGGAGCTTCGTCATCGGAGATCGCGCAACCGATGTAGAACTGGCCAGAAACCTGGGTTGTAAAGCCATTCTGCTGCAACCGGACCGCTCTTCCTTACCGGACGAACTGAAAGGCCATTGTGTACTGGCCACTACGGACTGGGACCGTATAGCCGAGTTCCTGTTTGCCGGAGAACGCATCGCCGAAGTACACAGAACAACAAAGGAAACCGATATTTACATCCGTCTGGATCTGGACGGAAACGGAACCTGCCAGATTCACACCGGACTCGGATTCTTTGATCACATGCTGGAACAAATCGGAAAGCATGGAGGCATAGACCTGACCATTCAGGTGAAAGGAGACCTGGAAGTAGACGAACATCATACCATCGAAGACACTGCCATTGCCCTGGGTGACTGCATCCGTCAGGCACTAGGAGACAAACGCGGTATCGAGCGCTACGGTTTCTGTCTGCCCATGGATGATTGCCTATGTTCCGTGGCACTGGACTTCGGTGGACGCCCCTGGCTGGTATGGAATGCAGACTTTCATCGTGAAAAAATCGGAGACATGCCAACCGAAATGTTCCTGCATTTCTTCAAGTCACTGAGCGATTCTGCCCGCATGAACCTGAACATCAAAGCCGAAGGCCAGAACGAGCACCATAAGATAGAAGGTATCTTCAAGGCGTTGGCCCGTAGCCTGAAAATGGCTGTCCGCAGAGACGTATATCATTACGAAGTTCCTTCCAGCAAGGGACTGTTGTAATATACGGACATGTTCCGACAAATTTTTCTGTTTTCCGATCCAAGACAAAAAAGTTTTTGTGAACAGGTATCAAACGGAAATTACCTTACTTCAAGATACAAGGCTTTGATTTACAAACGAATGATATACCGGAACACGACTGTCTATCAGATAAAGAATCTGTAAAAATCTGTTCTTTGAGCGCTGGATATTAAAAATTAACTATCAAATTGTTTGCATCTATCAAATTTATCATTACATTTGCAACGTAAACAAAAAATTAAAAGAACAAGTATGAAAAATTCCATGGCATATACATTCTTCTGGTGGCGCCTCTTACAACTCCAAAAGTCGTAAGGGAACTCAGTCGTGTGTATATACCTGAATAAATAAAGATATAACCGTGAAAGGCTGTCGTACTTACGACAGCCTTTCTTTTTATATAAATATCAATTACATTCAAAATAAAAGCTACAATGAAAACTTATCAAGTAAACAACGAAGGTTATTACGGAAACTTTGGGGGAGCATACATCCCGGAAATCCTTCATCAATGCGTCACCGATCTGAAAGAAACATACCTGAACGTATTGGAAAGCCCAGACTTCAAAGAAGAATTCGCCCAATTGCTGCGCGACTACGTAGGTCGTCCATCTCCACTGTATCTGGCCAAACGCCTGTCTGAAAAATACAATTGCAAAATTTACCTGAAACGGGAAGATCTGAATCACACAGGAGCTCACAAAATAAACAATGCCATCGGACAGGTGCTGCTGGCCAGACGGATGGGAAAGAAACGAATTATCGCTGAAACCGGAGCCGGACAGCACGGTGTAGCTACTGCAACTGTCTGCGCCCTGATGAACATGGAATGTGTGGTTTACATGGGAAAAACCGATGTAGAACGCCAACACGTAAACGTAGAACGCATGAAAATGCTGGGAGCCAAGGTAGTAGCTGTCACTTCAGGAAACATGACCCTGAAAGACGCTACCAACGAAGCCATCCGCGACTGGTGCTGTCACCCGGCAGATACCTACTACGTCATCGGCTCTACCGTAGGTCCTCATCCCTATCCGGACATGGTAGCCCGTCTGCAATCGGTCATCAGTGAGGAAATCAAAAAACAGTTGCTGGAACACGAAGGCAGAGATTACCCGGACTACCTGATGGCCTGCGTAGGCGGAGGCAGCAATGCAGCCGGTACCATCTACCATTATCTTGATGACGAACGGGTGAAAATAGTATTGGCCGAAGCCGGCGGAAAAGGTATCGACACCAATATGTCAGCAGCTACCATCCAGCTTGGCAGACTGGGAATCATACACGGATCAAAAACACTGGTCATGCAGGATGAAGACGGACAAATACTGGAACCTTATTCCATTTCAGCCGGTCTGGACTATCCGGGAATCGGGCCGATGCATGCCAACCTGGCTCATGAACACCGCGCCACCGTACTGGCCATCAACGACGACGAAGCCATCCGGGCAGCCTATGAACTGACCCGTCTGGAAGGTATCATACCGGCACTGGAATCAGCACACGCCTTAGGTGCCCTTTCCAAAATTCATTTCCAACCGACCGACATCGTAGTACTGACCGTATCCGGACGCGGAGACAAGGACATAAATACTTATCTGGCCAATCAACCTACCACAAACGAATAACCTGATCAAAACGAGAACAATGAAAAAATATACTTATACTACTGCCTACAAGACCTTACTGGGAGATCTGCATACTCCGGTAACGACTTATCTGAAAGTACGCGACTTGTTTCCACAAAGTGTACTCATGGAAAGTTCCGACTATCACGGAGTAGAAAACAACCGTTCCTTTATAGGACTGAATCCGATAGCCAGCATATCCATCAGTCATGGTATGGCTACAGCCAAATATCCGGACGGAGCACAAGAAACCCACCCCATCGACAACAACTACCGTGTAGAACATGCCATCAGCGATTTTATCGCACACTTTCAGGTTCAAGGTGAATATGCCCATTATTGCGGACTTTATGGGTATACGACGTTCAATGCAGTACGCTACTTTGAGAATATCCCCATAAAAGACAGTACCAGCACCATCAATGATGCGCCTGACATGCTGTACATCTTATACAAATACCTGATTGTGTTCAACGACTTCAAGCATGAGATGGTTTTGCTGGAAATGCAAAGCGATGACGAAGCCAGCCACATCAACGAAGTAGAAAAAGCTATTTGCAACCGTAATTATACGACATTCGACTTTCAGGCAATTGGTCCGACAACCAGTACCCTTACCGACGAAGAGCACAAAGCCAATATCCGCAAAGGCATTGCTCACTGTCTGCGGGGAGACGTTTTCCAAATCGTTCTTTCCCGCCGTTTCATACAGCGCTACCAGGGAGATGATTTCAAACTATACCGGGCCCTCAGAAGTATCAATCCCTCTCCTTACTTATTCTATTTCGACTTCGGGGGATTCAGACTCTTCGGCTCTTCACCCGAGACACACTGCAAAATAGAAAACGGACGGGCCACCATCGATCCGATAGCCGGAACGACACGCCGTAGCGGCAATAAGGAGACCGATGCCCAACTGACCGCTGCCCTACTGGCCGACCCGAAAGAAAATGCCGAACACGTCATGCTGGTAGACCTGGCCCGGAACGACCTGAGCCGGAACTGTCACGACGTAAAGGTAGAATTTTACAAAGAACCGCAATACTACAGTCACGTTATCCATCTGGTAAGCCGTGTAAGCGGTGAACTGAATCCGGACAGCAATCCGATCAAGACCTTTATTGATACTTTCCCGGCCGGAACACTGAGCGGAGCTCCCAAAGTAAGAGCCATGCAGCTCATCAGCGAATACGAACCGCATAACCGGGGAGCCTACGGAGGTTGCATCGGATTCATCGGCCTGAACGGAACCCTGAACCAGGCCATCACCATCCGTACCTTTGTCAGCCGCAACAATGAGCTCTGGTTTCAGGCCGGTGGAGGAATCGTAGCCAAAAGCAACGAAGAAAACGAACTGCAAGAAGTCAACAATAAATTAGGAGCTCTGAAAAAAGCCATTGAACTGGCAGAAAAACTTTAATCCGAACAACCATCATGAAAATAGTTATCATAGACAATTACGATTCGTTTACCTATAACTTAAGTCACCTGGTAAAAGAATCAGGTGCCGAAGTCACAGTACTACGCAATGACAGTTTCCAACTCGAAGATCTCGAACCATATCATAAAATATTACTGTCTCCCGGTCCCGGTATACCCCAGGAAGCCGGACTGCTGATGGAAGTAATCCGCCAATATGCCGGTAAAAAACCCATTTTAGGCGTCTGCCTGGGTGAACAGGCCATCGGAGAAGTCTTTGGAGGAAAGCTGACAAACCTCAGCGAAGTTTACCATGGTGTACAAAGCCGGATCCGTCTGACCCAGCCCGATTACCTGTTCGAAGGGCTTCCGGAAGAAATCCCCGTAGGCCGGTATCATTCGTGGGTAGTAGATCAGGAAGGACTTCCAGACAGCCTCGAAATAACAGCCGTCAGTCAGGAAGGCTACATCATGGCCATCCGACACAAAAGTCTGGATGTACGCGGCATTCAGTTTCACCCCGAATCCATACTGACTCCTGACGGAAAAAAAATCATTAACAACTGGTTGAACCACGAATGTAATATCTGAAACAAGTATGAAAGAGATTTTAAAAAGACTCTTCAACCATGAAGAGCTGACCCGAGAAGAAGCTTGCGGCTTACTACAAAATATAACCAAAGGATGCTATAACGACATACAGATAGCATCTTTGCTGACAGTTTTCCAGATGCGGGGCATCAAAGTAAACGAACTCATCGGCTTTCGCGATGCCTTGTTGGCAACCCGCCGTCCAATTGACTTGAACGACTATCATCCTATCGACATCGTAGGTACAGGAGGAGACGGAAAAAACACTTTCAACATATCCACCTGCGCATGCTTCATCGTAGCCGGGGCCGGATACCACGTAGCCAAACACGGAAATTACGGAGCAACTTCCGTGAGCGGAGCCAGCAATGTCATGGAAGCTCATGGAGTAAAATTCACCAATGAACCGGACAAACTGATCCGTTCCATGGAAGCATGCAACATGGTTTACCTGCACGCACCGCTGTTCAACCCGGCCATGAAAAGTGTTGCACCGGTACGAAAAGCCCTGCAGATACGTACCATCTTCAACCTGCTTGGCCCCCTGGTAAACCCGTGCTTGCCCGATTATCAATTGCTGGGAGTAGCAGATCTTCAGCAAATGCGTCTGTACACCAACACGCTACAAAAACTTGGCATTGGGTTTGCCGTAGTAAACAGCCTCGACGGCTACGACGAGATCTCATTAACCAACGAATTCAAAGTCATGACCAACCATTATGAGACAATTTATTATCCGGAAAGACTGGGACTGGAAATGGCTCCGCAAGAAGCCCTCTACGGAGGGAATACCCCCGAAGAAGCTTCAAGAATATTCGACAACGTACTGACCTGCCAGGCCACAAAAGCCCAAACGGACTGTGTAATCATCAATGCGGCTTTCGCCATTCAGACCATTCATCCCATGAAACCCATCGAAACATGTATTGCCCAGGCTCGTGAAACACTGGAAAGCGGAAAAGCACTGAAAACTTTCAAGAAATTCGTTGAGCTGAACAGTTAAAACACTATTACTCATGGAAAAAGATATTTTACAAACCATCATAGCCCATAAACAAACGGAAATAACCGCCCAGAAAGAGATTATTTCCCTGAAACAACTGGCCAGCCAGCTGGATGTACCATCCGAAGGAATCAGCATGAAGGCCGCCTTGTCCGCTTCACCATACGGTATCATCGCCGAATTCAAAAGACGGTCTCCCTCAAAAGGCTGGATAAAAAAAGACGCGGATGCACGGGTTATCCCGGCCAGTTATGAAGAAAACGGAGCTTCCGCACTCTCCATCCTGACCGACGAAACTTTCTTTGGAGGTACACTGAAGGATATACGGGCAGCCCGGCCTCACGTAACCTTACCCATTCTGCGCAAAGATTTTGTCATCAGTGAATATCAGTTATATCAGGCCAAACTTGTAGGAGCTGATGCCATTTTGCTGATTGCAGCTGCCCTGACCCCACAACAATGCATCACCCTGGCCCGCTCCGCACACGAACTGAAACTGGAAGTTCTGCTGGAAATCCATGGTGAACCGGAATTATCCCATATCAATGAATACATCGATATGGTAGGTGTAAACAACCGGAACCTGGGTACCTTTCACACCGACGTAGAAAACTCTTTCCGGCTGGCAGAAAAACTTCCCAAGGATTTTCTGCTGGTTTCCGAAAGCGGAATATCCCAGCCGGAAACAGTGAAAAATCTGCGCAAATCCGGTTTCAAAGGGTTTCTGATGGGAGAAGCTTTTATAAAAACGCCTCAACCCGGCATGGCACTGTCTCATTTTATCAATGAATTGAAAGCATGATCGTAAAGGTATGTGGCATGCGTGATGCCCAGAACATTCACGAAGTAGAACTGTGTGGAGCCGACTGGATGGGGTTTATCTTTTTTCCTACTTCCGCACGAAACATCGTTACACGACCGGAATATCTGCCTGTCAGTACACGGAGGGTCGGCGTATTTGTTAACGCTAATCCAGAAGACATAACGGCTAGAGCACAGGAATACGGTTTGGATTTCATCCAACTGCACGGTACAGAATCACCGGAACTTTGTGACGGACTGAAAAGACAAGGATTAAAAATCATCAAGGCATTTTCCGTTCAGTCACCCGACGATTTCCTGCAGACAAACGCCTATGTGCCTTCTTGCGACTATTTCCTTTTTGATACACCATGCAAGGGCTACGGAGGATCAGGACAACAATTCGACTGGGATCTCCTGCAGCATTATCATGGACAAACTCCTTTCCTGTTAAGCGGAGGTATCCGCCCGGAAAGCCTGGAAGCCTTATCCGCCTTCCACCACCCTTCCTGGGCAGGTATTGACTTAAACAGTGGGTTTGAGACTTCACCCGGTTACAAGAACATTGATACACTAAAAACATTTATCAAACAATTCAAAACATTACAACTATGAACCGCATCAATCAATTATTCAACGACAAAAAAGACCATATCCTCTCTTTATATTTTTGTGCAGGCACTCCCACACTTGACGGTACAGCCAATGTTATCCGTACGCTGGAAAAGAAAGGTATCGATATGATCGAAATAGGAATTCCATTCAGTGACCCTATGGCCGACGGCCCAGTCATCCAGAACGCCGCAACCCAGGCATTACGAAACGGCATGACGCTGAAACGGCTGATGAACCAACTGAAAGACATTCGTAATGACGTAAAAATTCCACTGATATTCATGGGATATCTGAACCCTATCATGCAATACGGATTCGAATCTTTCTGCCAGGACTGCCAAACAAACGGTATCGACGGAGTAATCATTCCAGATCTGCCATTTAAAGACTATCAGGAAGAATATCGTCCGATTGCCGAAAGATACGACATCAAAGTCATCATGCTGATTACGCCGGAAACCAGTGAAGAACGCATACGACAGATAGACCAGCACACAGACGGATTCATCTACATGGTTTCGTCGGCAGCTATCACCGGAGCCCAGAAGGATTTCAATGAACAGAAGCAGGCTTATTTCCGCCGTATCGAAGCCATGAATCTGAAACACCCGCGCATGATAGGCTTCGGAATATCCAATCACCAAACCTACGAAGCAGCCGCATCACATGCCGCAGGATGCATCATAGGCAGTAAGTTCGTAACCCTGCTGGAGGAAGAACATGGAGATACAGAAAAAGCGGTAGACAGACTTCTGGAAGCTTTAAAATAATCATTTTGTTATTTTAGCGAACGAGGTATTGGCAGAAAAGACAAAGTTTACTATCTTTGTGCCAAAATCCAATGTATTATATGATAAAATCAGATTATCCTTCCGTTTTACTAATATATACAGGAGGAACCATCGGTATGATTGAGAATCCGGAAACCGGCGCCTTGGAAGCCTTCAATTTCAACCAATTGCAGGAAAACGTGCCGGAACTAAAACGTTTCAATTATCGTATTTCGGTCTATCAATTCGCTTCACCGATTGATTCCTCCGATATGGAACCTGCCCTTTGGTCAAAACTGGTCAAAATCATCCAATACAATTATGAAAATTTTGACGGGTTTGTCATTCTGCACGGAACAGATACCATGGCTTATACAGCTTCGGCTTTAAGCTTTATGCTAGAAAATCTGTCCAAACCTGTCATACTGACCGGAAGCCAGCTTCCTATTGGCGTATTACGGACCGACGGAAAGGAAAATCTGATCACCTCCATTGAAATAGCCGCCGCTAAACATGCCGACGGAACGGCCATTGTTCCTGAAGTCTGCATTTTCTTTGAGAATCATTTGCTTCGAGGAAACCGTACTACGAAAATCAATGCCGAGAATTTTAATGCATTCCGCTCATACAACTATCCGGCTTTGGCTACAGTAGGCATCCACATTAAATATGATTATGACCGTATTCGTAAAGTGGATCCCTCCCTGCCATTACATGCGCATTATGTATTTGACACCAATGTCATCATCCTGACCTTGTTTCCAGGCATTCAGGAAAATATTATCCGGAACGTTCTGGAAACACCCGGATTAAAAGCTGTCGTATTAAAAACATACGGCTCCGGAAATGCACCCCAGAAGCCATGGTTCATTCAACTACTGAAGGATGCCACATCCCGGGGAATCGTCATCATTAACATTTCCCAATGTCAGACAGGTATGGTAGAAATGGCCCGTTATGAAACGGGACTTCATCTGCTTGACGCCGGAGTGATAAGCGGATACGATGCTACGGTAGAAAGCGTACTTACCAAACTCATGTTCCTGCTCGGACATAAACTCACGACCCGCGAAGTGCGACGCGAGATGGGACGATGCCTGGCCGGTGAATTTACACGGCCCGAGCTGTAACAGCATTGTAATACCTATTTCATAAGAGAGAAACAAACGATGCTCACCTTTGCAAAAAGAAAATAAATACGTTATTTTTGTTATAAAAAAAGGAAGAGTATGAATGATTATCGCATTTTAGTAGTAGATGATGAAGAAGACCTCTGCGAGATCTTAAAATTCAATCTCGAAATGGAAGGCTATACGGTAGATACAGCCAACTCTGCAGAAGAAGCCTTAAAACTGGATCTTCCACAATATAACCTGTTACTACTGGATGTAATGATGGGAGAAATATCAGGTTTCAAGATGGCCAGTATGCTAAAGAAAAACAAGGATACGGCCGGCATTCCCATCATTTTCATTACCGCTAAAGATACGGAAAACGATACCATAACCGGATTTAATCTCGGAGCAGACGACTATATTTCCAAACCTTTCTCGCTGCGTGAAGTCATTATGCGGGTGAAAGCTGTCCTTCGCCGGACCAGCTCCGTACAAAAAGAACCGGAACAACTACAATACAAAGGACTGGTTATTGACATCCCCAAAAAGAAAGTAACAATCGATGATACCGAAGTACCATTGACTAAAAAGGAATTTGAAATCTTATTGCTTCTCCTGCAAAACCAAGGACGTGTTTTCTCCCGTGAAGACATTCTGACCAAAGTATGGCACGATGAAGTTTATGTGCTCGACCGTACCATCGATGTCAATATTACACGTCTGCGTAAAAAAATCGGTAATTATGGAAAGTATATCGTGACTCGTCTGGGATACGGTTACTGCTTTGAATGTGAATAACAAAGAATACCAATACATGACCAAACTGACGTTTCGTATCCTGTCGTTCAGCCAACGGCTGTTTATCTCCGTAATTCTGCTGTTCATCACCTTTGCGGCCTGCTTTCTGATTTTTCAGTACCAACGTGAGAAATCATACAAGACAGAACTGCTTAATACCCAGCTACAGAATTACAACATCCAGCTGTACGATTACCTGACCGACCGTGGAAAACTGGATGTTGATTCCCTGCAGAAATATGTAGCATCACATCTGATTCCCAATTTGCGCGTTACAATCATCAAGCCCGACGGGAAAGTAATTTACGACAATTCAAGTAACAAATGGCAGAATTTTGAAAATCATGCCTCGCGAAAAGAAATCCAAAGCGCTTTACTGCAAGGAAGCGGATACGCCATCAGCCGGCATTCCGAAAGCATTCAGGGAGAAGAATACTTTTATTCGGCCCGCTACTTTCCGTCACATCAGTTGATTATCCGTTCGGCTTTGCCCTATACCCTCAGTCTGACCGAACACCTGAAAGCAGATTCCAATTACATCTGGTTCACTTTGGTCATCAGCCTGATCCTGGCCGTATTCTTCTATCGTTTCACCAACAAGTTAGGCATGTCAATCACCAAACTTCAGCAGTTCGCCATGAAAGCCGACCGCAACGAACCCATTGACATGGAAATTCTGCAGACCTTTCCCAAAAACGAATTGGGCGAAATATCACAGCACATCATAAAAATATACAAAAGACTGCATAGAGCCAAGGAAGCTCTTTATATTGAACGTGAAAAACTCATCTCGCACCTGAGAACTTCACACGAAGGACTGGGGGTATTCACGCAGGAACGAAAAGAAATTCTGGTGAACGACCTGTTCACCCAGTACTTCAATAACATTTCGGATGAGAACTTACGAGCCACAAGTGATATTTTTTCAATTCCTGAAATAAAACCCGTCATAGATTTTCTGGAAAAAAACCAGAAGAACTATAACAAAGAAGAAAAGCGGGTTTCACTTCATGTCAGCAAAAACGGACGAATCTTCTCCATTGAATGCATATTATTCCAGGACCTGTCTTTCGAAATATCCATCAATGACGTGACTCAGGAAGAAGAACAGGCACGCTTGAAACGACAGCTTACCCAAAATATCGCGCACGAGTTAAAAACTCCGGTCAGCAGCATTCAAGGGTATCTGGAAACCATTTTAAGCAATCCCAACATATCATCCGAAAATATGCATACCTTCCTGGAAAGGAGCTATGCGCAAAGCAATCGCCTGACAACGTTACTCCGGGATATTTCGGTATTGACGCGTATGGACGAAGCACCTGATATGATGGAAAGAGAAAGCATTGACCTCAGCAAGATCGTAAAAGACATTCTGAACGAAGTCAGCATGAGTCTGGAAGAAAAACAAATCCGGGTAATCAACCTTCTTCCGCCACGACTGATTCTGGTGGGAAACCATTCTCTGATCTACTCCATTTTCAGAAATCTGACAGACAATGCCATAGCCTATGCAGGAACAGGAATACAGATTACCATTAACTGCTTCCGCGAAGACGAAAAATTCTATTATTTCAGCTTTTCCGACAACGGAGTAGGAGTGGCAGAAGCCCATCTGAACCGACTGTTCGAACGATTCTACCGGGTGGACAAAGGTCGTTCCCGCAAATTGGGAGGAACGGGATTAGGACTGGCCATCGTTAAGAATGCCGTATTGTTTCATGGAGGAACCATCTTTGCCAAGAAAGCCCCGCAAGGAGGTCTGGAATTCATATTTACCCTACAAAAGCACAAAGAAGCCTAAGCTTTGATACCCCACACGCACACAAAATCAGAAGAGACAAAGTAAGATAAAGTAAAACTCTGCTTATCAACAGTCCGGTACTCCCTGACAGCCATCCTGCCACATACTTGTGGCAGGAAGGGAGAAACCCGCAAATGCGCAAGAAAATCCACTTCAGAAGTCTCCAGCAGTTTAAATAAAGTCTCCTTGGCAGACCAATGCAACAGCGCACCATAAAGCTGCCATTGCGAATCCAACTGTTCTTTTCCCACAAATTCATCCAGACGGATAAAGCGGGAAACAATCTTCAGTACGCGTTCAGAGACCTGTTCTATATCAATTCCAGGCAATGCATGATCATGAATACCCACCGCTACATATCCCTTCGTGTGAGAAATGGAAATACGCCGGCAATCATTCACCAGATAAGGCTGTCCCGATACATAATGAGCGATCTGAAGTTCCTGCCCCGTCAATGCTTTCAACAGTACTCGCACCGCCAGATATTCCATTCTACGTGTAGGAGACTTCAGCGCTGCAAGCTCTGCATCATAAGGCAAAGCCTCTTTCAAAAAATTACGAAGTTCATCCTGAGATTCAGAAACCCTCCAGATCCCCCAAACAGCTCCTTCGGATGTCCACTTTTTCCAAACCGGCATAGAATACTACTCTTTTTTTACATCAGCCACGGGAAGTGAATCCTGCGGAATCACAGTAACCTTTATTTTTAAGATACGCCGAGCATCCATTTCCAGTACCTCGAAACGATAATTACCGAAAGTTATAATCTCATGTAAAGCAGGGAATTCTCCTTTCAGCTCCAACAACAGACCAGCCAGTGTATCTGCATCTCCTGCAGCTTCGGAGAAATCATCCGAATCTATTTTCAGAATCTTATAGAAATCAGATAAAAGTGTCTTTGCTTCAAACACGTATGTATTGTCCGACAAACGCACATACGTACGTTCCTCATCATCGTATTCGTCGTTGATTTCACCAACGATCTCTTCGATGATGTCTTCCATCGTAATCATTCCGGAAGTACCTCCGAATTCATCCACTACAATAGCGATATGTACCTTGTTTGTCTGAAAATCTCGAAGCAAATCGTCAATCATCTTCGTTTCAGGTACAAAGAAAGCCGGACGGATCAGACTCTGCCATTTAAAATCAGGTCCTTTATCCAGATAAGGCAACAAATCCTTGATGTAAAGAATACCTTTAATGTTATCGCGTGAATCTTCGTATACAGGAATACGTGAATAAGCATTTTCAACAATGCATTTCAAAACCTCCGGATAAGCGGTTTCGATCGACAAATCTACCATATCCAGGCGAGAAGTCATTACTTCCTTTGCCGTTTCACCTCCAAAACGAATTATGCCTTCCAGCATATTGCTTTCTTCCGATATTTCATTTTTATCAGTCAGCTCCAAGGCTTGCGACAATTCGTCTACAGACAAATTAGGAGCCTTCTTTTTCCGCTGTGCCAGTTTGTTAACGATAAAGCCCGATTTCATCAGAAGTGACGAAACCGGTCGAAAAGCAGAACGTAAAACATAAATGACAGGTGCCGCTTTCCGACAGAAAGCCAATGCATGCTGGGCTGAAAAAATCTTTGGCATGATCTCTCCAAAAAGCAACAGCAGAAAAGTAAGACATACCGTAATAACCAGAAATTCCAGAATCTTAGCAGAACCAAAATCAACTACTTCGGCAAAAAAGTAGTTACATAACATGATTATGGTTACATTCACAAAATTATTTGAGATAAGGATGGTAGCCAATAACCGTTCAGAATCCTTCAATAAAGCTTTGATACGTTTATCAGAACGATGTTCTTCTGCCTCAATGGAATTCAAATCGGAAGGAGAAAGCGAGAAAAAAGCAATCTCTGACGCTGACACAAAACCAGAAGCATACAGCAGAATTACTACCAAACACAATGCGACAATTGCTCCTATAGAAGGAGGCATGACGGTTACTCCGTCACATAAATCCGCCAAGCGGCATAAATACGAGTCCGGGTCCAAGGAATATAAATTTAATTAAACATCTATTGCTTTAAAAAGGCAAATCATCGGAAGTTTCAGTAGACGCCTGAGCATTTGTTACAGGCTGTGCTGCCTGAGACTGGGTAGCTGTCGGCTGGGAAGCAGGTTGCTGTACTGCCCGAGTCAGCATCTCCATATTATCACCGAAGATTTCTACGACATATCGCTTCACTCCATTCTGATCATCGTACGAACGGCTTCTGATCTTCCCTTCTATATAAAGTTTATCACCTTTACGAACGTATTTCTCAGCCACTTCGGCCAATCCTCTCCATAAGACGATATTATGCCATTCGGTACGTTCAGGCACCTGAGTACCATTAGCCAATGTATATGCACGATCGGTCGTAGCCAATGGGAACGTAGCCACGGCTACCCCACTATCCAGGTAACGGACTTCGGGATCCCTTCCCACATTACCTATCAACTGTACTTTGTTCAATGACATGATTCTAACTATTTTGGTTCAAAATTAGAGAAAAAAAACGAGAAACCAAGCGTGACACCGGAAATTTATGCAAATCATCGACCCGGACTCGTAAGTAACCTGGCAATTCACAATCATCAGTTTCCAATGTTACCTCATAACAATTGGCATAAATAATCCGGTGAGACAACACATGTTTCACATTCTTATCTATTAAACGCATGTTTTTTACTGTTTTCCCATGAGATAACGTTAAAAATTGGTCTGTAGCGAATAATTGTAATTCATCTACAGACTCAGGAGTTTCGATCAATGGAAACTCATACAGATTTTTCCAAATATCATCACCTGCACGTTTCCGGATATATGTATACTCTCCCGCACGTATACATATATAATTAAAGAAACGAGGAAGTATTTTGGATTTATGCTGCTTATAAGGCAAAGCATCGACCTTACCTTCCTTCAAAGCTACGCAACTGTCATTCAACGGACAGAACATGCACGAAGGAGAAGAAGGGACACATTGTAGTGCACCAAAATCCATAATGGCCTGATTATACAATGCCGGACGAGTCCGGTCCAGCAATTCCGTAGCCAAAGCCGCAAAAAGCTTTTTACCCTTCGTTCTGTCTATCGGCTCATCAATTCCCATCCAGCGAGAAAGTACCCTATACACATTTCCATCCACTACCGCACAGGGAAGATCATAAGCAAACGAACAAATAGCAGCGGCCGTATAATCACCTACCCCCTTTAACTTACGCACCTCTTCATAGGTCTCCGGAAATTTTCCAGCCTCAGCAATGGAACGGGCTGCCGTATGCAAGTTACGCGCACGCGAATAATATCCAAGTCCCTGCCAGTATTTCATGACTTCGTCTTCATCTGCTTCGGCCAACGAAATAAAATCAGGAAAACGATTCACAAACCGGCAATAATAATCATATCCTTGGGCAACACGAGTCTGCTGCAAAATAATCTCAGATATCCATATTTTATAAGGATCTTTGGTCTCGCGCCATGGTAAATCCCGTTTATTCATCCGATACCACTCTATCAATCTTTCAGCAAACTGATTCATCATAATTCTATTTTATAAACTTCAAACAGGCAAAATTTTCGCAAAAATAGGCTTTTTATAAGTGACAAACATACTTTTTCTAAAATTTATTGCAAATATATTTCTATAAGAGCAAGAAAAGGTATATATTTGCACTCCAAAAAATCAAGACGTATAATCTTAATTAAGTAGTGAAATGACTAAAGCGGATATTGTAAACGAAATAGCTAAAAATACGGGTATCGATAAACAGACAGTACTGACAACCGTAGAAGCCTTTATGGACTCAGTAAAAGAATCTTTATCAAACGACGAAAATGTATATTTGAGAGGATTCGGTAGTTTTATCGTAAAGAAGAGAGCCCAGAAAACAGCACGCAATATCTCCAAGAATACAACCATAATTATTCCGGAACATAATATTCCGGCATTTAAACCGGCAAAAACATTTACTCTTTCAGTAAAAAAATAATTAACATTAGTATTAACCCTATAAAATTTTGAAGCTATGCCAAGCGGAAAGAAAAGAAAAAGACATAAAATGTCTACTCACAAACGTAAAAAAAGATTGAGAAAGAACAGACATAAAAGCAAAAAATAAATAGTCTGTTTTGACTTTAGAAAGAACAAACTTGTGATGTCGCATTGTCTCCAAGTTTGTTCTTTCTGTAAGTAAGGAATGCGTCAAGAAACGATGCAACCAACAAACTTTGCAAAGAATAAACAAACGTCTAAATATAACAAGTAACAAGTGACAAGCGAATTAGTAGTAGATGTACAGCCCAAAGAAATTTCCATCGCCCTACTGGAAGATAAGAATCTGGTGGAATTTCAGAAAGAAGAACGAAATCTTTCGTTCGCTGTAGGGAACATGTACGTGGGCAAAGTCAGAAAACTGATGCCCGGACTCAACGCCTGCTTTGTAGATGTAGGCTTTGAAAAAGACGCTTTTCTTCATTACTTAGACTTAGGCCCGCAGTTTCATTCTTATCAGAAGTATCTGAAGCAGGTCTTAAGCGACCGTAAAAAGCTTTATCCTATTTCGAAGGCTTCCATGCTTCCCGATATTGAGAAGGAAGGTACCATCTCAAACGTACTCCAGCAGGGACAGGAAGTCATCGTACAAATTGTTAAGGAACCTATTTCTACCAAAGGACCACGCTTAACGTGCGAATTATCCTTCGCCGGACGATACTTGGTTCTTATTCCTTTCAACGACAAGGTTTCGGTTTCTCAAAAAATCAAGTCCAGCGAAGAACGCGCTCGTTTGAAACAACTGCTACAAAGTATTAAACCGAAAAACTTCGGAGTAATAGTACGCACGGTAGCCGAAGGAAAACGAGTAGCCGAACTCGATGCGGAACTTAAAGTTTTGTTGAAACATTGGGATGATACCATTACAAAAGTACAGAAGGCCTCTAAACTCCCTTCATTGGTCTATGAGGAAACCAGTCGGACCGTAGCCATGCTCCGCGACTTGTTCAACCCCTCTTACGAAAATATTTATGTAAACGATTCTGCCGTTTATAATGAAGTAAAAGATTATGTAGCACTGATTGCCCCAGAACGGACAGATATTGTCAAGTTCTACAAAGGTCAACTTCCCATCTTCGACAATTTCGGTATTACCAAACAAATTAAGTCGTCATTCGGAAAAACAGTTTCCTATAAAAGCGGTGCATACCTGATCATCGAACATACAGAAGCGCTGCACGTAGTCGATGTAAACAGCGGGAACCGTTCTAAAGCCAGCAACGGACAGGAGGCCAATGCACTGGATGTTAATCTGGGGGCGGCTGATGAATTGGCCAGACAATTGCGACTGCGAGATATGGGAGGCATTATCGTTGTTGATTTTATCGATATGAATTTGGCCGAAAACCGCCAAAAACTTTATGAGCGAATGTGTCAGAATATGCAGAAAGACCGTGCCAAGCACAACATACTTCCGCTCAGTAAATTCGGCTTAATGCAAATCACACGTCAACGTGTACGTCCTGCCATGGACGTCACAACCGATGAAGATTGTCCTACCTGCTTTGGAAAGGGAAAAATCAAACCTTCCATTCTTTTTACAGATACTCTGGAAAGTAAAATTGACTACCTGGTCAATAAGTTAAAAATGAAGAAATTCACCTTGCATATCCACCCGTATGTAGCAGCTTATGTCAATCAGGGTATTGTTTCCCTGAAAAGAAAGTGGCAAATGAAATACGGATTCGGTATCAAAGTCATTCCGAACCAGAACTTGGCTTTCCTCCAATACAAGTTTTATGATGTATTCGGTGAGGAAATTGACATGAAAGAAGAGTTCGAAATTAAATAAAAAAGATGGCTGTATGTCTATTCGTTATTGAATCATACAGCCATCTTTATAATATAACCCTATATAAGGGATGCTTTTATTTTACCCATTTTTCCTCCAGTCTTACTGCTTGCGGAAAAATTAAGTTATTCTCCAGATGAATATGCTCATAGAGATGTCCTACAAAATCTTCCAGTTCATGCATCAATAGCCGATAACTGTTACATCCGTCCTCAGGTACAGTAAATTGTCCGGTTAATTCTGCTATACGATGATAACGATTCCCTTCTCCTTCGTGCTCCATACGCATTACCCGAATCGGATTTGCGACTGTACCACAATGCATCTGCCCGATAAATTGTTTTTGCTCCGCTGCCCCGAATAATTCCAACAAATAAGGAAACAAAACATTTTCCTCCTTCTGCAGATGCATCTCCAGATCTTCCAGCGATTCAACAAACAACGAATGCAGTTCATGCAGTTCAGGATGAACTGCACCATGCACAGTTTCCACCTTCTCCAGCAAGGCTAAGATTTCCGGTCCACGACGACGAATATAGCGATGATGAATCTTCAACACATAATCTATCAATAGGTCCAACGGCCAGGTTGAGAATCCGTTTGATACCTTATAATCCGATGATGATGTTTCCAACGCATCCAGAACTTCTTCCACTGAAACACCAGCGTTCCTACAGGCATTTTCCAAACAAACATCTCCATGGCAACAAAAATCAATGCCAAAATCAGAAAACACACGTGCCGTTGAATAATCGGCCGCAACAATCTGCCCTACCTCCCAGCTTTTATTCCAATTCTTCTTTTCCATAAGTCTAAAATAATCTCGTTGAATTAATCTTTATTCTGATGTTGCAAAGATCTATAACTTCGATGATATATTTTGTCACACATGTTACACCTGTCCCAACATATCATTCGTTTCTCGCCGAAACACAACAATATTTTCCATTTCATACATATATTGCCTGAATAAACAGACAAAACGTCTATTTTTTGTCAGTTTGACATTCCATCAATGGCAGAACATAAAAAATCAAATTTACATACTTTAAAAACTCCCGTATTTTGTTTAAATAGGTTTGCGCAAGTTTAAAATACCTCCTCAATTGCATCCAATAACCTGTTGGCGGCATAACCTTTGCAGAATGACAGGTGAACCGACCGACCGGAAGGTGGGAAGGTCCAAGAAAATAAAGATAATAAATAACTTAAACATAGGAGGTTTAATTATGATACCTGTTAGAAAATACAACAATCAGAATTGGTTACCAAGCATTTTTAATGACTTTTTCGATAACGATTGGATGGTAAAGACTAACGCTACAGCACCGGCTATCAACGTAATTGAAAGCGATAAAGATTATAAAGTAGAAGTTGCTGCTCCGGGTATGACAAAAGACGATTTCAATATCCATTTGAGTGAAGACAATGAATTGGTCATCACGATGGAAAAGAAAAACGAAACAAAAGAAGAAGACAAAGAAAACAAGAAATACTTGCGTCGCGAGTTTTCTTACTCTAAGTTCCAGCAGGCTCTTGTTTTACCGGATGACGTAGAAAAAGAAAAAATTAACGCCAATGTTTCCGATGGAGTACTTACCATAGAATTACCGAAACGTACACCAGAAGAAAAAGCAAAAATCAGTCGTCAGATTGAAATTCATTAATTTTCATCATTGATAACTTATCGGGAAATCCCCTTGCACAACGCTGCAGGGGGATTTTTTTGTCGCATTGCGGATAAAAGACAGCATTTACAACCAGATTGCAGAAACAGATATTTACCTTTGTAATATCAGAATTTTCAACCTTCCGTACCATGCATACAGAACAATACAGTACCATCCTTGAAGAAGTAGGCATCCGCCCAACTGCTACCCGCCTGCTTATCTACGGAACCATTGCCGGACTGACCGATACATTCAGTTTAGGTAATCTGGAAGATTTGCTCCCCAGCATAGACAAGTCGGTCATCTTCCGAACACTGACACTTTTCCACAACCATCACCTCATCCATGGAGTAGACGATGGAAGCGGATCACACAAATACTGTCTCTGCCATAACCACGGTCATTGTCTGAACGAGGAAGCACATTGCCATTTCTACTGTGAACACTGCCAGAAAACTTACTGTCTGGACGAAGATAGTATTCCTCCCATTCGGTTACCGGAAGGATTCATTGCCAATAAAGTCAGTTATGTAGTAAAAGGTATCTGTAGTGAATGTGCCCGGAAAGAGCAGAAACGATGACAAAAAAGACCGGATACCCCTGTCACGAGGTCACCGGCCTTTCCTCATAGGCTTTCAGTTGACTTCCGGTTCTGAAACCGGGAGTTGTTCTATCATGCATTCAGCAATACTTTCTGGATAGCATCTTTCAGTGCATGCTTGGGCATAGCTCCCTGTGCCATCTGCGGGGAACCCGTCATCGGAATGAACAACAACGAAGGTACACTACGGATTCCAAACAAAGCAGCCAATTCCTCTTCTGCATCCACATCAATCTTATAAATGTCCACTTTACCCTCGTATTCGCCTGCCAGCTCATCCAATACAGGAGCCAGCATTTTGCACGGGCCACACCAGGTAGCGTAAAAATCAATCAGTGCCGGACGTTCGCCGAGGAACTTCCACTCGTTGGGGTTCGTTTCGTAGTTTGCTACTTTGGTCAAAAAATCTGCTTTTGTCAAATGAGTTGCTTTCATAATCTTCTATGTTTTAATGTTATTACTTAATTCTTTTTATTCTGGTAAGGCTTTACAAAATCCTTATAGATAGCCTTTGTTTCTGTAGGAGTACTACATCCACCGCAACAGCATCCTTTATTCAGGACAACCAATCCAACGAACAAGACTCCCAACATGAGCAGGAAATAATCACCTGCATACAAGCCGTAAGAAGCACCGCCTACTCCAGCTATCAGACGTATCCATCTGGAAATATCCCAATTATTAAACAAATTACCCATAGCTTCTGTTTTTAGGTTTCTGATACAAAAGTAATACTGACCACTAGGTTATACAACAGTTTTTTCCTATCTTCGTATAGACAAAATCTATCGAAGCATGAATCTGCAACAAATGGAATATATCGTGGCACTGAACAAGTACCGCCACTTCGTACTGGCAGCCGAAGCATGTGGAGTCACCCAACCTACCCTGAGCGCCATGATTCAGAAACTGGAAGAGGAACTCGATGTAAAGGTATTTAACCGAGACCGGAAGAAAATCGCTCCTACCCCCATCGGTGAAAAGATTATCCGTCAGGCACAGATTGCCTTGAACGAGACTCAACGCATCAAAGAACTGGTGGCCGATGAGACCGACAGCATGACCGGCAACCTGCGCATAGGTGTCCTGCCGACCATTGCTCCGTACCTGGTTCCAGATTTCATCCATCATTTCCGGAAAACTTATCCGGATGTCAACCTTTTCATCGACGAACGGGCCAATAAGGCACTGATTCAGGAACTGGAGTACGGAAACCTGGACATTGTACTGACTACGCCTCCGGAAGACTCCGGAAACCTGCTGGAAATACCGGTCTACACCGAACGCTTTGTAGCCTATTTCTCCGAAAAATGCGACCAAGCTTGCCGGGCAATTACCACCAATAATCTGCCTGCGGAACAGATGTGGATACTAAGAGAAGGACACTGTGTACCAAACGGTTCTTTGGATTTTTGTAAGAACAAAGAAATAGGAAATCACATCTATGAAGCAGGAAGCATAGAGACCCTGATACGTATAGTCGACCGGAACGGAGGTTATACCATTATCCCAGAACTTCATATAAATTTCCTGACAAAAGAACAAAAAGAAAACATTCTGCCACTTCAAACAGATCCGCCCGCTCAGAGACGAGTATCTATACTGATTAAGGATGATTTTATCAGAGAACGGATGGTCAATGCCGTATTTGATACGTTAAATATGATTCTTCCTCCACACATGATGGAAAAAAGATCCGGCAAACACTCCATCCGGTTAAGAAGCAGTAAAAATTAAAAAACAGAATATCACACCAATTATTCAAACAACGTATCGGCCCACTATCAAACAACCGGTACGTTGGTCTCATCAATATCTATTCCCCCAATTTCGTATAACGTTTATAAATATCAAGATTGTAAATAATACCTATTTGCTTACAAGTAGCTATCTCGCGTGAGACAGTACGATAATCTCCGGCACAATTTTCATCCACAAGTCCGGTATCGTACAATACTTTCAGTTCAGGAAGAAGTTCGGAAGCATTCAAGTCCATCAATGTAATAGTAAGCAACCCTACAAGAGTTCCATCACAACAATATCTGTTTTCCAATTTTCCCTGATAAAAGACCAATAAATTACGAAACCATTCTATAACTTCGGCTCTACGCTCAGGCTGATGCCATACAATTTGGGCTACAGCTCCCACCACACACAAACGGGCATACGTATACAATCCAGGAGTTTGCATATAATCCATCAATACCTCCAAACGGTCCTTACCCAACAAATAAACCGTAGGAATGTATATATCATCCATAAAATCTCCTACATGATAATTATAAAACGCTTCATTCTGACGAAGTGTTTCAAGAACTACCGACAAAGAACTGGGATTACCCAGCTCACCCAATAAAATCATGCAATGTATCATCACAGACGTATACGCAGAATTACAACGCTCCTGAATAATTCCTTCGCACGTACATCCCGTCTCAAAAAGGGTAATTTGTTCAAGATCGGCTCTCAACTCATCATGTGGCAATGCCAGTATTTTCTGTATCAATTCATCAGGAAGTCGATTGGCATACTTTGGATCATATAGAATCGGTACGATCCATTCATGCCTTACTGAAAGTTCGGTAGGATAATCAGGATGAATATACGAGTAGGGCTCCTCTTCTATATGAAACATATTTCCCAGATAATTTCCCATCTTATGCAACATTCCCATTAAATGAGGAGGAATGTACTCACTTCCTTTACGGGGCTCTTTCATACCGGGAAGCAAATACAAGAAGTCACCATTCAAAGCCTCATTCAGCCTGGAATAATACGTTGTAAGTTCCAGATTATCGGCCGCTACCAACAAATGTTTTCCATCCTTTCCAAACTCGTAATTAAACAACGGAATATCTTCCGTATCTTCTTCGAGAATGTATTTTACATATCTGAAAGCAGAATCTGGCTCAATTCCTCCTTCTTCAGCAAAAGCTATCGCACCATAGATCAAGTTATGCACTTCCTCATAGCTTACTTTAACCAATTGCTCATTTTGTTGAATCTTATGAATTTTTTCCTCGTAAGACAATCGATCCAGACTGAAATGATAACTACATTTCATGACTCCCCGACAGAGCTTATCTATCAGGAAGCATCCCATAGTAAATGTCCCTTTGGTATGGCAACGGGTGACCAAAGCAAAAACGATGTCAGCACCCTTCCAGTTTACTGATGCATAACAATCACCGATAGGCAATGTACGAACCTTCTGCTGCATGTACTGTTCAGGAGAAAGTTGTTTGAATTTATTCTGTTTTTTTGCCATAATACATTTCTTGTTATCGTAAAATTAAAAGAATTCTTTTCAATAACGAATAATTCTAACGTTATTTAAAAAAACAGCCGTTCCGTATCATTATTTTATACGGAACGGCTGATCATATTAATAAAAGTTATAAAAATATCTGCTATTTATATTCATCCCAGCTCTTAATCGCAATATCATCGATACTCATTGAACAGAAGGCATTGATAAATGCACTGGCCAGGCGAGCATTGGTAACCAATGGAATATTCAGATCTACTGCAGCACGACGGATCTTATAACCATTGTCAAGTTCGGTAGGAGTAAGATCACGAGGAATATTTACCACCATATCGATTTCTTTCTTATGAAGCATTTCCAAGGCCTGTGGATGTCCTTCTTCACTCGGCCAGTATACACGAGTATTCTCTACACCGTTTTCAGTAAGGAATTTTGAAGAACCACCGGTAGCATAAATATTATAACCTTTTGCCTTAAGGGCGCGAGCCGCCTGAAGCAAATCTACTTTCTGTTTCAGAGTACCTGTAGACATCAGAATATTCTTTTCCGGAATACGATAACCAACAGACAGCATAGCCTTCAGCACCGCACACGATGTATCGTCCCCCAAACAGCCTACTTCACCGGTAGACGACATATCTACACCCAATACAGGATCGGCCTTCTGCAAACGGTTGAACGAGAACTGACTGGCCTTGATTCCTACATAATCAAGATCGAAGAGGTTCTTTTCGGGTTTCTCAACCGGCAATCCCAGCATAACTTTGGTAGCCAGTTCGATAAAGTTAATTTTCAATACCTTGCTGACGAACGGGAAGGAACGGCTGGCACGCAGGTTACATTCGATAACCTTAATATCGTTTTCACGAGCCAGGAACTGAATGTTGAACGGACCGGAAATATTCAGTTCTTTGGCAATCTGACGAGAAATACGCTTGATACGGCGAACTGTTTCTACATACAGTTTCTGCGGTGGGAACTGAATAGTCGCATCACCCGAATGAACACCAGCAAATTCAATGTGTTCACTGATAGCGTAACAAATGATTTCGCCGTTCTGGGCTACCGCATCCATTTCCACTTCCTTGGCATGTTCGATGAACTGACTGACTACAACCGGGTGTTTCTTTGACACATTGGCAGCCAGCTGCAGGAAACGTTCCAGTTCTTCCTGGTTGGAACATACATTCATGGCTGCTCCTGACAGCACATACGACGGACGAACCAGTACAGGGAATCCAACTTTCTTAATAAAAGCATTGATGTCTTCCATCGAAGTCAGTGCACTCCATTCCGGCTGGTCAACTCCGATGCGGTCAAGCATAGCAGAGAATTTGTCACGATCTTCGGCATTGTCAATACTCTTGGCTGAGGTTCCCAAAATATTTACATGTTGCGCATCCAAGCGTAACGCCAGGTTATTCGGAATCTGTCCACCGGTAGAAACAATCACACCATGTGGATTTTCCAGATCAAGAATATCCATTACACGTTCAAAGGTCAGTTCGTCAAAGTACAGACGGTCGCACATATCGTAATCGGTAGATACAGTTTCCGGATTATAGTTGATCATTACACTCCGGTAACCTTCCTTACGAATCGTATTCAGAGCCTGTACACCGCACCAGTCAAACTCAACAGAAGAACCGATACGGTAAGCACCTGAACCTAAAACTACAATGCTCTTATGGTCGCCCAGATAATGCACGTCATTGGCCACACCACTGTATGTCAGATACAGATAGTTTGTTTGTGCCGGATATTCGGCAGCCAGCGTATCAATCTGTTTTACAACCGGCACAATGCCTACGCTCTTGCGGTGATTGCGGATAGCCAGACTGCCTTCTTCCATTTCGCCTTCGTATCCGATAGCACGAGCCACCTGGAAATCAGAGAATCCCTGACGTTTGGCTTTGTAAAGTAGTTCATTCGGAAGCTGAGACAGCTGTTTATGATTGTTTCCCCACTCATGGAGTTCTTTCGAAGTCTGCATGATGTTCATCAGCTTGTCAAGGAACCACTTATCAATCTTGGTAAGGTCGTGAATCTGGTCAACGGTATAACCGGCACGCATGGCCTTTGAAATTACGAAAATACGCTTGTCTGTCGGTTCACGCAAAGCTTTGTCAACATCGGCAATCTGCAATTCCTTGTTTTCTACAAAACCGTGCATACCCTGGCCAATCATACGCAAACCTTTCTGAATAGCCTCTTCGAAAGTACGTCCGATCGCCATCACCTCACCTACAGATTTCATACTGGAACCCAGCTCACGGTCTACACCGTGGAACTTACCCAAGTCCCAGCGAGGAATCTTGCACACCACATAGTCCAACGCGGGCTCAAAGAACGCAGAAGTCGTTTTAGTTACTGAATTCTTCAAATCGAACAAACCGTAACCCAAACCCAATTTAGCAGCAACGAAAGCCAATGGGTAACCGGTAGCTTTAGAAGCCAAGGCAGAAGAACGGCTCAGACGAGCATTTACTTCAATGACACGGTAATCTTCCGATTCAGGATCAAAAGCATATTGAACGTTACATTCACCTACGATACCGATGTGTCGGATGATGCGGATAGCCAGTTCACGCAACTTGTGATACTCACTGTTGGTCAGAGTCTGCGAAGGAGCGATTACAATAGACTCACCGGTATGGATACCCAGCGGGTCGAAGTTTTCCATGTTACATACCGTGATACAGTTGTCGAAGCGGTCACGCACAACCTCGTATTCTACTTCCTTCCAACCTTTCAGGCTCTTTTCTACCAAAACCTGCGGAGAGAAAGAGAATGCTTTTTCAGCCAGCACATTCAGTTCTTCTTCGTTATCGCAGAAACCTGAACCCAGTCCTCCTAATGCGTATGCCGCACGGATAATAACCGGATAACCCAGTTCCTTGGCCGCACGACGAGCGTCTTCTATATTTTCTACGGCTTCACTCTTGATGGTCTTTACATGGATCTCATCCAGTTTCTGAACGAACAACTCACGGTCTTCCGTATCCATGATGGCCTGTACCGGTGTACCAAGTACACGGGCATTATATTTTTCAAACACACCAGCCTTGTAAAGAGCTACACCGCAGTTCAGGGCTGTCTGTCCGCCGAATGACAGCAACACACCGTCGGGACGTTCCTTATCAATAACCTTCTCTACAAAATAAGGAGTAACGGGCAAAAAGTAAATTTTATCGGCTACACCTTCGGAAGTCTGTACGGTAGCAATGTTCGGATTGATCAGAATGGTTTCAATACCTTCTTCTTTCAAAGCCTTCAGGGCCTGTGAACCAGAATAATCGAATTCGCCAGCTTCACCGATTTTCAAGGCTCCTGAACCTAACAGCAATACTTTCTTTATATTTTCTTTCATTGTCTTCTTTGTTTTTTAATGGATTACAGCAACTTTACAAATTCGTCGAACAGGAACTCTGTATCGGTAGGACCGCTGGCAGCTTCGGGATGGAACTGTGCCGAGAACCAAGGATTCTTTTTGTGACGAATACCTTCGTTTGAGCCGTCGTTCATATTAATGAAGAGCGGTTCCCAGTCTGCTCCCAGGGTATTGTTGTCTACTGCATAACCGTGGTTCTGTGAGGTAATGAAACATTTATCCGTTCCCACCATGCGTACTGGCTGATTGTGACTACGATGACCGTATTTCAGCTTATAAATCTTAGCTCCACCAGCCTTTGAAAGCAACTGATTACCCATACAAATACCAAAAATAGGCAATTTTTCATTCTGCATGGCCTTACGGATATTCTGTACAGCAGCATCGCATGTATCAGGGTCACCCGGACCGTTGGAAATGAACAAACCGTCGAATTTCAAGGAATTAAAGTCGTAGTTCCATGGCACACGAATGATTTCTACGTCACGTTTCAGCAAACAGCGAATGATATTTGATTTCACGCCACAGTCTACCAACACTACTTTCTTCTTTCCTTCACCTTCGTTGTAACGAATGACCTCCTTGCAGGAAACCTTGTCTACGTAGTTCACACCCGCATAAGTAGCTTCCGGGATGTTTTCCGGTTCATCATCGAAAACGATTTTTCCCATCATCACACCGTGTTCGCGCAGCACTTTAGTCAATTCACGGGTATCAATGCCTGTGATTCCCGGAATTTGTTCACGCTTCAACCAGTCTGCCAGACTCTCCACAGCATTCCAGTGAGAATATTTCTCGCTGTAGTCGCTCACAATAATCGCTTCGGCATGGATTTTTTCGCTCTCCATGAAAGTAGGCAGTCCGTTTGCTTCGAACGTGAACGGAGGCACACCATAATTACCAACCAGCGGATATGTCAGCGTCATCAACTGACCGGCATACGAAGGGTCGGTCAAGCTCTCGGGGTATCCGGTCATTGCAGTGTTGAACACAACTTCACCGGCCACCGGTTTCTCATAACCGAACGACTTGCCATGAAAGCGGCTCCCGTCGTCGAGGATCAATGTTACATTTCTCATTACCTTATTTAAATATGTATATTGTCGTTTTTAAAACTTGAATTGCTGTTCTATATAATCAATGAATGCCTTATTTACCAGTTTTACACCACCCGGCGTAGGATAATCACCACTGAAATACCAGTCACCTGTATGTTCCGGACAAGCCTCATGCAATCCTTCGAGTGTTTGGTAAACAATCTCTACTTTTGCCTGAGTACCGGCCGGTGTCAGCAGTTCGACCATTTTAGTAGAAATTTCTTCATCGGTAAACGGTGCATATATTTCCTTTACATAATTTACCATCTGTTCTTTCGGAAGTCCGGCCTGTTCTTTCGACTTGCGGTAAGCCTCTTTAATAACATCGGTCATTCCCCGGTCTACCAGCAAAGCAATGGCAGCCTTAAAAGCAATAAACTGCTCCATACTTGCCATATCAATACCGTAATAATCCGGATAACGTACCTGCGGAGAAGAAGAAACAATAACAATTTTCTTCGGATGCAGACGATCCAAGATACCGATGATACTCTGTTTCAACGTAGTTCCACGAACGATACTGTCATCAATGATAACCAAATTATCTTCGTACGGGACCAAGCTTCCGTAAGTTATATCATACACATGAGCAGCCAGGTCATTACGGGTATTTCCTTCGGCAATAAACGTACGCAATTTAATATCCTTGATAGCAACCTTCTCGCTACGAATACGTTGTGAAAGAATTTGTTCCAGTTCGCTGTGGCTTGGTTTATGTCCCAAAGCTTCGATACGCTGCACCTTCAGCTGATTCAGATAATTGTCAAAACCTTCCAGCATTCCATAAAAGGCAACTTCCGCCGTATTCGGAATGAAAGAAAATACGGTATGTACCACATCGTTATCAACGGCTTTCAGAATAGGATCTACCAGTTTCTCTCCCAACAGCTTACGCTCACGATAAATATCAATATCACTTCCACGGCTGAAATAAATACGCTCGAACGAACAAGCTTTCTTGGGTTTCGGCTCATTGATCTGAGCCAGACGCATTTCTCCTCTCTTATTTACCAGAATAGCCTGTCCCGGTTCCAGTTCATGAATGCTGTCGGCCGGAACATTCAAGGCAGTCTGAATAACCGGACGTTCAGAAGCCAGTACCATAATTTCCTCGTCCATGTACCAGAATCCCGGACGGATCCCCCACGGATCACGGACAGCAAAGCTTTCACCACTACCGGTCAGCCCACAAATTACGTATCCACCGTCCCATTTAGGGCTTGAAGTTTTCAGGACATTGGTCAGGTCGATGCGATCCTCGATGGCATGCGTAATATCCATACCTTCCAGTCCTTCTGCCTTGCACTGCTGATAAAGCCGTTCCACTTCACGATCCAAGCGATGTCCTACCTGCTCCAGCATGATGTACGTATCGGCATATTTACGCGGATGCTGTCCGTCAGCCGTAATGTCAGCAAATATTTCATCTACATTTGTCAGGTTAAAGTTACCGCATAAAGCCAGATTCTTGGCACGCCAGTTATTTCGACGCAAGAACGGATGTACATACGAAATTCCACTTTTACCTGTAGTAGAATAGCGCAGATGTCCCATATACAATTCTCCGGCAAAAGGCAAACATTTCTTGGCATATTCTGCATCATGAAGCTGTTCCTGCGTTAAATCCTTAAAACAGCTATGTACCGTACTGAATATTTCAGTAATAGCCCCCGAACCAAGTCCTCGTTCGCGGAACATATATTCCTCGCCAGGATTAGCCTGCAGTTTAACACACGCCAGTCCAGCCGCCTCCTGTCCTCTATTATGCTGTTTTTCCATCAACAGATAGAGTTTATTCAGTCCGTACATCCAGGTTCCATATTTTTCCTGATAATATTCCAACGGCTTCAGCAATCGGATCATTGCCACACCGCATTCATGTTTAAGAGGTTCCATATCTAATTCCTATAAATTGTCAACAGTCTTATTCCGATGTGCTTCTTCATTCCCCTTCGCTAACCCATAAATACAACAACGCCCGGATATGCCAAAAAGCAATTCCAGGTGTCGTAAATATGTAAACCAAACGATATGAAAAAACGATAAAAGAAAAAATGACACAAGAATCATTCGTTGCTGAACAGAAAAAGAGAAATATCCAAAAGGAAATGGCTTCAAACCGACAGCTTCATTTCCATTTGTTCCTAAATATTCACCTGACCAAAAGCCCGAACATCCAATGAATCTCTCTTTATATCTCAATCTATTACTCATTCAGCGAAATTATGTCACATCACAATTCGGGATGCAAATATAATGACTTTTGAAAAAACATTCTAACGAACAGGGAAGTTTCTGATTTCATGTTTCGATTTTTTTTCATTACTCACTTTTTTCTCATTTTTCCCTAACTTTTTTAGGGATTTTATTTTGTGTATTCAAAGAAAGCCGTAAATTTGCATCGTTTTTGAGAAAAGAACTACTCAAAGGAATTGCCGAAATAACTCAGTTGGTAGAGTAACTCATTCGTAATGAGTAAGTCGCGGGTTCGAGTCCCGCTTTCGGCTCGAAAAGGAAGTGTAAAAGTCCGCACTTCCTTTTTTATTGTTTTCACCTGACCGGATTTTAAAACTAAAATACGGGTGAGGGAAACAATGTATCTTAAAACAAAGTTGTCCCTCACCAATATCCTTTTTCCGACCATTCGGTCTTAACTATTCAGGCACCACAAAGGACGATTCCAATGCAGCTGTTTCCGAATTTCCTCCGACTCCAATCTTATAGTTTCCTGGAGACAGTTTCATGGCATTATAATGTTCATCCCACCATTCCAGCTCCTTGCCAGACAAATCAAACTGTACCTCGACAGTTTGTCCCCTCGGGATATTTACCCGCTTAAAAGAACGAAGCGTCTTGACAGGTCCCTGCTTATCACCTGTTTTATGCAAATAGAGTTGGATAACCTCTTCTCCATCCCGATCGCCGACATTAGTAACGGGTACTGTGACATGCAACATTTCTCCATCAATCACAGTTGTTTTGTCCAGTTTGACCGTTCCGTACCGAAAAGTTGTATAACTTAACCCATACCCAAACGGGAAAAGTGGTTTCTCGGTCATAAAACGATAAGTCCTACCGGACATATTGTAATCCTCAAAATCCGGAAGCTGGTCAATATTCCGATAAAAAGTAACAGGTAGACGACCAGCCGGATTATAATCTCCAAACAAGACTTCAGCAACAGCTGTTCCGCCCTGCTGCCCGGGATACCATGCCTGCAAAATAGCATCACAAGTTTCTGTTTCGGGTACCAGCCCTATCGGAGAACCGGAGCAATTGACCAGGATTACTTTCTTTCCGGCTTCATGCAAGGCAGCAAGAAATCTGCGTTGTATTTCCGGCAGTTCAATATCCACACGATCCCCTTTCCGAAAACCTGGCAAATCTACTCCCATCTCTTCTCCTTCCAGACTCGGAGAAATACCACCGACAAAAATTACCACATCAGCATCTTTGACAGCCGCCACTGACTCAGCTACATTTACTTTCTTCTTGAATCCCATATCAAAATTAAGCTGTGCGTCACTTAACAGATATTCGTAATCCAATGTTATATCATATTTCTTTCCGGCTTGAACCTGCATAGAGCAAGATTGCCTGTTCCCTCCGTGACTATTATAAAAAGATAAAAGTTCCTTTCCGTTAACCGATAAACGACCTTTTCCGAATGAATACAATTCAAAAACTATTTCACCCGATTTTTCCGGGATGTAACTGCTACGGTATGTAGCAGAAAAATCAGTCAGGTTCACTCCCGGAGCAAAAACCGTAGCTCCCGACGTACAGAAATTGAACGGAGTAAGAACCTGGGCCTCAACATCAGCTTTCCCTTCGTGGTTCACGTTATTCCAATATTGTGCAATAAACCCAGGACCTTTTTCTGAACAACACTTACTGAAAACACTTTCCAGCAACGTTTCTCCTACCCAAGGGCACCCCTGTTCATACACCAACTTATCGTCTTTACCCAAAGCCGATTTAATTCCCTCCAGAATGGTCACCGTACGAGCCGGCATACCATTGTAATTTCCCCACATCATGACTGAATCTCTAGCATTTGGTCCCATGACAGCCACTCGTAGTCCACCGCGTTTTAACGGTAACGTTCTTTCTTTATTAAGCAGAAGTGTCATGGATTCCCTGGCCATTTTCAGTGCCAATGAATCATGTGCCGATGAAGCTACCACATCATACGGAATCTTAGTCCATGATACCACAGAAGGATCATCCATTTCCCCCAAAGCAAACCGTGCTTTCAGCAACCGCCTTAAAGAACGGTCTATCACCTCCTCGTCAATCATGTTCTTCCTGGCCGCATCTATCAGAGATTCAAATGTCTCTCCACATTCCAGATCCGTTCCACTCAAGACTGCCGCAGAAGCTGCGGAAGCAGCATCCTGATGTGTCTGATGTCCCTTCTTGTCGAAAAAATCATTAATGGCCCAGCAGTCACTCAAGACAATACCGTCGAATCCCCATTCATTACGAAGAATCTGTGTGAGCAAACGTTTATTTCCGCAACACGGTTCCCCTTCCAAACGGTTATAGGCGCACATCACTTCTTTTACGCCAGCTTCCTGTACCAAAGCCTTGAATGCCGGCAAATAGGTTTCATAAAGTTCTCGCAACGGCAAATTTTCCACATTAAATGAATGTCGGTTCCATTCCGGCCCCGAATGTACCGCAAAATGTTTGGCACAAGCATGCAACTTATCATACCTACCGTCACTCTCTCCCTGAAGACCTTTTACAACCTGCACTCCCATCCTGCTTGTCAGATACGGGTCTTCACCATAAGTTTCTATTCCACGTCCCCAACGCGGATCCCGATATATGTTTACAGTAGGAGTCCACATGGTAAGCCCTTGATACCTTTCCCTGCTACCCACAGAAACATAATGGGAATTCTTGGCCCGGGCCTCATCAGAAACAGCATTAAAAACCTGATAAACAAGTGCGTCATCAAACGATGCAGCCATACCGATAGGCTGAGGAAAAACAGTGGCCAGACCCGCACGTGCCACCCCATGAAGTGCCTCGTTCCACCAGTTATAAGATTTGATACCCAGGCGTTCTACTGGTTTAGAAACGTCCATCATCAAGGATATCTTTTCCTCAAGTGTCAATTCTTTCAGCAATAATTCAGCCCGCTCATCCGGCGACAAAGAAATATCTCTAAATCCGGAAGCAAACTGATCTGTCACAGCAGATACATCACCGTCAAAAACCGAACTTACGCTGTCAGTATCCTCATTGGCCTCCATATACAAGGGAAATATACACAAACCGAACGACAAGAGATATGAAAAATAATGTTTGTTCATGTTCATACAACAATAGAAATAAGTTTTATCTGATGGGGTAATTATCCATACCGGTTAACTGAAAAGGATCGGTACAGCTTTACCGAATGATTCAGCGTACGCCCAAACATCCGATAAAGCCATTTCCTCAATCATCATTTATTGGGCGTATCCCAATTCTTGGTCTCAGTGCATTTCAAATCAATCCATTGATCACCGCACTTCAGTTTGAAATCTCCTTCCTCTAAATGCCATTTGCCATCATATCCCACAAAAGCAAGATCGCTGCCTTTCAGTTTCATTGTTACGGTCTTTGTTTCACCGGGATTCAAGGAGACTTTCTCAAAATTACGTAAACGGATATTATCCGGTGTACTGCTTGCTACCAAATCTTTCGAAAATAACAGAACTGCTTCTTTACCGGCCACCTTACCAGTATTGGTTACATTTACGGTCACCGTAAGTTCATCGGCTGGCGTAAATGAAGCCTTGTCCACTTTCAGATCACTATATGCATAGGTAGTATAGCTCAAGCCGTAACCGAACGGCCACTGAACGTCCATAACCGAATCATAGTTATAGTTTCCCCCCATCTGACCTAAATTTTCACAAGGCTTGTAATCATACGTGGCAAGAGCATTGATATACTTGGGATAGGTAAAAGGAAGTTTGGCACTGAAGTTCGCATCGCCTGCCATCAGGTTGGCCAAGGCATCTCCTCCATAATTACTCGGAAGCATGACATTGATAACCCCCTGTGCCAACGGTTCAATATCATTGATGATACGGGGACGCCCCTGATTCAACACCAAAACGATAGGTTTACCGGTTTTAGCCAACGCCTTCACCAGATTACGCTGGTTCTCTGACAGTGTCAAGTCGGTCAGATTACCCGGAGTTTCACAATAGGAATTCTCACCGATACAAGCCACAATCACATCGGCACGAGAAGCCGCAGCGACAGCCTTACCAATTTCTGGAGCATTTTCTTCCCACCAGTTGTCATCCTTGTATGGCGCATACGTTATACCCGGTTCATAAATGACATTCTCTTTGCCATATTTATTACAAAGCGATTCATAAATTGTATTATATGCACCCGCACACTCGTCTGCCAGGTGCCCTTGCCAACTGTAGGACCAGCCACCATTTAGACAGCGCATAGAATTGGCATTCGGCCCTGTCAGGAGGATTCGTTTGCCCTTTACTATCGGAAGCACTTCTTCTTCATTCTTCAGCAGTACTTCCGATTCTTCGGCAGCCTGCAACGCCATATCGGCAAACTCTCTGGAACCGAACTTCTCATATTTCCGAATGTCCCAATACGGATTCTCAAAAAGTCCGAGACGGTATTTCAGACGCAATACGCGCGCCACTGCATCGTCAATACGGCTCATCGGAACTTCCCCTTCTTCTACCAGTTCCTTCAGGTAGGTACAGAAACTGACTTCATAAGGAACCATCGACATGTCGATACCCGCATTAATAGCTATTTTAATAGCTTCCTTCTTGGTTGCGGCAATGTGGTCACGTGTGCATAAATTATTGATGTCTGCCCAGTCGGTTACAATCATACCGTCCCAGTTAAGATCTTCTTTCAACCATTCGGTCAGGAATTCCCGGTTAGCATGGAAAGGCAAACCGTTATCAACTCCAGAATTGACCATCACACTCAGCGCACCATTACGTACAGCAGCCAGAAAAGGAGCAAAATGTTTTTCTCTCATATCGCTCCGGGAAATTGACGAAGGAGTACGGTCCTTTCCAGATACAGGAACACCATAACCCATGTAATGCTTCATACAGGCAGCTACATTGTATTCACCTATATGATTCGGATCATCTCCCTGGAAACCGGATACAGCAGCTTTACCCATTTCTGCATTCACGTAACAATCCTCTCCATAGTTTTCCCACATACGTGACCAACGCGGATCTCTACCCAAATCGACGACCGGAGCATAAGTCCAGGGAATACAGCTGGCCTTGGTTTCATAAGCAGAGATTTCCGCACCTTTCCGGGTCAGCTCCCGGTTGAACGTCGCACCCATGTTAATTCCTTGAGGAAACATGGTTCCCCCCAACGTATAGGTCGTTCCATGAATCTGATCCACTCCATAGATGCAAGGTATTCCAATCTCCTTCATGGAAACATCCTGAATCTGTCTGATAGCTTCGGCCCATTTTTCTTTCTCCTGTGCCACACTCAAAGGAACATTCAGCAAAGATCCTACCTTATATTTACCAATAACAGTATCCAGCATGGCTGTACTCAGGGTAAATCCCTTTTCCTTACTTGCCTCAAAGTCGGTTACCACATCGATGGTAATTTCACACATCTGTCCGATTTTCTCTTCCAGCGTCATTCTTTCAAGCCATTGCCGGATATTGGCTTCAATCTCCGGATCGGATGGAATAGCCGGTGCTACCCCCCTATCCTCTACACTGCTACAGGCACAGATATTAGCTCCCAGCAGCAAAGCTCCTACAATGTTTTTTATTTGTTTCATGATATTAGTTTTTGGATTTGTTTCTTATAAATAATATGTTCAACTAATCACGGTACATAAATGCGACTGTTCCTTCAATATCTTCTGAAGAACGTCCGATATAAATCTTGAATTTACCAGGTTCGGCCACCCATTCGTGAAGCTTGTCATCAAAGAATGTCAAATCATCCCGTTCAATTGTAAAGGCCACCTCCTGCTCCTCTCCCGGTTGAAGTTCCACCTTATAGAAATCCTTCAATTCCTTTACCGGACGCAATACGCTGCATTTTTCGTCACCAATGTACATCTGTACAGTTTCCTTACCAGTCACCTTCCCCGTATTCTTCACGGTAACCTTTACTTCAAGAGATTCACCATTCTTCATTTCGGTTGAAGATATGACAGGTTTACTGTATTCAAACCGGGTATAACTCAATCCATAACCGAACGGGAACAGAGGCTTGATCTTTTTCGTATCGTACCAACGGTAACCCACCAGAATATCTTCCTTATATACCTGACGGATACTGTCGCCCGGATAACTGATTTCTCCATAAAAATGAGCGGGACAATCTTCCAGTTTAGCCGGATAAGAGAAAGGAATCTTTCCGCTGGGATTGACATCTCCTGCCAGCACGTCAGCCAGAGCCTGTCCACCAATAGAACCAAGATACCATGACTGAACCAAAGAAGGAACTTTCTCAATCCACGGCATATCTACAGCGTTACCACTGGTCAGTACAAGTACCATTTTCTTGTTTACCGCCAGAATACCCTCGATAAGCCGGTTCTGTTCAAAAGGCAGTCCGAATGTTTTCCGGTCATCGCCTTCACAATCCTGCTGGTAATTTTTGTTCAATCCTCCCAGGAACAATACCAGATCGGCCTCCTTAGCTTCTTCTACCGCAGCAGAATAAAGAGAATCTGCAACCGTCTGAGGAATAACATCATCCCGATCAAACATCGGCCGACCCGCTACGTATCCTTGTGAGAAAGCAATGCAATCACCAAACTTTTCTTTCAGCGCCTCCAATGGAGTCACAACCTTCTTAGGTTTCAGTTCGGAAGAACCTCCCCCCATCATCAGGTTACGTACGGCATTGTCGCCCACCACTAAAATTTTCTTGTACATTCCTTTTTTGACAGGAAGCAATGATTCCCTATCAAACAGAGCATCGTTCTTCAACAGGACAATCCCCTCTGTCGCGATTTGATAAGCAGTCTGTTCATGGCTTTCATTTGTCATTGATCCAAAACCCTTATCACGGTTCATGGATGTTCTGAAAATCAGCCGGAGTACACGGGCGGCCTTATCATCGACGACCTTCATCGGAATTTTCCCCTCTTTAATCATCCGCAGATAGGCATCTCCCAAGTAATAGTCATTATAGCCCAAATTCGAATTGGAAGTCAATCCGTTTGTATAAGTACCCAGTTCCAGATCCAGTCCATACATGGCAGCCTCGTAGGTATCATGAGCAGCGCCCCAGTCGGTTACGACACATCCATCGAATCCCCACTCACCTTTCAAAATATCATTGTTCAACAATTTATTATGAGCGGCGTGTGTTCCTCTTACCTTATTATATGCTCCCATAATGGTCCAGGATTTACCTTCCGTAACAGCAGCCTTGAAAGCTGGAAGATAAATCTCGTACAATGCACGGTCACTTACCTGTACGTCAATGTGATTTCTCCACAGTTCCTGGTTGTTCAGGGCATAATGCTTCACACAAGCCGCTACACCATTTTCCTGTACCCCCTGAATGTAAGGTACACACATACATGCTGCCAGATAAGGATCTTCTCCCAGATACTCAAAATTACGTCCATTCAGCGGAGTACGGTAAATATTCACTCCCGGGCCGAGCAATACACTCTTATTCCGGTAAAGAGCCTCTTCACCGATGGCAACACCATAAGCTTTTGACAGAGACGTATTCCAGGTAGAAGCCAGACAGGTAAGAGCAGGAAAGGCCGTACAACTGTCATTTGTCCATCCGGCATAATCCCAGCTGTTCCAGCAGATCTCTGCACGAACTCCGTGAGGACCATCCGAATACATTAATCCGGGAATTCCCAACCGGGCACATCCCGGTGTACTGAAACGTCCGTCGGCATAACTCAAACGGGTTTTCTCCTCCAGTGTCATCCGGCTTAACGCATCCTTTACCCGTTCCTCTATTGGAAGCTGATCATCGAGATAGGCCGGAACACCTCCAATCGCAATTTTTTTGCTCTTGCCAGCCATAATGGTCCGGATAAGTTCCCTCTTAGGCTGATTATCGGATGTATATATTCCGAAACCTCCACGATAATCCCATTTTGCCCAGGCAATATCCAGACTGTCGAACACACTGATAACATCCTTATACCACCTCAAGGCATCGGCTGCAGGAGCTTTCTCATACATACCGAATTCACCACAATACAGATTCAACCCCTTTTCATCAGCCACCCGTTTAGCCTTTACCAGAAATGAAGCCAAAGTCTGACGGTTCCAGGGAGTCTTCCAGCGTCCCACCAGTTTCTTATCTGCTTCCGACAAGCGATCAAGCTCATCGTCAGTTACCAGATAACCCGGATAATGTACGTTTCCCTGATAATTTCCGAATTCTGTCCACCCAGCCTTATAATGACTGAGCAGGAAAGGTTCATAAAAATGGCAGCTAAGCAAAATGTTCGGATCGCCCTGAGGCACATCCAGATACTGGAATGTACCTACTCCCTGCCACATATTAGAACCGAAAACCAGTACCCTGTCTTTCTCGACACTACGGATAACCTGATAAGCCTTTCCAAGCAATTTGTTCCAGTCCTTATGATCAGGAGCCGTAGGCTCATTCATGATTTCGTAAGCGACAGCAGTAGTCGGGTACGACTTAAGCTCGGTAACCAGATCCTTCCACAACTCCAGAAAATGATTCTGCTCGCCGGCATCCTTCCACAAGCGATTCTGTTTTCCTTCATTTCCGGCATTGAAATAATGAGATCTGACGATGTGCAAGTCTACAATAACCCGCAAATCATTCTGCATGGCCCAGTGAATACCTTGATGCAGACAACGGAAAGCTTCGGCATTCTTCTCCCCCCGTTCATTCCACATCACTTCTTCGTCAATGGGTAACCGTACGTGGTCAAATCCATCCTGTGAAATTTTCCTGAAATCAATTTCACGCATCCCATCCTTGATGGCTGGACCGTTTTCTATCCTTTGCGACAGCCAATGGCTCAAGTTAATGCCCCGCCTTATCGCAAAAGATTCTCCGGTAGAGGCATAGCCTGCCATTCCCACCAGCAACAAAAAAACAATTATAAATAATCTTTTCATCATATATGCAGTCTTTAAAACGGATATTCGGTATCACAACCGTTCATGATACCTTCTATCATAGCTTTAGATACTTCATTGGTTTCCATATTCTCTTTTCGGTTAAAGAGCCCGAAATATTCATTTTTATAATCGGGAACCGTATTGAAACTACCGTTATCCCATACAAAAGGAACAATACCATTGGTTCTGGCAGCACGTGTCACATATTCCATATAGTACTTTCTGGAAGCTATTTGTTCAGCTTCATAGCCGACCGAACGGTTAATGGTAGTCACAGCTCCATATTCTCCCATTACCACCGGATAACCTTTATCCACCCAGTAAGATTTTATTTTTCTGAAAAAGCCGTCTACATAATCTTCCTGTTCGCCGGATTGCTCTTCATTGTATTGGATATAATCCTTTCCCCAAAAATAAACACTTTCCGTATAATCGGCAAAATCCATATATGAAAAACCAGCCGGACGATAATAATGGAATTCTATACTGATCCTCCTGTCAGACACATCGTCAGGAAATATCAGTCCGTCAAACGAATAATCAGGATTGGTAGCGTACGTCTGAATAATCAGGTTACGGTAATAGTTTTTACCACCCGTAGAGCGTACTGCATCAACAAAACACTGATTAAAGCGGTTCTGTACCTCCAGGTTGTCTCTTGTAGGAGCTTGCCAGTTGATTTCCACTTCATTGGTTCCAGAGAAAATCAGATGCTCGTCATAATCGCGGAAATAAGTGGCTATTGCCCGCCACAGGTTTCTTTCCTTCCTGAGCACCTCTTCGGCCTCCGACTTTAACGGATGACTCTCCAGCCAATCTTCGTGGTGCGTATTAATGATGGCATACATTCCATTACTGATACAATAATCCACTACTTCCTTCACACGTCCAAGCCATTCGGAACTAATTTCTTCCATCGTATTCTGATCAGTCGCATGCGGATACCAACGGACTGGAATACGCACGGCATTGAAACCTGCTTCCTTTACCTTTAAAATCATATCCTGAGTTACAATCGGGTTTCCCCACGATGTTTCAGCATCCATGTGATCGGGCAGGCCGTCGTAATAGCTTTCCAGACTGTTTCCCAAATTCCAGCCAACCCTGATCTGTTTAAGCAAGGCATACGAGTCTTTTTCCACTCCTGTCATGTCTGGAGCAACATCGACTGCAGCCACCGATTTTGTTGTAAAACTTAGAGTTATTTTCTCTACAGCCTGCTTATCCTTACCCGTCAATACTCCCAAAGGAACAGTCAACGTATATCGGGTACCTTGCTGTAGTGAAGGAATGGAGATGACAACAGTTTTACCGGAAGCCTGAATACCTTCTATTTCAACATCCGGCTTCAGCGAAACCTCATCCGAAGCCGTTGCTCCTACATATACATCCTGATCAAAAGTCAGTCGTATCTCCGACAGATCACAACTGAGACCGGTAGCACCATCAGCCGGCAAAGTCTCTACCAGCACCGGAGGCTGTATCAACGATGCACCTTCTTCTTCCGTCTCTCCCGAACAGGATACAAACGTCAGACAAATGGCTGATAAAATAATATTCAAATACAATACAATATACTTCATACACAGGGATATTTTGTACTTCCTTACAGGAAAACGTGATGTAGAATTACATTTCCGTGGGTATAAACCAAAGCTGACCATACCCACGGAATGCATAGATACTTATTTAACCGATACCCTATCTACGTAATACCCGTGTCCTACACACAAGAATCCGCCTTCGGCCTGAATCTTTGAAAGGGCCTCCTGTGTCAGAACAACTTCCAGCACACCATCTTCCTGGAATTCGACTACCGAAGTTCCCGGCAGATCGTTCCAAGCAGCAGTAGTAGTACGGATCTGATGATATTCGGCCTCAGGAGCTACCGAATAGTGAATACTCAGGGTACTACCGGCAATGATGGAGCTGAATGTTTCCAACGGAATCAGATTAAATGTCTTGTTCGGATTGCCGTCTTCGTAATCCCATGAAACATAATGATGGCCTTCCCACAGAATCGTTTCAGAAACAACCGCAAATGATACTTCCGATACCAACTCATTATTGGTATAGAATTTTATCTCCTGACCGTCATTGGAAGTACCTTTCAGGATATATTCTCCATCAACCATCGACGGACAGACAAAGACCAGTTCCGTAGCACTTTTTCTCAAGAAATCAGTCACCACTGTTCCATTGACATCCAGGCTCTTCACCTTATCAAGGTTAAGACCGGTCATTACCCATTCACTTCCTGACGAAACGTGTGCAAATCCTCCGGTTATGACAGATGCACTTGTAACATTCAACATATTAGCACCGAATTTATTGCCTTCCACATCAATCATGCTGATACGGTATTGTCCATCTTCCAGTCCTGCAGGAACTACATATTCCACATAATTGCCCAAATCCGAACTTCCGGAACCGGTAACAGGCGCTGTCACATCACCAACGGCAACGCTTCGTACCAGACTCAGGTTGGTACCATACAGACGGGCCGTTGAACCTGTCGCTACCAGACGTTCCAATCCAACAGCTTCCGACCAGGGTTCACCCTGAAGCGGACTGACTACAATCTTTCCTTCCCTGGATGTAGAGACACCGGCTGTTGTAGTAGCAACCACTTTCAAATGATAAGTTCCGGCTTCCAGGGAAATATTGATGGCATCTCCCTTCTGCACTTCCTCACCGTCAATAAACCAAACTACTTCCGTATAAATAGAAGGAGTAACAGTCACTTTCATTTCAAAATTAGCATCACGACTGATTTGAGAAACGACAGCAGGTTCTCCATTCACCCAATCCGGAAATACAGGATCCAGAATCTGGGGATAATCATCCGGAGTTATTGTAGAGAACGGCTCTTCATCGTTGCATGAAACACATGCCATACTCATGGCCACCAGCACGGCGATCAGTCTAAAATATATTTTCTTCATACCCATTGTTTTAATCTTTATAATTAATTTACTGAATCCCACCATACATGGCTGTACCAGCTGTCCTGGCCGCCCATCCGTTGTATGGCCTCATCATAATTCTGTTTGTTATAGGAAGATTCCAGAATAGGATAGCAGAAACGAACCGGAATTTCCTTACCGTCTGTCAGATACTGTTCGAACCCGTATTCAGCCGGAGATTTCAAGACCGGATAACCGGAACGTCTCACATTGGCCCAACATTCAGCCGGATTCAGGAAATGCAGGATCCAGGCCTGTGTATTGATGGAACGTGCTTTCTGCTCGTCGGTATATCCTATAGGATTATTGCTATAGTATTCATTGAACTCTTCGTCGGTTATTTCCTCGCAGTCATAATTGTCAGAAAGGAACGTCATGGCAGCCCGTACTCCCGTCTTGTAATATTCTTCTACAGACATCGAGCCTGTACTCCAACCTTTCAGGGTAGCTTCCGCCATCAGAAACATCACCTCCGAATATGTCATGACAATGCCAGGATTATCACTCTTCAGGAAGGTAGTAGCCAGTTTAGGTTCTACCTCCCGGGCTACTGAATAAACGATGTCAGGATTCGTTTCGGCCATTTCTTTCAGAATATCGCTGTCATAACCGGTAGGCCACGGTTCCCAAGAAAAAGCTCCCGGTACGCAAGGTTGGAATTCAATGCCCTTCTCCAGCATTTCTTCGGTCAGGTCAATGCGGTTATCCGGACTGGAAGTACTCATCAGACCATCGTAGTAGCAACGGGCTATTCTGAATGTACGCGGATCTTTTGTATCATACAGCTGATCAAAGAAAGTAGAACACAGATACGTCGGGTTATTGGCCGGATCGTTTCCATACAAGACTTTAGAATAAGCATTTCCACGGTAATCCGAATATGATTCGGAACCGAAACTATAAGAAACCTCCATGTAATGAATCAAGGCATCGTCGGCAGAACTGGTAAATACGCCTCCATCGGCAGCCAATGCTGCTTCAAACTCCTGACGGGCTCTTTCGGGATCCACATTAGAGATTCTCATGGCAAAACGCAATCGGAGAGAATTGGCAAACTTTTTCCACTTCTGAATGTCTCCATCATAAATGACATCGCTTGTTATCTCATCCTTTGCAGGATCAAACTGATCGACAGCTGCAGCCAGTACCTTGAAAAAATCATCGTAAATGTCTTTCTGTTCATCATAACGGGGAGTAAAAATACTTTCCAGGTATCCCTTACCTGCCTCGCTATAGGGAACATCTCCATAAAGGTCGGTAATGACCGACATGATATATACCCGATAAATATTCAAGGCTGCATTGATATTCACCCTGGCAGGATCATCCTTGGTACGGTATTCGGCATCCACCAGATTGGCAACTGCACCCGTATAGCCTAGCGTCCATCCGTAGCCCATGATATTGTTATCAATGAAATGACGGCCACCATGGAAAGTAGTATTCCAGCACCCCATGAACTGCTGGTTGAATGCAGACAGATAGTTCCTATAGATGTCTACCATATCAAGTCTGCCATACGTCTGGAGCTGGGCGGTAGTAAGCTGGGCGTTCGGATCGATTACATCTGCTTTTGAAGGGTCTGTATTCATATCCTCCAGATAGCTGTCACTGCAAGCCCCCAGAAACGTGGTGCAGGCAGTCAGCATAATTGCTATAATTGATTTGTTGTATTTCATAGTTTATCTTAGAATTTGATGTTAACATTGAATCCATAACTTCTGCGAGAAGGAAGAGAACCGTATTCCAGACCCATACCTGTGGTATTGTTGTAGTTTGAATCCGGGTCAATGTTCGGAATATTCTTATAAAGGATGAACGGGTTACGGGCAACAAACGAAACAGTCATGTTATCCAATACACCTTTGAATATCTTCTTCGGAATCTGATATGTCAAGGTAATTTCACGACATTTCACATAGGAGTTGTCATAGATGAACATAGAAGGAGCATTTCTACATACACTCATCCAGTAGTCTTCCGGATTGATGTATATATCATTCTCACGATAAGTTCCGTCACCGTTATCAATTACACCCGGAGCAACAAAGCCTCCGGTCGGTGTCCAGTCAGGAGATCCCTTTGGCAAACCGGCAGCTTTACGCTGTTCTTCAGAACGATACCACTCTTCACGTCCCTCCAGGGTAGCCAGGCTCTTACCGGACTCATAAGCCGAACGGGCCGACATGGAATACAGATCTGCCCCTACCTTCACATCGAACACTGCCGAAAGTGACAGATTCTTGTAAGTCAATGTAGTCACCAGACCGCCGGTCCAGTCCCAGGATGCATTACCCAGTACGTGAGAACTCTTGTCGTACATCGGCAGACCGGTAGACGGATCAATCAAGACATCTCCGTTTTCATTCCGTTTGAAATCAGGACCAATGATGGAACCATAATTTTCGCCTACCTTGGCAGCGACCTGTACATCCAGCCACGAAGCTTTTTCGAGTTCGAACATATCCATGTCGTCTACCAGTTCCTTTACCTTATTGTTATTCTTTGAGAAATTCAGATTCAAGTCCCATGAAAAATCTTTCGTTTGTATCACCCGTGTATTCAATGCAATTTCAACACCCTTGTTTTCAATTTCTCCAGCATTGATCAAGCGATAATTGTAACCGGATGCCCAAGAGCTGGCCATTCCCATAATCTGATCCCTACTGTTCTGAGAGTAATAAGTAAAATCCAGACCGATACGATTATTCAGGAATTTGGTTTCCAGACCAACCTCAAACGAATTTGTCCGTGTCGGTTTCAGATTTTTGTTGGGCACTGTATTGTTGTTGATATAACCGATGGTATAACCCGGATAAGTATATTTTGACTTGGTATAAACCAATCCCAACTGATAAGGATTCGTATCACTACCTACCTGAGCCCATGACATACGAATCTTACCATAAGGCAATATGTCTTTTTTATTGAGAATTTCTGAGAAGATAAAACTACCTGAGAAAGAAGGGTATACGTAAGTATTGTTATTCAGCGGTAACGTAGAAGACTGATCGGCACGTAAGGTGGCGTCAAAATATAGCATGTGCTTCCATCCCAGGTTTACCGCGCCGTATACAGAGTTGATCTGCTTGCGGTACGTATTCTGTTCCACACTGATTTCATTAAAGCTGAGCAAGGCCACCACATCACGAATCTGCATGTCCTGAGCCGTAGTGACGGTTGTCAGATTATCCACCTTGAACATGTTTCCTCCCAAAGTGGCATTGAAATCAAAATTTCCCCATGTATTGTTATACAAGGCCAGCAATTCGAAATTGTACATGCGGTTCTCAAAAGAACTGATCTGCAAGCGTCCGGCTTCAAATCCCGGAGTGGTAGGTGCCTGAAAATCCTCGAATGTAAACCAGTTCATTTCCGTTCCTAACGTACCTTGGATTTTCAGATGATCATTGATGTTCCAAATGGCTTTACCGTTCAGACGGAACTGATCTTTCTGCGATTCGTTACTGTTTTTATATACTCCCCAATACGGATTGACGTTATACGGGTCCATTCCGTTCCAGTTGCTGTATTCACCGTTCTCATCCTGATAAGTCTTCAGCCATTCCTGGTCGTAAGTTGTAGCCAGCGTCATCAGGTTCTTTCCGATATTCGCCTTACTGTCACCCATTGCCGGACGGTTATTGACATCTTCACGGGTATAGTTCGCACTGAAATCCAGATCAACTTTCGATAAGGAAGTGTTGGCACGCAAAGAGAAATTGTTACGGCTCATGTTGGTTTTGGGTACAATATCCTTGTTCCGCATATCCGTATATGAGAAACGAACACCTGTCTTGCCGGTACTTGAACTGATGACAGCCGTATTGGTAGCAGTCAGACCGGTACGGAAAAAGCCAGAAGTATTGTCTGGTATAATCAGATACGGACGAGAGACTCCATCAAAATAGGTCAGCATGTTGCTTCCGTCAGCCTTAGGTCCCCAACTGGTATTCGTATTCGATACAGCATCAATACTATAGGTACCGTTACTGCCCATACCGTAGATCTGCTGAATATCGTTCCATTTGGACAACTGGGTATCTATCGTCAGTGTTCCATTGTATTCTACACTGAATTTTTCCTTACCGTCGGCTTTCTTGGTGGTAATCAGGATAACACCGTGACTGGCCCGGCTACCGTACAAAGCCGATGCAGCAGGACCTTTCAAGACAGATATGTTTTCTATATCATCCGGATTGATACTGGAAATTCCATCTCCCAGGTCGTATCCACCGTAAGTACCGGCACTACCGTAATTCGTATTGTCCAAAGGAACACCGTCGATGACGTAAAGCGGCTGGTTGTTTCCGGTCATTTCCGTACTACCACGCAGAATCACACGGGTAGAACCGGAAGGTCCGCTGGCTGTCTGACTGACGACCAGACCAGGCACACGTCCGGCCATGGAATTGATGACATTGGTTTCTTTCGCTTTGGTAAGAGCCTCACCTTTCACTTCGGCTACGCCATAGCCCAAGGCCTTTCGCTCTCTCTTGATACCTAATGCAGTCACTACGACCTCGCTCAGCATCTGGTTATCCTCTTCCAAAGTAATATTCATGATTCCCTTGGTAGCCTTCACTTCCTTAGAGGTATAACCCACATAACTGATCACCAAAACGGCTCCCTTCTTTACATCCAGTGTAAAATGTCCGTCCAAGTCTGTAATGGTACCGTTGGTCGTTCCCTTTTCGACGATAGATGCCCCGATAATCGGTCCGGCAGCGTCCTTCACAACCCCTGAAATTTTTTCTGACTGCTGAACTACCGCCAAAGACTCCGAAGCGGCAACAGATTGCATCTGAGGGATTCCACCTACCAGGCAGAATGATAAAGTTCCACAGAGCAATGATCTTCTGTAACTTTTTGTGTTCATAGATTTGATTGATTATGTTAATAACTTTTCTGATTACCTGAAACAGAAATAAAAAGTGGAAAACAAAAGTATTCGTGATAAAGACAATCTCTTGTATACATTATATTTATCTGCATACCGTATCATCAATCATGCTTCATAGGCTTTAGGTTTAATGTTTACGACTGCAAAATTATGAATACGGAATTAACAGATGGAACTGGAATGTGCTGTACAACGTCACTATATGTACAATCAACATTTCACACCCCATTTTTGAACATTTCACACCCTTGAAGAAGCTATTTTTCTCTTTGGATAAGAAAAAAATCCTAAAAAAAAACGTACTTTTACGGAGAATTAAAAACCAGATTCAAGCCTTTGGACATTCATCTTATTATCATCTCTTAACATAAGAACGCTATGAGAACACTGATCATTGCCTTACTATCCCTCCTGTCTTGTGCCATAACCGCACAAGAGAATATCATGTTCAAGCATCTGACGGTTCATGATGGGTTAGCCGACAACGAAGTGAAATGTATCTTAAAAGACAACAACGGTTTCCTTTGGTGCTCTACCAATACAGCCATAAACCGTTTCGATGGTTACAACGTCAAGCAATACCAGAATACTGCCGACGGCTTAAGTCTATCCGCCATGATTGAGCAGATACAGATGGACCATAACGGCGATATCTGGATAAACCGATACGGGCATTACTTCGTTTATGACAGAAACAAAGACCAGTTTGTCGACGCACAACCCCTGCTTGACAAATATCAACTCCATCCCAATGTACATCCCCAACAGATCGTCATCGATGAACAAAAGAACATCTGGTCATACAACGGGCATACCATGAAATACCACAGCTTCCAAAAAAATATGACTTATACCTTAGACAATCTGCCGGATAAAATAAGGTACATGTATGCCAAACGAAACTATTTTTTCTACATCGATCAGGACAACAACCTTTTTATCTCCGATCTATGTAACAAGAAAATTTTCTACCAGGTTTCTTTGAATCATCTGTTTCACAAAGAAAAATACCTGGAATACAAGTTTTACGTAGACAATAATCTGGATATATGGATCTACAGTTCGAATACTCAAGGACTCTGGCTCCTGTCTAAAGAAACAAATAACTCCTGGACACTCACCACCATCCAGCATACCTCATACCTATTGAGTAATAAAGTGATAAGTATCTGCGAAGACCATAACAACCGTATATGGATAGGAATGGAATACGACGGCATCAGCATTTACGACAAGAAACAGAAAATACACACACATATATCACAGTCTGCAGACACATACTCACTAGGAAGTAATAAAGTGTGGTGTTTCTATTACGACAATGAAAATACCATGTGGGTTGGTACCATGCGGAATGGAATTTCCTATTACAACAAGGATTTTTCCCCATTCATCCAAACGACCTTACCCATCAAACATGACATTTCCTGTCTCACCGAAGACGAAAACAGCAACCTGTGGTTCGGTACAGACGGTGGAGGTATCTATGAAATTACCTCCACGGGAGGAATCGTTCAGTTCAGTAAGGAAAAGGGCAATTCATTCAGTGACAAGATAGTATGCATGTACCGCGATTCCAAAAACAGAATCTGGGTAGGAACCTATCTGGACGGATTCGGTTATTACCAGAACGGGAAATTCCATCAATATCCCTATTCGGAGGCTTTTCCCAGGAATCCGATCAACAACAGTATATGGAGCATAACAGAAGACAATCAAGGAAACCTGTGGTTAGGAAATCTGAATTGTGGACTTCATGTATACAATCCCGATAAAGCAACATTCCATACCTATTCTCCAAAGAATTCCGGAATATCCGACGAGCATATCATGTCTGTAGCATTCGACGGCAAACAGTCTATCTACATAGCCACCTGTAACGGAGCAAACATCATCAATACCCACACCAGAGAAATAACCAACATACCAAACAACAGAAAAAAGACACAACGTATCAGAGATTCTATCCAAAACAACATCTACGTAGACAGCCGGGAACTCGTCTGGATAGGTGGAAGAGAGGGAATTACGGTATTCGATAGCCAACTCGATACCATATACTATATAAATGACACAAACAGTAAACTGAAAGGAAGCCTTGTAAGAGGTATCATGGAGGATAACCGGCAAAACATGTGGATAATTACCACCGACGGAATTACAAATATCCATGTATCGGCAGACAGTCATCGGAACGGCTACCTGTTTACCTGTCATCCCTATTCCAAAAATGACGGATTGCAATCCTCCGATTTCGTACATAATTCCATTTACCGCGCCCACAACGGAAACATCATCATCGGTGGAAACGGAAGATATTATAGCACAAATCCCGATGCATTGCATCACAGCCAAAGAGCTACACCGGTCATTTTTACCCAATTGAAGGTATTCAACCAGATCATAGAAGCTGATTCCGTATACAACGGACACATCATTCTGCATAAAAACATCGAACTGACCGACAAAATTGTCCTGAAAAACAACCAAAGCACATTCAGCCTGGAATTCTCCACGCTGGAATACATCAGAACAAGCAACCTGCAATTCTCTTTCCGGCTGAAAGAAGCCAATAAGAACTGGACCATACTGAAAGACAACCAGATTTCCTTCAACAACATGGCCACAGGCACTTATACCCTGGAAATTCGTGCCACTAACTCCGACGGATTATGGAGCCAGCCATCGGCACTCACCATCGTAATAGAGCCACCCATCTGGCTGAACGGATGGTTTATAGCACTTTACATTTTCATCGTCATTGTTCTCATCCTGTATATGCTGTACCTGAACGACAAGAAGCACAAAAGAAGAATGAAATACAAGGAAATAGAGCTGGAGGCCAGGAAACAACACGAAGTGGACGAAATCAGAATCAACTTCTTCACCAATCTTAGCCACGATTTCCGTACCCCGTTGTCACTCATTATAACGCCGCTGGAGGAATTGTTGAAACAAGACTGCGAGATGAAAGGCATGCTGAACATCATTTACAAGAATGCCAGGATTCTCTTGAATCTGGTAAACCAGATATTGGATTTCAGGAAACTGGAAATGCAGAAAAACACAGAGATCCAAACAAGTTGTGAGGATTACATCCAGTTTGCCTATGAAATTATCAAGAACTTCTCCGTATATGCCGAAACCAACAATCTGAAACTGACCCTGGAGAAACAGATAGACAGCCTGCCGATCATGTTCGACAAAGACAAAATGCATAAAGTATTTATGAACCTCCTGTCGAATGCCATCAAATACGCCGGAAATCCCGGAAAAGTTTCAGTCAAGATATGGACAAACAATGACAGGGTTTATACAAGCATAGCCGACAACGGACCCGGAATAAACGATAGTAACAAAACGAAAATATTCGATCCGTTTTTCCAGATACCAAACAGTAAGTCACTGTATGGAAGCGGAATAGGACTTCACATAGTAAAAGATCTGCTGAAAGCCCATAACGGCGACATCCATGTAGAAGACAATGAACCGACAGGAGCACGGTTTGTGTTCTATATTCCCATTGTCGCCGCGGCACAGGAATCGAACGTCGCAAAACTCACAGAAAACGAAGAAATCACAAACGCGCCGGAGAGGGAAATAAAAGAAACGCAGGAAACGGAACCACATGAAAAGAACAGCCTGCTGATAGTAGAAGACTATCAGGATCTACGGGATTTCCTGACAGAATCACTCCAGAAGGAATATACAGTCTATGCGGCCGTCGACGGACTACACGCCTTGTCTATTCTGAAAAAGGAACACATAGACCTGGTGGTGACTGATGTCATGATGCCGAACATGGACGGAATCGAATTGTGCCGTTCCGTAAAAAGCGACATCAAGATTTCACACATCCCCATCATCATGCTCACGGCCAAAAACGATGTAGAACACATCACTCAAGGCTTCATGGAAGGTGCCGACGACTATGTACAGAAACCATTCAACCTGGACATCCTGAAACTGAGAATCCAAAGAATCTTGAAATGGAAACATGAATGCTACCGGAAGTTCGCAATGGCAGACATCCCTACCAGCGACATAACGTCCAGCTCTCTGGATGAAGAGCTCATGGAGAAAGCCATCAAAGCCGTAGAAGAAAATATGGAAAACCCACAATTCTCGGTAGAAGAACTCAGCAGCATGGTAGGCATGAGCCGAAGCAACCTGTACAACAAACTGATGTCCATCACAGGAAAAGCTCCCAGTGAATTCATACGATTATTAAGACTGAAAAAAAGTGTCAAATACCTGAAAGGGACCCAGATGACCGTAGCCGAAGTAGCCTATAAAGTAGGATTCAATTCTCCCAAAATCTTTACACATTATTTCAAGGAAGAATACAAAATGACGCCTACGGAATACCGGAAAGCCAATGACACATCCGCGGATGAATCAAAACGGCCTTGAACCATTACAAGGCCGACCGCACAAACATGACATTCGCATAAAACAGGCTATCGCTGATAACCTAAGAGTGAGAGTCGGCAATAAGTACGAACCTAACCGTCTACAGGGATTGACGGATAAACACACTACGAAAACTTCTGGCCGGCATACACAAAATAGCAAAAAGACACGGATTTCATAACTTTACAAACATTTTTCTCAAATATACACAAAATCAAGAACCATATAATTCAGAATTTCCATCGACCAGGAGGAAATCCAGTGCTCAAAAACGTATATACATGCAGATAAAATACAATAATGCATCAAAAAAATTCGTTTCCGGAGGCAGAAAAAAGGAGAAAAACATGCGGAAAAAAGATTTTTTTCTCCAGACAAACAAACAAGAACGCCTAGACAAGTAAACAAAGACATCCGCACATCCTGAAAAATACGTTCAAAAGGCCTTTTTCACCCCTATAGAAATGCCAGTTGAAATAATATATACCGTATTTCAGAAAAATCAGATAGCTTATTCGAACACATAAAAGACAAACAAGAACAAAGGGAAATCCCATTCCAAACAGCATAAATTCAACATTAAACCCAATCCAAGAACAAATCAAACTTCCCAGAAATTACGAGAATCACGAATTGAGCACGACATCGGACAAACGGTGGAAACAAACGATTCTCATCCCTCCGCAAATATCAAAATGACAAAATGAACATGAAAAGAAAACAGACGAAACAGCAGGCCCTTCATTTCTTCTTCTCATATATCGAACACAACAATCAGTTTCCGATATGCCGTCTACAAAACGACAAAGAAGTATATATATACAATTTCAATTCATAAAAACGAATATTTTTACGATTCTAACAAAGTTTCAAGCCCATTTTATTGGATAACTAAATCCGATAATCTAATTTTGCCGAGTGTTATAAAAGATAAACAAACATGAAATACCCCCTATTAACAGCTGATGAAGCTGCATCACTGATTGAAAACGGAGAAACAATAGGCATCGGAGGATTCTCATCGGTAGGTACTCCCAAGGCAGTTCCGGCAGCCCTGGCACAAAGGGCCAAAGCCTTACACGAAGCCGGACAACCTTTCCAAGTGGGACTGATTACCGGAGGAGCCACCGGAAATCCCGTAGACAGTGAACTGACACTGGCACACGCCGTTTCCTTCCGCACACCGTTTCAGTCGAACAAAGACATGCGTCAGGCCATCAACAACGATGAAATCGCTTATTTCGACGTACACCTGTCACAGATAGGACAAGACGTACGCTACGGATTTCTGGGAGAAATACATACGGCACTGGTAGAAGCATCAGAAATTACCGAAGACGGAGAACTGATTCTAAGCACATCGGTAGGGATCACCCCTACTTTGGTCAAAATGGCCAAACGTGTCATTGTGGAACTCAATACGGCACATAGCGGGAAACTGACCGGCATGCACGACATCTATATACCGGAAACGCCGCCTTACCGGAAACAAATTCCTATTTACCGCGTAAACGACCGGGCCGGAAGTATCAGCGTAAAAGTAGATCCTAAAAAAGTACTTGGAGTAGTGCTGACCGGCGAGCGAGACCACATCGGAGCTTTTACGCCCCTGAATGAAACCACCGTACAAATCGGACACAACGTAGCCGACTTCCTGTTGCGCGAATGGAAACGGGGAGCTATTCCACGGGAGTTTCTTCCGCTGCAATCGGGGGTAGGAAACATCGCCAATGCCGTATTGGGAGCGCTGGGCGATGACAAGAACCTGCCTGCTTTCTCCATGTTCACAGAAGTCATACAGAATTCTGTCATCGACCTGATGCTGAAAGACCGCATCCACTTCGTCACCGGAAGCTCCCTGACCCTGTCGGAAGACCGGCTGGACCTGATGTACGATCACATGGATGTTTTCAAGGAACGGGTACTGCTCCGTCCGCAGGAAATAACAAACCATCCCGAAATGATCCGCCGGCTGGGAATCATTGCCGTCAATACGGCCCTGGAAGCCGACATATTCGGTAACATCAACAGCACCCACGTACTGGGTAGAAAAATCATGAACGGAATAGGCGGATCGGCCGATTTTGCCCGGAATGCCTACCTGTCCATCTTTACTACCCCATCGACCGCCAAAGGAGGACTTATTTCATCCATCGTTCCCCAGGTATCTCACACCGACAGCACCGAACACGATGTACGTATCATCGTTACCGAACAGGGAGTGGCCGACCTCCGCGGCAAATCGCCGAAGCAACGGGCGGCGTGTATCATCGAAAATTGCGCGCATCCGGACTACAAGCAATTGCTGTGGGACTACCTGAAACTCTCGGAAGGACAATCCTGCCACACACCGATGTCACTCCGGAACGCCTTGCAGATGCACATCGCATTTGCCGAAACGGGCGACATGCATAACACAACATTCCAATAACCTCTACAGGCTCTCTTTCCGACGTTTTCCTGAAAAAACGGGAAGAGAGCCTTTTCTTTCTATTTTTCGACGTTTTTTTTCGGCCAATCCATCCGTTACCACAACAACCTTTTCATATTTTTTTGTACCTTTGCCTGTATGGGAAACTTTGATATACATATTCTAGGATGCGGTTCGGCCTTACCGACAACCCGCCATCTGGCTACTTCACAGGTACTGAATATCCGTGAAAAATTGTTCATGATAGATTGCGGAGAAGGCACACAGATACAATTGCGAAAATCCAGACTGAAATTCAGCCGTCTGAATCATATTTTCATTTCACACCTGCACGGCGATCATTGCTTCGGATTGATTGGACTGATATCGACCTTCGCCATGACTAACCGGACTGCCGATCTCCATATATATAGTCATCCGGAATTACAACGGCTGATGGAGCCTCAACTGGATTTTTTCTGCAAGGGAATGCCGTTTCAGGTTATTTTTCATCCGATCAATCCCAAAGAACAAGCCATTATCTACGACGACCGCTCCATCACCGTAGAAACCATTCCCCTGAAACACCGGCTTCCTACCTGCGGATTTCTGTTTCGTGAAAAGCCGCTTCCCAATCACATACGGAGAGACATGATCGATTTCTACCAGGTACCGGTTTACCTGATAAACCGGATCAAAAATGGCGAAGATTTCGTGACCGAAGATGGAACCGTTATTCCCAATGAACGGCTGACTACACCGGCCGATCCGCCACGTGCATACGCCTATTGTTCGGATACCGCATATCTGCCCCGAATTACAGAACAGATCAAAGGAGTAGACCTGTTATTCCACGAGGCTACGTTCGCACAGACCGAAACCGCCCGCGCCAAAGAAACGTTACATTCCACCGCAAGCCAGGCTGCTCAGATAGCCAGAGACGCAGAGGTTAAACGCCTACTCATCGGACATTATTCGGCACGATACGAAGATGAAAGTATCCTCCGGGAAGAAGCATCGGCCATCTTTCCAAACACCATTCTGGCACAGGAAAACCTGAAAATCGAACTATAAAGTTATTAAAAATCACTAAACACGTTAAACCTCACGATATCAATTTCTGTCTTAAGAAAAGCTACGAATGCACAAAAATACGATGGAAAATTATAACGAAGATGAAATAACCCGGCAACTGCAGGATTCGACGACCCAACGCAAGGCGTTCGAAGAAGTGGTGAAGCAATACAACCAGCAGTTGTACTGGCAAATCCGACGTATGGTACTTTCGCACGAAGATGCCAACGACATATTGCAAAATACATTCATCAAGGCCTGGAGCAATCTTGATTATTTCCGGGGCGAGGCAAGGCTCTCTACCTGGCTGTATCGGATTGCCCTGAACGAATGCCTGAATTTTCTGAACAAACAGCGTGCACAAAACCAGCTTTCGCTGGACGACTTAGATACGACCTTACTGGGCAAGCTGGAAAGTGATCCTTATTTTGACGGTGATGAACTTCAGAAAGAATTCCAGAAAGCCCTGTTACAATTACCCGAAAAACAACGGATCATTTTCAACTTGAAATACTTCAAGGAAATGAAGTATGAAGCCATTTCCGATATTCTGGGTACCAGCGTAGGAGCACTGAAAGCCTCCTACCACCATGCTGTAAAGAAAATTGCATCTTTTTTTGAGGAAACCGATTAAACCATTCGACTGTTTTTTTGTCAAATGAATAAAAGCAACAACTATGAAGGAAGAAAAATTTTTGATAGAAAAATGCGGTAAAGAAAATCCTTTCAAAACTCCGGAAGGATATTTCGAGAACATCACGCGCAATATCATGGAACAACTTCCTGAAAGAAAAATTCAAGCTGTTCCGGAAACAACTCTCTGGCACCGCATCCGCCCATGGGTTTATATGGCCGCCATGTTCTGTGGACTTATTTTCGGAGCCCGCCTGTTTCTTCATGATACAGATACGAACCCTCAGGATCCGTCGGCCAGTTTACAATTAAGCAATACCGTATTGCCGGACGAATACATTGATCCGATTCTCGACCAAACCATGATGGACGACTACACATTGTATCAGTATCTGTCGGATGCTGATATAGAAATCTATAAATAAGTATGTACATGAAAAGAATTATTTACCTTTTGACCCTGATAATCTGTTGTTGTGTCACTTCTGTACAGGCACAGAAAAAAATGATGAGCCAGGAAGAATTCAGAAAACGGCAACAAACCTTTCTTACCGAACGGGCCGGACTGACACAAGAAGAAGCCCAAAAATTCTTTCCCCTCTACTTTGAACTACAGGACAAGAAACATGCCTACAACAAAGAAGCCTGGCAAAAACAAAGGAAAGGAAAAGAAAATGGCACAACCGAAGCAGAATATGCCAAGATAGTAGAAGATGTACTCCAGATTCGAATCACCATTGACCAGATGGAACTGGAATACGTACGTAAATACAAGCAGTTCCTGTCTGCAAAAAAAATTTATGAACTACAAAAGGCCGAAATGAAATTCCATAGAGAGCTTCTAAAAAATACCCGAAACAAAAACAAATAGAACCTGTCTTCCCCGAATTATTGTTATATCGTAAGAGCATATCAATAATCCGGGGATTTTTATGCTTTTACTTCTCAACCTTCCACATCATACGACAACGGATAAACTTCCCATTCTGACACGCAATCCTTGCATTTGCCTAAAACCACAAGGCCTATTTATCACTTTCGAAAAGGCTAAAATGTTAAATATGTACCAAGAATACCTTTTTTTGACGAAACATGTTGGAAAACATACACTTTTATTGGTGTATTTTTACACTTATAACTAATATTGCATTCGAATTAGTGTAAACAATACACCAAAAGAAAAACCACCATCCAAGCGATTGAAAAACATAATAACCGAGAATCAAATACACAAATAATTTAAATCAAAAAACTATGAATTGGAATTCAACTGAATTTATCTGGCTCGACTGGTTTATCCTCGCCATCGGAGTCGTAGCCATTGTATGGGCTGTATACCATGCAGTGAAAAAGGATAAAGAAAAAATGAAAGGTGCCGACAGTCAGGACTATCTTTTCGGCAAAGGGGAACCTTGGTACATTATCGGTGCAGCCATCTTTGCAGCCAATATTGGTTCTGAGCACCTTGTAGGATTGGCCGGTACAGGCGCAAAAGACGGTGTAGGTATGGCACACTGGGAAATGCAAGGCTGGATGATTCTTATTCTTGGATGGCTGTTCGTCCCGTTCTATCAGCTGTTGAACAATAAAATGGGTAAAATCATCACCATGCCAGACTTTCTGAAATTCCGTTATACACAACGCACCGGTTCATGGCTGTCTATCATTACCTTGATTGCATACGTACTGACAAAAGTATCCGTAACAGCATTTACCGGTGGTATCTTCTTTGAATATTTACTCGGACTCCCATTCTGGTGGGGAGCACTCGGCCTCATTTTTATCACAGCCGTCTTTACGGTTTTCGGCGGAATGAAAGGAGTAATGACACTTTCTGCCATCCAAACCCCGATTCTGATTATCGGTTCATTCCTTGTCTTGTTCCTTGGCTTGAATATGCTTGGCGATGGCAGTATCTCAGAAGGATGGTCACAAATGATGGCCGCCTGCAACGCTGCACATGACGGTTTTGGTACAACTCACATGTTCCATACGGATCCAGCCGACCCGATGTATCCACAATTCCCTGGCTACGTAGTATTCCTTGGAGCATCCATCATCGGTTTCTGGTACTGGTGTACTGACCAGCATATCGTACAACGTGTGCTCGGACAAACCAAAGGAGAAGACAACCGTAAAGTCATGACACGCGCACGTCGCGGTACCATCGCAGCCGGTTATTTCAAACTGCTGCCTGTTTTCATGTTCCTGATTCCGGGCATGGTGGCTTTCGCACTCTCACAAAAAACCGGCAGTAACATCGTAATGGACATCACTAATACCCATGACACAGACGGTGCCTTTGCCATGATGGTAAAGAACATCCTGCCTGCAGGTGTGAAAGGTATCGTAACCATCGGCTTCATTTGCGCCCTTGTTGCCTCACTGGCCGCGTTCTTCAACAGTTGCGCTACATTATTTACAGAAGACTTCTACAAACCAATGAAAAAAGGCATGAGTGAAAGCCACTACGTAATGGTAGGCCGAATTGCTACTGTTGTTGTTGTACTCTTGGGATTGGCCTGGATGCCTATCATGATGAACATGGGTAACTTGTATTCTTACCTTCAAGATATCCAGTCCTTGATTGCTCCTGCCATGGTAGCCGTATTCACTCTTGGCATCTTCTCTAAACGTATCACACCGAAAGCCGGAGAATGGGGACTTATCGGAGGATTCCTCATCGGTATGGTACGCTTGTTGACCAATGTACTCACAGACTCTGGCAAAGCAGTTATGGATGGAGCGTTTTGGGAATATACCTCCTGGTTCTGGCAAACCAACTGGCTTATCTTTGAAGTCTGGTTACTTGTATTCATCATCATCATGATGTACGTTGTATCTATGTTCACCGCCAAACCGACATCCGAACAAATTGCAGCTATCACATTCACCAGTGATTACAAAAAAGCGATCCGCGAAAGCTGGAATATGTGGGATGTGATTGCTACATTGGGAGTTGTAGTTCTATGCGCACTATTCTACGCATACTTCTGGTAATTCATCTAAAAACAAATATGATATTTTAAATAAAAGAGGATATGCAAAATGCTGTATGTCCTCTTTTGCTTTTAAGAATGATGGAAAAACATACATTCTATGTTGAAAAACATTCGAAAAAATGAACAAACAATCATTTTAAGTGTTACTTTTACACCATAAATAAAAACATAAACCAAAGCAATATGAAAAGCATGAAAAAATCCCTTTTGGGGGCAGGAATAATCCTTTCTGTATTAAGTGGATGTGCTTCCAAACAAGCTCCAGAACAGAAATTAACCTTATCGGGTCTGGACCCTGCAAACTTTGAAACAATGATAGACGGAACCAAACCTACAAAATTATACACATTAACCAACCCGGCAGGCATGGAAGTGTGTGTAACAAATTTTGGAGGACGAATCGTTTCAATCATGGTTCCTGACAAAAACGGTAAAATGACAGATGTGGTACTTGGATTCGACAGCATCGCTGATTATCAGCATATTCCAAGCGATTTTGGTGCTGCCATCGGAAGATATGCCAACCGAATTAATCAAGGGAAAATAACCATCGACGGACAGGAAATCCAACTTCCGCAAAACAATTTCGGACACTGTCTACATGGCGGTCCTACCGGATGGCAATATCAAGTTTATGAAGCCTCACAAAAAAATGACAGTACCCTGGTATTGACCATGAAATCGACCGATGGTGACAACAACTTCCCCGGAAATGTAGTAGCCCACGTCACATATACCTTAACATCCGACAATGCCATAGATATCAACTATGACGCAACGACCGATAAGACAACGGTCATCAACATGACCAACCATTCTTACTTCAATCTGAACGGTGATCCTTCCAAACCAGCTACCGACAACATTCTTTACATAGCTTCCGATAGCATCACACCGGTAGACAGCACCTTCATGACTACAGGCGAAATGATGGCTGTAAAAGGGACAGAATTTGATTTCAATACTCCTACAGCCATTGCGCCAAGAGTGACACAATTTGAAAACGAACAAATAAAGAACGGAAACGGATTCGACCATAACTGGGTCCTGAATACAAAAGGGGACATCAACCAATTGGCCGCCAAACTAACGAGCCCGACAACAGGAATCACACTGGAAGTATATACCAACGAACCTGGTATTCAGGTCTACACTGGAAATTTCCTGGATGGTACTGTAAAGGGTAAAAAAGGAATTGCCTATCCACAACGCGCTTCCGTATGTCTGGAAACACAACATTATCCTGACAGCCCCAACAAACCACAGTGGCCTTCTGTCCTGTTGAAACCTGGAGAGACTTACCAAAGCCATTGTATCTTTAAGTTCGGCTGTGAAAAATAAACAACGAACCCTTATCAACTAACCTGAAGGAAACATTGAACCGACACTTACCGGTCATATCAATGTAACCTGTGACCAACAGCATTATGACTGAATATTATAAACAGAACCCCAAGTTCTATGTAGGCATAGACTGCATTATTTTTGGATTTGACAAGAACCAATTAAACTTGCTTCTTCTGAAAAGAAACTTCGAACCAGCCAAAGGCAGATGGTCTTTGATGGGAGGATTCATCCAGGAAGGAGAAAGTGCCGACGATGCAGCCAAACGAGTACTGGCCGAACTTACCGGCCTGCAAAATGTATACATGGAACATATCGGGGCTTTTGGAGCAGTAGACCGCGATCCGGGAGAACGTGTTATCTCACTTGCCTATTATGCCTTGATTAATATCGACGAATACGACCGAGAACTGGTACAACGGCATAACGCATACTGGGTAAACATCAACGAACTTCCTGAATTGATTTTCGACCATGCGGAAATGGTCAAGAAGGCACAAATGATCATGAAGCAAAAGGCTCCCAGAGAACCAATTGGATTTAATCTGTTGCCCGATCTTTTTACGTTAACTCAATTACAAACCCTGTATGAAGCGATTTTCGGAGAACCAATGGATAAACGAAACTTCCGGAAACGAGTCGCAGAAATGGATTTTATCGAGAAAACAGACAAAATAGATAAAACCGGATCCCGAAGAGGAGCTTATCTGTACAAATTCAACGACAAAGCTTATCGGAAAGATCCTAAATTCAAACTTTAACCGATATGTTAGAAGCATTAAAAGAAAAAGTATTCCATGCCAATCTTGATCTGGTAAAACATGGACTGGTAATTTTCACCTGGGGTAATGTTTCTGCTATCGACCGTGAAAGCGGTCTGGTAGTCATCAAACCCAGCGGAGTGTCTTACGATGAAATGAAAGCTGAGGATATGGTAGTAGTCGATTTGGAAGGAAACGTGGTGGAAGGCAATTTGCGTCCTTCGAGTGACACCCCTACCCATCTGGTCCTTTACAAGGCATTTCCTGAAATCGGCGGAGTGGTTCATACTCACTCTACCTACGCTACTGCCTGGGCACAAGCCGGGATGGATATCCCAAATATCGGGACAACACACGCCGATTATTTCCATGAAGCTATTCCTTGTACTGCCGATATGACCGAGGAAGAAGTAAAAGGTGCGTATGAACTGGAAACAGGAAACGTCATCGTAAAACGATTCGAAGGGATGAACCCTGTACACACGCCGGGCGTATTAGTAAAGAATCACGGACCTTTCGCATGGGGAAAAGACGCACACGACGCCGTACACAACGCTGTTGTCATGGAACAGGTAGCCAAAATGGCCAGTATCGCATACGCCATTAATCCTAATCTGACCATGAACCCGCTGCTGATAGAAAAACACTTCAGTCGCAAGCACGGTCCTAATGCCTACTACGGACAAAAGAAATAAAAAAATTAAAAACAAATACCAACCAATAAAAACAAAATCACTATGAACACATTTGATCAATATGAAGTATGGTTCGTAACCGGAGCTCAGCTCCTTTACGGAGGTGATGCCGTTATCGCAGTTGACGCTCACAGCAATGAAATGGTAAAAGGCTTGAACGAAAGCGGAAAACTGCCGGTTAAAGTTGTATATAAAGGTACAGCAAACTCTTCCAAAGAAGTAGAAGCCGTTTTCAAAGCAGCCAACAACGATGAAAAATGTATCGGTATCATTACCTGGATGCATACCTTCTCTCCTGCCAAGATGTGGATTCATGGACTGCAGCAATTGAAAAAACCGTTGCTTCACCTGCATACTCAGTTCAACAAAGAAATTCCATGGGACACCATGGATATGGATTTCATGAACTTGAACCAGTCTGCACACGGCGACCGCGAATTCGGTCACATCTGTACCCGTATGCGTATCCGTCGTAAAGTGGTTGTAGGTTACTGGAAAGAAGAATCTACCCAAAAGAAGATTGCCGTTTGGATGCGTGTATGTGCAGCATGGGCTGACGCTCAGGATATGCTGATCATCCGCTTCGGCGACCAGATGAACAACGTAGCTGTTACCGATGGCGACAAGGTAGAAGCAGAACAACGTATGGGATACCATGTAGACTACTGCCCGGTAAGCGAGCTGATGGAATATCACAAAGCTGTAAAAGACGAAGACGTAGATGCACTGGTAAAAACTTATTTCAGTGAATACGATCACGACGCAGAACTGGAAGACAAATCTACCGAAGCATATCAGAAAGTGTGGAACTCTGCAAAAGCCGAACTTGCACTGCGTGCCATTCTGAAAGCTAAAGGCGCCAAAGGTTTCACTACCAACTTCGACGACCTGGGTCAGACTGACGGCAGCCACTTCGACCAGATTCCGGGACTGGCTTCACAGCGCCTGATGGCTGAAGGATATGGATTCGGCGCAGAAGGAGACTGGAAATCAGCAGCCTTGTATCGTACCGTATGGGTAATGAATCAGGGATTACCTAACGGATGCTCTTTCCTGGAAGACTATACCTTGAACTTCGACGGTGAAAACAGTGCCATCCTGCAGGCCCACATGCTGGAAGTCTGCCCGATGATTGCTGCCAAGAAACCTCGTCTGGAAGTACACTTCCTGGGTATCGGTGTACGCAAAAGCCAGACAGCACGCCTTGTCTTCACTTCTAAGGTAGGTACAGGATGTACAGCTACTGTAGTTGACCTGGGCAACCGCTTCCGTCTGATTGTAAACGACGTAGAATGTATCGAACCGAAGCCACTGCCTAAACTGCCTGTCGCTTCTGCTCTCTGGAAACCAATGCCTAACTTCGAAATCGGTGCAGGTGCATGGATTCTGGCAGGTGGAACTCACCACTCTTGCTTCTCATACGATCTGACCGCAGAATACTGGGAAGATTATGCTGAAATTGCCGGTATCGAAATGGTACATATCAACAAAGACACTACTATCAGTGAATTCAAGAAAGAACTTCGTATGAACGAAGTATATTACATGCTGAATAAAGCTCTCTGCTAATACGCTGTTTATTTTCATTAAAAGTGCTGGACAGAAATTCTCTTTCTGGCAGCACTATTAATTTTACTCCTCTATACATTCGATGTGACAGAATCTTTCTGACACCCTCTTTACGACATTGCTTTATTGTTTAATTTTAAATTGTTGATCTTAAAAATGAAATCAGATGCTAAGTCAACCATTGAGACAGGTAAAGCCATTTTAGGCATTGAATTTGGTTCTACACGAATCAAGGCCGTCTTGATTGACCAGGAAAACAAACCAATTGCTCAAGGAAGTCACACATGGGAAAACCAATTGGAAAACGGACTTTGGACCTACAGCATAGAAGCAATCTGGAATGGAGTACAGGATTGTTATGCCGACCTGCGCGCCAACGTAAAAAAACAATACGATATAGAAATAGAAACACTTGCAGCCATTGGAGTCAGTGCCATGATGCACGGTTATATGGCCTTCAATGACCAGGAAGAGATTCTTGTACCATTCCGTACCTGGAGAAATACAAATACAGGAAAAGCCGCTGCAGAACTGTCCGAACTTTTTGTGTATAACATTCCGCTCAGATGGAGTATTTCTCACCTGTATCAGGCTATCCTGAACAAAGAAGAACACGTAAAAGACATCAAGTATCTTACTACCCTGGCGGGTTATGTACACTGGCAGATTACCGGAGAAAAAGTATTGGGAATAGGAGACGCTTCCGGAATGCTTCCCATCGACCCTGCCACAAAGAACTATTCTGCCGAAATGATAGACAAGTTCAACAAACTTGTAGCTCCTTACGGATACAGCTGGACACTGACAGATATTCTGCCTAAAGTACTGCTGGCTGGAGAAAATGCAGGCTGCCTGACTGCCGAAGGAGCCAAGAAACTCGACGTATCCGGTCATCTGAAACCGGGTATCCCTGTCTGCCCGCCAGAAGGTGATGCAGGTACCGGCATGGTAGCGACCAACGCCGTAAAGCAACGTACCGGCAACGTTTCGGCAGGCACTTCTTCTTTCTCCATGATCGTACTGGAAAAAGAGCTGTCAAAACCTTACGAAATGATCGACATGGTCACTACTCCTGACGGTAGCCTGGTAGCCATGGTACACTGCAACAACTGTACTTCCGACCTGAACGCATGGGTAAACCTGTTTAAAGAATATCAGGAACTGATGGGCATGCCGGTAGATATGGACGAAATATTCGGCAAGCTATACAACAATGCACTGACCGGCGATGCTGACTGCGGCGGACTCATCGCATACAATTATTTCTCTGGCGAACCTGTAACCGGACTGGCAGAAGGAAGACCGTTGTTTATACGCACAGCCAATGACAAGTTTAACCTGGCCAACTTCATGCGCGCCCACCTGTATGCATCGGTAGGAGTACTCAAAATTGGAAACGACATCCTCTTCAATGAAGAAAAAATCAAAGTCGACCGAATCACCGGTCACGGTGGACTGTTCAAAACCAAAGGTGTAGGACAGCGTGTACTGGCAGCAGCCATCAATTCACCGATTTCCGTCATGGAAACAGCAGGTGAAGGAGGTGCATGGGGCATTGCCTTGCTGGGATCTTATCTCGTAAACAATGACAAGCATCTGTCACTGGCCGATTTCCTGGACGAAAAAGTATTTGCGGGAAATGCCGGTGTGGAAGTCTCACCGACTGCCGAGGACGTAGCAGGATTCAATGCCTACATTGAAACATACAAGGCTTGTCTTCCTGTCGAAGAAGCCGCTGTAAAATACAAGCATTGATTATGCAAAATTTAAATAACACTACACCGATTTTGTAATTTACATAGAATGTCATACCTTTGCTCTTAATTTAAAATGCAGGTAATATTTTTTGTAGGCCTGCACATTATTTAAGTAGCATACAAATCAAATTAAATTCATATGAACAGCAAACAAGTAATGAACCACGCTGCTGACAATATTCGTATTTTAGCAGCTTCAATGGTTGAAAAAGCCAAATCCGGACATCCCGGAGGCGCAATGGGTGGAGCCGATTTCATCAATGTATTGTATGCAGAATACCTGCAATATGACCCTCAGAACCCGAAATGGGAAGGACGTGACCGCTTCTTCCTGGATCCGGGACACATGTCTCCGATGTTGTATTCACAACTGGCACTCATCGGAAAATTCACCATCGAAGAACTGCAGCAATTACGCCAGTGGGGGTCTCCTACTCCAGGACACCCGGAAGTGGACGTCATGCGTGGCATTGAAAATACATCCGGCCCGCTGGGACAAGGACATACCTTTGCCGTAGGTGCCGCCATCGCTGCCAAATTCCTGGCTGCCCGCACGGGTAATCCGACTTTTGCCAAAGAAACCATCTACGCTTATATTTCAGACGGAGGTATTCAGGAAGAAATCTCTCAGGGAAGCGGCCGTATCGCCGGATGCCTGGGACTGGATAACCTGATCATGTTCTATGACTCAAATGAAATCCAGTTGTCTACCGAGACCAAGGACGTAACGACTGAAGACACTGCCATGAAATACCGTGCATGGGGCTGGAACGTAATCGAAATCAACGGTAATGACTGCGAAGAAATCCGTACTGCCCTGGATGCCGCAAAAGCTGAAAGCAAACGCCCGACCCTGATCATCGGTAAATGTATCATGGGTAAAGGTGCCCGCAAGGCAGACAACACCTCTTACGAACACAACTGCAAAACTCACGGAGCCCCTCTGGGTGGCGACGCTTACAAGAATACCATCATAAATCTGGGAGGTGATCCTGAAAACCCGTTCGTTATTTTCGACGATGTCAAAGAAATCTACGCCAAACGTGCAGAAGAACTGAAGGCTATCGCAGCAGCCCGACACGAAGAAGAAGCTGCATGGGCTGCCGCCAATCCGGAAAAAGCCGCACAACTGAAGGAATGGTTCAGCGGTGCCGCACCGAAGGTAGACTGGGCTCATATCCAGCAGAAAGCCAACGACGCAACCCGTAATGCATCTGCCACCGTACTGAGCGCATTGGCACAACAGGTACCTAACATGATCTGTGCTTCGGCCGACTTGTCTAATTCCGACAAGACCGACGGCTTCCTGAAACAGACTCACGCATTCACCAACGGAGACTTCAGCGGAGCCTTCTTCCAGGCCGGAGTAGCCGAACTCACCATGGCTTGCTGCTGCATCGGTATGGCCTTACACGGAGGTGTCATCGCTGCCTGCGGTACATTCTTCGTATTCTCCGACTACATGAAACCCGCCGTACGTATGGCTGCCCTCATGCAGTTACCTGTTAAATTCATCTGGACACACGATGCGTTCCGCGTAGGTGAAGACGGACCGACCCACGAACCGGTAGAACAGGAAGCACAAATCCGCCTGATGGAAAAACTGAAAAACCATCACGGAAAGAACTCCATGCTGGTACTCCGTCCGGCCGACGCCGAAGAAACAACCGTATGCTGGAAACTGGCTATGGAAAATACCGACACTCCGTCGGCTTTGATTCTTTCCCGCCAGAACATCAACATGCTGCCGGAAGGAACAGACTACAGCCAGGCTGCCAAGGGAGCCTACATCGTAGCAGGTTCCGATGAAAATCCGGATGTCATTCTGGTTGCTACAGGTTCCGAAGTGTCTACCCTGGTAGCCGGATCCGAACTGCTCCACAAAGACGGAATCAAGACACGTATCGTATCCGTACCGTCAGAAGGACTGTTCCGCAGCCAGAGCAAGGAATATCAGGAAAGCATAATCCCGGCAGGATCCAAGGTCTTTGGCCTGACAGCCGGTCTGCCTGTCAACCTGCAAGGACTGGTCGGTTCAAACGGCAAGATCTGGGGACTGGAATCATTCGGTTTCTCGGCACCTTACAAGGTTCTGGACGAAAAGCTAGGATTTACGGCTGAAAATGTCTATAAACAAGTAAAATCAATGTTCGAATGAAAACAATTGGAATAGCATCCGACCATGCAGGCTTTGCACTGAAACAATATGTAAAAAAATGGCTGGAAGCTAAAGGATGGGAATACAAAGACTTCGGTACTTATACGCCAGCCAGCTGCGATTATCCAGATTATGCACATCCCCTGGCCATCGCCGTAGAAAACGGTGAATGCTATCCGGGTGTTGCCATCTGCGGAAGCGGACAAGGCATCGGAATAACACTGAACAAACATCAGGGAATCCGCGCAGCCTTATGCTGGATGCCGGAGATCGCACACCTGGCAAGACAACACAACGATGCCAATATTCTGGTAATGCCGGGTCGGTTTATTGATGAACAAATGGCCGATAAAATCATGACAGAATTCTTCAGCACTCCGTTCGAAGGAGGACGTCATCAGGCACGCATTGATAAAATTCCTGTAAAATAATCTATTCAACCATAAAAAAGAGAAGCTTTGCCACAAAGCTTCTCTTTTTTATGCCTATATTTGAAACAAAAACCAATCTAAAGGCCATGAATAAAATTTTAGTAATCCTGCTATTGTGTCTCCCACTGGCTTTATTTGCCGCCGATAAAAAGGGAGACAACACAGATCCGAAATACCTGGGAAACGCCATCACACTGGTAGACGGAAAAGTAACATTCACACAAACCCTGAACGCTCCCTCATTATCCAAACAACAGTTGTACGACTTGTTTGTAAACTGGGCAAACAAACGCTTCAAGCCCACCGATGAGAAGCTTGTGCAAAACAAGGTTCTTTATACCAACGAAGAAGAAGGCGAAATAGCCGCCATGGCTGAAGAATACATTGTATTCTCTTCCACAGCCTTGTCGCTCGACAGAACACGTATCTACTATCAGCTGTTTATCAAGACAAAAGACGGACAATGCGACCTCACCATGACGCGTATACGCTACTGGTATGACGAAAACCGGGATGGAGGTCAACGATATACTGCCGAAGAATGGATTACAGACAAAATGGCCTTAAACAAGAAAAAGACCAAACTGGCCCCCATCTGCGGAAAATTCCGGAGAGGAACAATCGATCTGAAAGACAAGCTGTTCGAAGAAGCGGCTCAGGTGATAGGCAGTACACAAACTGCTCCGGTAATTGTCACACAGCCTGTTGTTACACAAACAGCCGTTACTTCACCTGCCGTTCCGAAAGAATTACGAACCGTAACAATCAATGAGCTTCCGTCCAATCTGAACGAACTGGCTTCTGCCGGACGAATTACCCTTACCGCCAACGACGAGGAAATCGAAATGAAAGCGGAAAACTGGGGAGGATTCGGGAAACTGTTTACGAAAGATGTAACTTATACCCTGGTAGACCAGTCACGCATAGCCATCAGCGCCATCATGGAACATTCCGACCGATATACCATCTCGTTTTATCCGGCTGGACAGACACAACCTAATATCGTAATCGAATGCAAGAAAACTACGGCACAGAAAATGACAGCCGACGAACTGAAATCACTCAATCAGTCGGCAGACAGTTCCAAGAATTACACCTTATACATCGGTGAAATTCTTCAAATTCAAATGAGATAAAAAAACGAACGCCTGTTCTCATCAAAACAAACGTTCGTTTACATTAAAACGGCTTCATGTTTTAACAAGAACATGAGGCCGTTTTTCTATTCTATAGGAAATGCTTCTTATTCTCCACGCAACTGCTTGTCCATCGCAGCCGCGGCACGACGTCCGTCACCCATAGCCAGAATGACAGTAGCACCTCCTCTCACGATGTCGCCACCGGCATAAATTGTCGGAATAGATGACTGCATATCGTCGTTCACGGCAATTGTACCCTTGCGGCCAAGTTCCAGACCCTCAATAGAGTGAGGAACAATCGGATTGGGCGAAACACCTACACTGACGATTGCCATATCAATATCGATGGTCTCAACAGCTCCAGGTACAGGTACCGGACTACGACGTCCGGATGCATCCGGCTCGCCCAGTTCCATTTTCTGCAGTACTACCTGTTTTACCCGGCCTTTCTCGTCGGCAATGTATTCTATCGGATTATGAAGTGTCAGAAACTCAACACCCTCTTCCTTGGCATGTTTTACCTCTTCCAGACGGGCAGGCATTTCAGCTTCCGAACGGCGATAGATAATCATCGCCTTTTCGGCGCCCAGACGGCGTGCTGTACGGACAGAGTCCATCGCTGTATTCCCGCCGCCGATGACAGCCACGCGCTTACCGAAAGTTACCGGTGTATCAGAATCTTCGCTGGCAGCGTCCATCAGGTTCACACGAGTCAGGTATTCATTGGACGACATGATATTGATGGAGTTCTCACCCGGAATGTTCATGAAGTTAGGCAAGCCGGCACCCGATGCAACGAAAATACCCTGATAACCTTCCGCCTTCAGATCATCAACACTGATTGTCTTTCCGATAATACAGTCTTTTACGAATTCCACACCCATCTTAGACAGGTTCTCTATTTCTACATCCACGATCTTGTTAGGCAAACGGAATTCCGGAATACCATATTTCAATACACCACCTATTTCGTGCAAAGCTTCGAAAACCGTCACACTGTATCCCAGTTTCGCCATATCACCGGCAAACGAAAGACCGGCAGGTCCCGAACCCACTACTGCTACCTTGATACCGTTCTTTTCGGCAATTTCAGGAATGGAAATCTGACCGCTTTCACGCTCGTAATCGGCTGCGAAACGTTCCAGGTAACCGATGGCTACGGCTTCATGTCCCATCTTCAAGTGAATACATTTCGATTCACATTGTTTTTCCTGCGGACAGACACGGCCACAAACTGCCGGAAGCGCACTGGTCTGCTTCAATACACGGGCAGCCTCGAGGAATTCTCCGCGTTCGATATTCTTGATAAAAGTAGGAATATGAATACCCACCGGACATCCTTCCATACAAGACGGATTGGCACAGTCCAGACAACGCTTGGCTTCCGTAAGAGCCTGCTCTTCGTTCAGTCCCAGGTTTACTTCTTCCTTGCGGCTGTGTGAACGGTATTCCGGATCAAGCTCGTTCATCTTCACACGTGGAATGGCCGTACGTTCCTTGGCTTTCATGCTCTTGCGCAAAGCCTCACGCCAGGGAGCATTCCGGTCTTCTTCCAGCTTTACAGCCTCACAGGTTTCCGGCTTCTCATCCAGCTTATGAATCTCTTCACGCTCAATATCCTTGAATGCGCCCATACGCTTCAGCATTTCATCGAAATCTACCTGATGACCGTCAAACTCCGGTCCGTCTACGCAGACAAAACGAGTTTTTCCGCCTACGGTGATACGACAAGCACCACACATACCCGTACCATCCACCATGATAGTGTTCAGCGAAACATCGGTCGGAATCTCATACTTCTTGGTCAGCAGACAAACGAATTTCATCATGATAGCCGGACCGATGGCAAAACATTTGTCAACCTTTTCACGCTTGATCACTTCCTCTACGCCTTCGGTCACCAGTCCCTTTTTTCCATACGAACCGTCATCGGTCATGACAATTACTTCATCCGAACTTTCACGCATTTCTTTTTCAAGGATAATCAATTCCTTGGTACGACCGGCCAATACCGTAATGACACGATTCCCGGCAGCCTTCAAAGCCTGTACGATAGGAAGCATGGGGGCTACTCCTACACCACCTCCGGCACAAACCACCGTACCGAAATTCTCAATGTGCGTAGCTTTTCCCAACGGTCCCACTACATCCGTAATGTAATCGCCCTCGTTCAACTCACACAACCGGGTAGAAGAAAGTCCCACTTCCTGTACCACCAGCGTAATAGTACCTTTCACCGGATCTGCCGCAGCAATTGTCAACGGCATGCGTTCACCTTTTTCGCCTACACGCACAATGACGAAATGACCGGCTTTGCGCGATTTGGCAATCAGAGGAGCCTCAACCACAAGTTTGAAAACCTTCTCCGAAAAATGTTCTTTTGAAATAATTTTATTCATTTTCTATCACGATAGTTAGTTATTCTCTCTTTTGATAATCAATTTAATCCCATTAATTCGACAAAGGTAAAATAAATTCACTCAAATCCAAAACAAAAAACGGCTTACCTTGTCGTCATTTTCTGTCATTACTTCCCGCATCCGTCTTTTATCGGACAATTTTCATGCGGACAAAGCACATTGATTGCAAAAACAACTTTTTCAAATGAAACAATGCATACATATATATAACAAACTATATACCAGTTAATTACAAATGTAAAGAAAAATTATTTTCATTTTTTTATTGCTATTTATTTCCAAAAAGAAGTTTTGGTATAAAATAAAAAGTATCTTTGCATAGATAGAAAAGAGATACCTTTAACCATGAATGAAAGATTTGAGGCAGTCAAAAATTTAATCCAGGAAGGCCATACGCAAGAGGCTATCCAACAATTAAATAGTTTAATTTCATTGCATCCCGATACCGCCGCCGAAGCATTTTACCTGCTGGGTAACGCATATCGTAAAGAAGGTAATTGGCAGTACGCACTCAACAATTACCAGGAAGCTATTGACCTAAACCCCGAAAGCCCCGCTCAGGAGGCTTACCAGATGGTAATGGATATCCTTAACTTTTACAACAAAGATATGTTTAATCAATAGATATAATTAAGGACTATGGCTAAAATGAAAGGTGTAGTTGTAGTGAATACAGAGCGATGCAAAGGTTGCAACTTGTGCGTAGTAGCCTGTCCACTGCACGTATTGGCTCTTACCCCGAAAGTAAATCAAAAAGGATATAACTATGTACAACAGGTAGTAGAAGATACCTGCAACGGATGCACATCGTGTGCCATTGTTTGCCCCGATGCCTGCCTGACCGTGTACAGAGCAAAATGTGAAGATAAAAAAATAAATGCTTAACAGCTAAATAAACAAATTATGGCAGAAGAAGTCGTTCTAATGAAAGGAAACGAGGCCATCGCCCATGCTGCTATCCGCATCGGTGTAGATGGATATTTCGGTTATCCTATCACTCCCCAATCTGAAGTATTGGAAACGCTTGCCGAACAGAAGCCATGGGAAACTACCGGTATGGTAGTGCTTCAGGCTGAAAGCGAAGTTGCAGCAATTAATATGGTATATGGAGGTGCCGGTTCCGGCAAAATGGTAATGACCTCCTCTTCCAGCCCGGGTGTCAGCCTGAAGCAGGAAGGAATCTCTTACATCGCAGGGGCAGAACTCCCCTGTCTGATAGTCAATGTCATGCGTGGAGGTCCCGGACTGGGTACCATCCAGCCCAGCCAGGCCGACTATTTCCAGACTACCAAAGGAGGTGGACACGGCGATTACCACCTGATCGCACTGGCTCCGGCTTCCGTACAGGAAATGGCCGACTTTGTGGAACTGGCATTCACACTGGCTTTCAAATACAGAAATCCGGCCATCATTCTGGCCGATGGCGTTATCGGACAGATGATGGAGAAAGTCGTGCTCCCGGCTCCGCGTCCGCGCCGTACGGAAGAAGAAATTATCGCACAATGTCCATGGGCCACTACGGGCCGTAAAGGTCGCAAGCCTAACATCATCACGTCACTGGAGCTGGATCCGGGAATTATGGAACAGCGCAACCTGCACTTGCAGGCAAAATACGCCGAAATTCAGGAAAAGGAATGCCGCTACGAAGAATTATGCTGCGAAGATGCCGAATACCTGATCGTAGCTTTCGGTTCATGCGCACGTATCTCTCAAAAAGCCATGGAACATGCCCGTGAAGAAGGCATCAAGGTAGGACTGTTCCGTCCGATTACCCTCTGGCCATTCCCGTCGAAAGCCTTGAAGGCCCGTGCCGCTCAGGTAAAAGGTATCCTGACCGTCGAACTAAACAGCGGACAAATGATAGAAGACGTACGTCTGGCAGTAGAATGTCAGGTTCCGGTAGAACATTTCGGACGCTTGGGAGGAATCGTACCCGATCCGGATGAAGTGATCGATGCCATCAAAGAAAAACTGATCAAATAAACACAGAAATCATGGACAATATAGACCGTATAAGAACCGTTCTGAACGTACTGTTCATGATTGGAGCCGTCATTTCCGTGATTCTTTATTTTACGGTGGGCGATGACAAGACACTCTTTTTCTATGTATGTGGTGCTTCACTCTTTCTGAAAATGATGGAATTTGTCTTTCGCTTCTTTTTACGCTAAAACAGGAGGAAATTAATTTATGACTAAAGAAGATATCATAAAGCCCGAGAATCTGGTGTACCAGAAACCTCGCCTTTTAAACGATAACCCGATGCACTACTGTCCCGGATGTAGTCACGGAGTAGTGCACAAACTGATAGCCGAAGTCATCGAAGAGATGGGGATGACAGAAAAAGCCATTGGTATCAGTCCGGTAGGTTGTGCCGTATTTATGTACAATTATCTGGACATTGATTGTCAGGAAGCAGCTCACGGACGTGCTCCAGCACTGGCCGCAGCCATCAAACGTCTGTGGCCGGACCGTCTGGTGTTTACCTATCAGGGCGATGGAGACCTGGCCTGTATCGGTACAGCCGAATCCATCCACGCCCTAAACCGTGGAGACCACATTGCCATTATTTTCATCAACAACGCTATTTACGGAATGACAGGCGGCCAAATGGCTCCTACGACCTTGCTGGGTATGAAAACAGCTACCTGCCCGTACGGACGTACCCCTGAAATCCACGGCTACCCGCTAAAGATGACAGAAATCGCCGCCACCCTGCAAGGTACATGCTACGTTACACGCCAGTCTGTACAAAGCGTAGCCGCCATCCGGAAAGCTAAAAAAGCCATCCGGAAAGCTTTCGAGTGTTCTATGCAAGGAAAAGGTTCCAGCCTTGTGGAAATTGTTTCCACCTGTAGTTCCGGCTGGAAAATGACTCCCGAAAAAGCCAATAAATGGATGGAAGAAAATATGTTTCCTTTCTATCCGCTTGGCGATTTGAAAGACACTACAGACATCAAATAAGCAACCTAACTCCTAATTTGCGTATGAAAGAAGAAATTATTATAGCCGGATTCGGTGGACAAGGAGTCTTGTCGATGGGTAAGATTCTGGCCTATTCAGGATTGATGGAAGGAAAAGAAGTAACGTGGATGCCGGCCTACGGACCGGAGCAACGGGGAGGAACAGCCAATGTAACTGTCATCATCAGCGACGAACGCATTTCTTCTCCTATCCTGAGCCGGTATGATACCGCCATCATCTTAAATCAGCCGTCATTGGCTAAATTCGAAAACAAGATAAAGCCGGGTGGTGTACTGATTTACGACGGATATGGAATTATCAACCCGCCTACACGAAAAGATATAAAGATCTACCGTATTGACGCCATGGACGAAGCCAACGAACGCAAGATGGCCAAGACATTCAACATGATTGTACTGGGAGGCTTGCTCAAGATACGCCCGATTGTATCCATAGAAAGCGTTGTAAAAGCATTGCACAAGACATTGCCGGAACGGCACCACCCGCTCATCCCGATGAACGAAGAGGCCATCAAAATCGGAATGGAAATCATCAAAGAAGTCTGATAAACAAACAGTATATTCCTTAGTCCCGGTATGGATCTCCCTGCCGGGATTTTTTATCTCTTTACATGACGGAACAAATCCCCGGCAATCTCACAGGAATATCCCGAAGCTTTCAATACCGTTATCTGCAACATTCTTACGCCAAACTGCCTTTCTTCTCGTTTATTGTTGTATCTTTGCTCCATGATACGAAAGATTCTTATATTCATGCTACTGATAGGGCTGTTCGGCAATGTATTCGGACAGAACACCATAAGCCAATTCGGAACATCAGCATCCGGTCTGGACTCAAACCGATACGACCGGAACGGAAACCCCATTGACACGACTGCCGTAATTGACGCCAGCACCATTCCCATCGGTTTAAATTCTTGGAAAGTAGACGAACGACTGGGAAATCTGTTTGAGGTACCCGTAGATACAGTCGAACATGCCTTTCAGAATACAAACGATACAGGAGGCCCTACCGGACATTACACATACCTCGGCAATCTGGGAGCTCCGCGCATCTCGCATGTATTTTTTGAACGTAAAAGTGCTTCGCAAGAGTTCTTTACAGATCCTTATGACTTTACGGTAAAACAAGCAGGCGACGTAACATACACCAATACAAAATCACCGTTTACCAACCTGACATATTACAAACAGGGAGACGGACGATACGGTGAAGAACGTTTTAAGTCGTATTTTTCCGTCAATGTCAACAAACGCCTCGGATTTGGATTTGACATCGACTATACATACGGACGAGGAAAATATGCCAACCAGTCTACCGCCCTGTTCAACGGTAACCTTTTTGCGTATTATCGAGGAGACAAATACGAAATGCACTTCAACTTCATCAACGATAATCTGAAAGTAGCCGAAAACGGAGGTCTGGAAGACGACCGTTACGTCACTCACCCCTTAGACATGAACGAAGGTAAAAAATCATACAACACCTACGACATGCCTACCAATCTGAAAGATATCTGGAATCACAACACCGGCTATCACGGCTTTCTTACACACCGGTATAACTTGGGATTCTACGAAGAAAAACAGGAAGAAGGTGACACCATCAGCAAACAGATATTTGTCCCGGTTACCAGCTTTATCCATACTGTCAAGATAGACTACAACAAACGAAAATACATCTCGTACGACGACACACAGAATCAAAGCTATTTTGCAAACAACTACCTGGGAACTGACTCAACTGACGTAACCAAATATTTATCCATTAAAAATACCGTCGGCATATCACTGCGTGAAGGATTCAACAAATGGGCCAAAGCCGGACTGACTGCATTTGCCAGTTTCGAACACCGTCGTTTCAACCTGACCGATACCATTGCCGGCCAGACGGGAGGAAGGGTTCCGGTAGACTACAAAGAAAATATACTTTCCGTAGGAGGACAACTGATCAAGGAACAAGGTCGTCTTCTTCATTACAATGTATTGGGTGAGATTGCCCTTATCGGTGAGGATGCCGGACAATTCAGTATAGAAGGAAACGGCAACCTAAACTTCCCTCTGTTTAAAGATACTGTGCGACTGGATGTAAATGCATACATCAAAAACGAAAACCCTGTCTTTTATTACCGCCATTTCCACTCTAAACATTATTGGTGGGACAACGAGGACTTGTCGAAAATCATGCGTACCAAACTGGAGGGCAAACTGAGCATAGACCATTGGAAGACTCAATTATCGGCAGGAATAGAAAACATAAAGAACTATACTTATCTTGATAACACTTCTGTAATAGCAACAGAAGCAACAGAAAGCACGGCTGCCACTTACAAGAACAACGTAGCTGTAAAACAGCAGTCTGATAACATCCAGGTATTCAGTGCTACGCTGAAACAAGATTTCAAGCTGGGCATTCTGCATTTGGACAATGTCATAACATACCAGAAATCAAGCAACGAAAACGTGCTGCCATTGCCGGAATGGGTACTTTATCATAACCTGTACCTTAAATTCTCACTGGCCAAAAAAGTATTAAACATAGAAATGGGAGCCGATGTACGTTACTTCACCCAATATTACGCCCCCGACTACGCACCTGCCATCGGACAATTCTACTTGCAAAATCCGGAAACGCGCTATAAACTGGGTGGATATCCGCTCGTCAACGGTTATATAAACCTTCATCTGAAACGTACACGTATTTTCGTACAGATGTATAACCTGGTTCAGGGAACAGGAGACAAAAGCTATTTTCTGGCGCCGCATTATCCGTTGAATCCGCGCATCTTGAAACTGGGCATATCCTGGAATTTCTTCGATTAAAGCCATGAAACGGAAAAATCTCTACTATCTGCTGGGAGGTATTGTCGTAATAGCCTTGCTGATTGGTGTCAACACACACCAACCCTCTACAACTATGATTTCGTATACTCCCAGAGATTATACAGAAATCAGGGAATCGGGCCTCCTGCGTGCCGTAACAGAGTATAACCGTCTGAGTTTTCACGCAGAAAAAGACACAGTGACAGGATTCGATCTGGAACTGCTTCAGGCATTTGCCCGCGATAAAGGATTAAAACTGGAAATCACTCCAGAAATGAGTTACCAGAAAAGACTGGAAGGATTGTCCGAAGGACGCTATGACCTGATGGCTACAGGTACCGTTGTAACAAGCAGTTCAAAAGATACGTTACTCTTTACACATCCGCTGCTACTCAGCAAGCAAGTACTGGTACAACGAAAAAGAGAAGAAGGGAAAGACAGCCTTTACATCAGCGGTCAGCTGGAACTGGCCCATAAGACACTCCACCTGATCAGTCATTCACCGGCACTCCTGCGAATTCATAACCTTATCAATGAAATAGCTGATACAATTTACATACGTGAAATAGACAAGTACGGACCGGAACAGTTGCTGGCCATGGTTTCAGAAGGCGAAATAGATTATGCCGTATGCGATGAAAATCTGGCTAAAGCTTCCTTAAAAGATTATCCAAACCTGGACATAAGCAAGAGCATAAGCTTTACCCAGTTCTACGCATGGGGAGTCAGCAAGAACGCTCCCAACCTGCGCGATACTCTCAACGTATGGCTGGAAGGATACTTGAAAACCAAAGACTATCAGAAACTATACAAAAAATATTTCAACTAAAATCATAAGGACGATGATGAAACTGAACAAAGTACGGTGGGGATTCATCGGATGTGGTGAAGTCACCGAAAAGAAAAGCGGTCCTGCTTTCAACATGATAGAAGGTTCCAAGGTAGTAGCCGTAATGAGCCGCGATGAGGAAAAAGTAAAATCATACGCCATCCGGCATAACATTCCAAACTGGTATACAGACGCTCAGGAACTCATTGGAGACGAAAATGTAAATGCAATATACATCGCCACTCCTCCTTCCTCTCATGCTACTTTTGCCATCATGGCCATGAAGGCCGGAAAACCGGTCTATATCGAAAAGCCGATGGCCGCCAGCTATGAAGACTGCGCCCGTATCAACCGCATTTCCCAGGAAACAGGCGTTCCCTGTTTCGTAGCCTACTACCGACGGTATCTGCCATATTTCCAGAAAGTCCGCCAACTGGTAGATGAAGGAGAAATCGGAAATGTAATCAATGTACAAATACGCTTTGCACAGCCTCCACGAAATCTGGACTATAACAGCAAGAATCTACCCTGGCGCGTACAACCCGACATTGCAGGCGGAGGTTACTTTTACGACCTCGCACCTCATCAGCTGGATTTGCTGCAAGACATGTTCGGCTGTATCCTCGAAGCAGAAGGATACAAGAGCAATCGGGGTGGACTGTATGAGGCAGAAGACACCATCAGTGCCTGTTTCAAGTTCGAGTCCGGACTACCCGGTTCCGGATCATGGTGCTTTGTAGCCCATGAATCGGCCAAAGAAGACCGTATCGAAATCATCGGAGACAAAGGAATGATCTGCTTTTCCGTCTTTACATACGAACCCATCGGATTACACACCGAAAGAGGACGGGAAGAAATCCTTCCTCCCAATCCTCCACACGTGCAACTTCCTCTTATTAAAGCCGTGGTAGAACACCTGCAGGGAAAAGCCATCTGTACCTGCGACGGTATCAGTGCCACTCCCACGAACTGGGTAATGGACAGAATTCTCAATAAATTATAAGCCATTTTATGGCCGGCAGACGAAGCATTTCATACAGATTATTCGTTGCTATCTTATGTTTTCCGCTTGCATCAGCATACGCACAGACCGAAACCCAAGATAGTGTGAATGTTGTGCCTGCTCCTGTCGAAAAAAACCGGACACCTTTGCGCACACTGGCCAAAGGTGTCCGGAATACATTCAAGATTTCCAAACAGGAACTCACTAAAGTAGGAAAAAGCCTGAACGACATTGACACAACCTACATTTCTCCCAACCAGTATAATCTGGCATTCATGCTTGAACAGAGTACCTGGTTTGAGCACTACAGATTGGGAAGCAACGGAAACGACGGTCGGCAAAGCCTGAACTTTGCACCTACAGCCAATACCAAGATAGGCGTTTACTTCGGATGGCGATGGATTTTTCTAGGCATATCCTTCGACATCAAAAAGTTGTTGGGAAAATCAAAAGACCAGGCTCCCCGCAAAGAAATTGTTTTCAATCTCTACAGCTCACGTTTCGGAGTTGATTTATATTACCGGAAAACAGGCAGTAATTTCAAGCTCAATTCATACAGTAACATTACAACCCAGAACCGCTATGAAGGTACCAAATTCACCGGACTTCAAAGCGATATCAAAGGCCTGAATGCTTACTGGATATTCAATTACAAGCGTTTTTCCTATCCTGCAGCCTACAGCCAGTCTACCAACCAGCGCAAGAGTTGCGGGTCACTGCTGGCCGGCTTTTCATACTCTCAACACAACATAACATTCGATTACACGCTTCTGCCACAAGAAATACAGGATCAACTTCGTCCGTCACTGAAGTTCCATAAAGTAAAATACAACGATTATAACCTGAGCATAGGATACGGTTACAACTGGGTATTCGCCAGAAACTGCCTGCTGAATCTCTCCTTGCTTCCAGCCATAGCCTACAAGAAAGCACGCATCGATGACACTCCGGTTTTTAACCAGACCAACTGGCTGGGATGGGTAAAGGATATCAATTTCGACCTGATTACACGTGCCGGAATCACTTGGAACAACGGGAAATACTATGTAGGCGCCTCCCTCGTATTACATACTTACGACTACCGGAAAGATAACTTCTCGATGACCAACTCCTTTGGAAGTCTTCGTGTTTATGCCGGATTCAATTTCTGGAAGAAGAAAGAATACCGTCATCAGCACGACAAATAAAAAGGTGTAGAAGCCACAACGGGCAACTACACCTTCACGGTCATTATCTTAAAAATTATATACAATGAGCTTAGAATCGCACTCCCACCGTAAAAAGTAACTGATGACGGTCATGATTTACATCGGCCGCAGCATTTCTGCCTACAATGCTGTTACCATCATTCGAGAAGCGATAATCATCAAACATATAAAAATCAGATTTATAGAAATCATACTTATAGGCAACATCGGCATACAGACTTTTTCCCCTGTAGCCCAAACCCAAAGTCAGGGTATTGCGTGCCTTCAGGTTATGATATTCCGGATCTGTACGCGTCTCATCGAACCAGATATAATCAGCCTTATTGGTTGATAAGTTAGGCACATAACGGGCCGAATTATCAGCTATCGGCGAAGTCACGTAATTATACCCTGCCCGGAAACTGAAAGCCGGCGAGAACTTGGCTTCCATACCGATTCGGAACGTATGGACATTTTTCAGATACTTGCTGACAGCTTCATTGGCAGAAGTCAGCTCATATCCGCCTGTATCTTTATAATTGGCCTTGGCATAATTGGCAAACTCATATTCGGCATCTACCGCCAGCACGTTACTGAACGTAGTTCCCATACTGACATTGAATTTCCACGGAGTAGCCAGCTGATATTCCATCAGATAACTGGCATCCGGGGCATAATAATCAGACAAGTTCTCGGTATACGATTCCGGAAAAGCCAGAATATCCGTATTCAACGTCGCGGTATAATGATCGCTCAACGCATACCAGACGGGGGTATGTACAGCAAAACCGATACGGAATGGAGAATATTCTACCGGACGGAAAATAAAGCCCAATTTCAAATCAACGCCTGCACCATCCGTAGTAAACCAGTTATTCAACTGAAAACTACCGTTATCATTTCCATTGTCATCCAGTACGGTTTCATAATATGAAGAATAACGGTTATAATTCACATCGTATACCCCCAATGTGGCACCAAAATAGAAACGATCCTGTACATTGAACGAGAGATTGAAATCGTATGCATTAATACCTCCTTCTTCCCGGCTGTAATAATCTCCGCTGGCACCGTTCCATCCCATCATACCGAATGATCCGTCTTCTCCCGTTACATCGTCTACCAGACCGGTACGGACTCCCATAGAACCCAGGAAAGGAGTTCCGTAATAAGCCGACGAAGTATACGGATTATCTGTATCAAGCAGAGCATTATAATCATTCTGAGTCTGATAAGCTCCTGTTCCCAGTATCATATCCTGCATCTGCCAACTCAGTGAAGAACCATTCAGGTTGCCCCGTGAAGAAAACTGACGATTGAAATTAGCCAGTTTATGATAATTGAAACCCACATTGAAATAACGAAGGTTTGTACGATTACCAATCTTGGTACTATACACAAAGCCTACCTGATCAAAAGAAGCACGTGTTCGATCATCTTTTACCTGCGTTCCTTCAAAATTGCTGTTCGTCACATTTTTATTAAAGCCGAAAGACAAGGAAAGATCATGGCTCCGGAACAGGCCGATACCGGCAGGATTGGTTCCCATCACTGATATATCTGCACCCAATGCACTCATGGCTCCTCCCATTCCGACGAAACGGGCCGTACCGTTCAACTCACTGCCCGAGAAACGGGCTGCATCATATTGTGTCTGCGCTACGG